>NZ_BAAHAA010000001.1:0-288271 GCF_054777915.1 Nocardioides marmoraquaticus | reverse complement strand
GCAAGCTCACCCCGATCGAGTTTGAGACCATCTACACGGCCGCTGACGCGGCCTGAAACCACACACCCCAAGTGACAACCAGACCTTCAGCAGTCCCGTACTTCGGACTGGGCGACCACGCGGGGAGGGCCTTCACGGGAGCGCGGTTCGACACGTGGGACAGCTCACGGACCCGCGCCACTTCCGCAAACCTCATCACAGCGGACGATCTGGTTGCCGTCACCTTCCTCTCAGTCGAGGTTCCCGCGAAAGCCGCGTTCGAGCTGCTCGACACCTCGTCCGCCGAATTCTCTGCGCTCCTCGAGGAGCTCGGGCCCGATCGCGATCTCGTCAACGAGAAAGTGGCGTGGGCAGAGGACTGGGCTGGGTCTCGTCTCTGGATGAGGCTCACACAGCTTCCCGACATTGGGCCCACGACGGCGTCAAAGCTCTTCGCACGGAAGCGGCCGAGGTTGAGGCCGATCTACGACACGGTGATCGCAGACGTCCTCGGCACGAAGTCACTGTGGGAGCCGCTGCGGGCAGAGCTGCAGCGCGACGCAGGCTTGCACGACCGGCTCCTCGAGCTCCGATCGAGTGCCCGCGTCAGCCCGGCAGTCTCGGCCATCAGAGTCTTTGACGTCGTGACCTGGATGATCGGAAAGGGTTACTAGCTGCCGTAGGTCGACGGTCCGATGCTGAGCTACTCGCTCCGCGGTGCGTCGAACGTGACGGTGACGTCGTCGTACTCCAGTGCACCAAGCATGCCCTCGAGAAACTTCTGCGTGTTCGACTCCGCCCGCTCGCGGAGGTCCGACTCCTGCGCCGCGGAGGCGAGTCGCTCCTCGGCGGAGAGGTAGAGCTCCTGCTGGTCGGAGGCGGAGAGGGCGTCGCCGACGCGGTCGAGCAGGCCGCGGTCCTGGGAGAACAGGCGCGTGGCCGACTGGTCGAGGTTGGGCTGGTCGAGCTCGGCGGGCGGCAGGTCGATCGATACCGAGCGGCCGTCCTCGGAGACCGACAGGTCGCCGTCGCCGAGCGACGACAGGTCGATGTACGCGTCGACGGTGCCGGAGGCGACGAAGAGCGAGCGGCGTCCGGAGATGAAGTCGGGCACGAAGCGGGTGTCGTCCTCGAGGTCGACGACGACCTGGAAGGTGCCGGTGGCGGCGTCGTACCGACTCACGTCCCGTACGGCGGTCAGCAGCGCCGGCTGGCTGCGGTCGACCTCGTCGCTGCCGAACGGGAGCCCGACGCCGGTCACGCGCAGCGCCACGACCGCGACGACCACGAGCATCGCGGCCACCGCGAGGGCGAGGACGCCACCGATCACCTTGCGCATGGGCGCTACGTGTCCCGCGCGAGGGAGGCTCATGCGCGGGTACGCCTGTGACATGGCCTGGCAGCAGCGACTCGGCACGGTGGGTGTGTGGCGCGGGGTGGGCGACGTCGACCCCGGCATGGCGAAGCAGATCGAGGACCTCGGCTACGGAGCGCTCTGGCTCGGCGGGTCACCACCGGCCGACCTCGAGGCGGCCGAGCGCCTGCTCGAAGCCACCAACGCCCTCGTCGTCGCCACCGGCATCACCAACATCTGGTCGGCCGACGCGGTCGAGCTGGCGGAGGCGTACCACCGGATCGAGGCGCGCTTCCCCGGCCGCCTGCTGCTCGGCATCGGCTCAGGCCACCGCGAGGCGACGCCGGAGCGGGTCAAGCCGCTGCAGGCGATGTGGGACTACCTCGACGTGCTCGACGCCGAGGGCGTGCCCGTCGACGTGCGCATCCTCTCGGCGCTCGGACCCAAGATGCTCGCGACGTCGGCCGAGCGGTCGATGGGCACCCACCCCTACCTGACGATCCCGTCGCAGACTGCCGAGATGCGCACCGACCTCGGTCAGGACGCCGTGATCGCCGCCGAGCAGACGGTCGTGCTCGACACCGACGCCGACGCGGCGCGCGAGAAGGCGCGGCAGTTCCTCGGCCGCTACCTGCAGCTCGACAACTACACCCGCACCATGAAGCGCGGTGGGTTCACCGACGACGACGTCGCGCTGCCCGGCAGCGACCGGCTCGTCGACGAGATCGTCGTGCACGGCGACGCGCAAAGGCTCGCCGACGGCGTACGGGCCCACCTCGACGCCGGCGCCGACCACGTCTGCGTTCAGGTCGTGCCGGTGGGCAGCGACGTGGTCGGCACGCTGAGCGAGCTGGCCGGGGCGCTCGGGTTCTCGAGGGGCTGAGCAGCGAGCCGGCGGGGGTCGTCCGGCGGCAGCGAATCGAGCAGCACCCGCTGCGGGTGGGCGGCCGAGCCGGTGACGAGGTAGCGCTGACCGGGCCGGACCCGTGCCGCCTCGGCGTACACCGACGGCGGGTACGCCGCGGGTGCGTCAAGCGCCTCCCGCACGAGCCGCCGCGGGTCGTAGCGGCGTGGATCGAGCTCGGTCCACTCGCCCAGGTCGGCGGCGGCCCGCGCCCTGCTGGCGTCCATGAACGCGCGGAACGAGCCGACGGTGTCGGCGAGCCGCTGGGCGTACGCCGGCAGCCGAGTCGGGCCGATGACGAGGCCGGCGACGATTGCCACCACGAAGAGCTTCTCGAAGGTCAGTCCGAACACGGTGCGAGCTCCTTGTCGCGACGTGAGGCGGCGACCGCGCGGCGGTCGTGGACGTGGGCGATGCCGAGGGCGGCGCCGAACAGGGCCGACATGGGTGCGGCGACCAGGAACATCGACAGCACGTCGGCCGCCGGGGTGACCAGCGCGCTGAAGAGCGTGATGGCTACGACCACCAGGCGCCAGCTGCGCCGCAGGGTGGCGGCGCTGAGCACGCCCATCAGGTTGAGCAGCACCACGAAGACGGGCAGCACGAAGGCGACGCCCACGGCGACGACGAGCTTGAGCACGAAGTCGACGTAGTACGTCGCGTCGAGGATCGTGCTGTCCTCCGACGACGCGAAGCCGGTCAGCACCTCCACCACGTGGGGGAAGATCCACAGCCCGAAGGCGCAGCCGAGCGCGAAGAGCGGCACGGCGCTCGCCAGGAAGCCGTAGGTCCAGCGGCGTTCGCGCCCGCTCAGGCCCGGGGTGACGAAGGCGAACAGCTCGAGCAGCCACACCGGGCTCGACAGCACGATGCCGGCGTAGATCGCGATCTTGAGCCGGAGGTCGAAGGCACCGGTGACGGTGTCGTAGTTGAGGCTCGCGACCCGGTCGGCGGCGAGCTGCTCGATCGGGGAGCGGAGCACGTCGACGACCTGCTCGGAGAGGGCGAACCCGACCGCGATCGCGACCAGCAGGGCCGCCGCCGCACGGAGCCCCCGCCGGCGCGCCTCGCGGACGTGCGAGGCGACGGGCATCGTGCCCCGGGCGACGGCGGCGGTGCTCACGAGACCTGGCGTACGCCGCTCGGCGCGGCCGCGTGGTCGGCGGCGGCGTCGCTGCGCGTGCGGTCGTCGGTGTGGACCTCGTCCTTGAGGATCCGCATCGACTGGCCGACGCCCTTGGCGAGGGCCGGCAGCTTCGCGGAGCCGAAGACGAGCAGGACGATGGTGAGGATGACCAGCGCGTGCCAGCCGGACAGGTTCTGCAACATGGGTGTCTCCAGGGGTGGGGGTGGGGTGGTCAGCGGTCGGAGGGGGGCGGGCCGGAGGGCGGGTCGCCGCCCATGCCGCCGCCACCGCCGCCCATCTGGGCGTTGCCGGGCTCGGTGGTGGTGTCGACGTCGACGGTCAGCGAGCCGACGAAGCCCGACTCGGCGTCGCCCCTGAGGGTCGGCAGCTGCAGGTCGTAGCCGTCGCCGAAGATGCCGTCGTCGTCGATGCTGCCGACGCGGGCGAGGTTGTCGGCGGAGCCGCTGTAGGCGTCGAGGGCGTAGACGTCGCCGAGGATCTCCTCGGGGATCGCGACCTGCGAGGTCGCGATGCAGTTGGCCACGTCGGTCGCGGAGTCGGCGTCGGGGTAGACCTCGAAGTGGATGTGCGGCCAGCGTCCGTCGTAGCAGCCGGGCACGATCGTGGCGAAGGTCAGCTCGCCGTTGCTGTCGGCGACCTGCACGCCACGGAGGAACGTCTCGTCCTCCACGCCCTCGCTGTACATCGAGTAGCGCCCCTGCGCGTCGCACTGCCAGGCGTAGACGGCCGCACCGGCGTACGGCGCGTCGTCGTTGGCCATGTCGACCACCGTGAAGGTGAGGCTGAGCGGCACGCCGTCGACGGTCGTACCGCCATCGAGGCTGGAGGTGATGTCGCTGCGCACGATGCCGGAGTCCTCGAGGACGTTGAGGTCGGCGGTGCCGTCGGCCGGGTAGGGGCCGTTGGTCTCCTCCGGGATCTCGCCGTCGGAGGTGGTGCTGCTCGTCGCCGCGGCCGCGGAGCCGCTGCTCGAGCCGGAGCCCGCGCCGCAGGCGGCCAGGGCCAGCGTGCCGACCCCGAGGCCGACGACGCCGAGCACGCTGCGGCGGGTGACGAGGGTGGCGACGTCGAAGCCGACGCCCTGGTCGACCACCTCGTCGTCGGGCCGCGGCAGCAGCCGCCCCTCGTAGGCGGGTCCCCGCGGGGTCAGGTCGGGCTCGGGTACGTCGGGCATGGGTCGCGCTCCTCGGGCTGGTCCGTCGTTGTGACAGCCACGATGCGCGGCGCCGCTGGCGCGACGTTGTGCGTCGGTTGTGGGGTTCCTGTGAGCGCTGGCGCGTCAGGCGACCTTGCGCGCCGCGCGTCGCGCGGCGAGGCCCGAGGCGACGAGCGTGAGGCCGGCGCCGACGAGCCAGATGTCCTTGGCGATGCCGATGCCGTCCTGGGTGGGGCGCACGCCGTCGTCCTCGGTCAGGCCGGGGGTGTTGAGGTACATCTGGATCAGCCCGCCACCGAACGCCGTCAGCGCCGCGCCGGCCACCGTCGACGGCACGACCGGCGCGATGAGCGCCGCACCCAGGGCGATCTCGCCGGTGCTCAGCGCCTTGCCGAAGGTCGCGGGGCTGACCTGCTTGACGAAGGGCAGCCCGTTGGCCGCCATGTCCTGCATCCCGGCGGCCGCCTCGACCGGCAGCGAGCGCTTGCCCAGGCCGCTGTTGAGGACGAAGGCGCCGGTGGCGAGACGGAGGGGTGCGTGGCTGAGGTTCATGAGGGCCCTAAGTGGCAGCGCGTCCGTCGTATTCCGCGCAGGCACGGCAGCGTCAGTGCCACGGCGATCCCTCGGCCGGGACCAGGATCGTCGAGGTGCCCCGGTCGATCGACGGACGTCCGTCGATCGCGCTCACCCGATGGCGAGCGGCGAGAGCCTGCAGGGTGATCGCATGGACGGCATGCCTCACCTTCCTATCGCGTGCGCCCATCACCCGACCGTGCGGTCGCTGTCAGGATCCGGTCGTCCGGAGACGCCAGCGGCGACCCGGACCTGACATCGAGCGGTCCGCCGGGCCGAGTCGCTACCGGGTCTCCGACCAGACGTGGTCGATCTGCGTGGCGGTGGCCTCGGCGAGCTCGCGGTCGACGTACCGCTCGACCAGGTGCAGCGCCATGTCGATGCCCGAGCGGATGCCGCCGGAGGTGACCAGTGCTCCCGCGTCGACCCACCGGACGTCGCTGCGCACCTCGGCACCGGTCGCCCGCAGCGCTGCGACGTCCTCCCAGTGCGTGGTCACCGGCCGGTCGCCGACGAGCCCCAGTCGCTGCAGGAAGAAGGCCCCGGTGCAGACGGAGACGAGGACGTCGGCCGCCGGGGCCAGAGCGGCGACGGCGTCGGGCGTGGCCGCGTCGACGTCGATGGCGCCCGGCACGAGCAGCAGCCCGACGCCACCCTCGGCCACCACCTGCTCGACCGTGTGCGTGGGTACGACGGTCAGCCCGCCGTACCCGTCGGAGGGGCCCTCGCCGACCACCAGCACCTCGAAGGCCGCGGGTCGTCCGCGGCGCTCGAGCAAGCGGTTGGCGGTCAGCAGCACCTCGTACGGCCCGACGAGGTCCATCAGGTCGGCCCGGTCGAAGACCAGCAGCCCGCATCGCAGCGTCACGACCGCCAGTCTCGGCCGGCGTGCGGCGAGAGCACCAGTGCCGGCGCTGCCAGCGGCCATCGAGATCCCGCCGCGCCGCAGGCCCGCGGGGGAGCACGACGAAGCCCCCGCCGGCGGACCGACGGGGGCTGCTGCGCGCCTGTAGGGATTCGAACCCCAAACCTTCTGATCCGTAGTCCTACTCAGACGGTTCGAGACCTGTCCAAAGCCGACTCGGCGCGCCTGCAGTCGACGTTCAGCCTCTACAAAGTAGCAGCTCAGGGGGCTGGCGGGGTTGCAGTCAGGCAGAGTCGCGGGTAGTCGAGCACAGGCACCCCGAGAGCACTCGGGCGAGTTGTTGAGCCGGAATTGAGCCGGGCTCGCGCAGTCGCGACCCGGTTCGCGACTCGAAGCGTCCCGACGAATCCGAACACCTGTGGCGCCAGCGCCCAGCTAGGCGTCGTCGCTCCCCGGCGAGCTGGCGGGGCAGCGCCTTCAGGAGAAGTTACTGGGTTCATTGATACCCCTAGGGGGTATGGTCGGAGTATGAGTTGGTCCCCTCAGAAACATGTCCCTAACCGTTTCGCCCCCCAATCCGGGGAGCAAGCGACGGACCTCGTCTGCGGGATGCAGGTGGACCCGGCGACAACCGAGCACTCCGTTACCCGGGACGGCGAGACCCGGTACTTCTGCTCGGCGCACTGCCGCAGCAAGTACGTCGCCAACCCTGACTCGTACGAGCACATGGCTCCCGGGGCCCGCGAACACGAGCGGCACGGGCACGGGAGCCTGAGCGCAGACATTGGTTCAGGGACCGGTGGGTCGGCGGATGTCGAGTACACGTGCCCGATGCACCCGGAGATTCGTCAGATGGGTCCGGGACCGTGCCCTCTCTGCGGGATGGCGTTGGAGCCGGTGACGGTCACGGCGGACACCGGCCCGTCTGAGGAGCTGCGCGACATGACGCGCCGATTCTGGGTCGGGCTGGTGCTGGCGCTGCCGGTGTTCGTGCTGGAGATGGGCTCGCACCTGTTCGACGTCATCCACGACGCGGTCCCGGCGTCGACGTCGGTGCTGGTGCAGTTCGCGCTCGCGACGCCGGTGGTGTGGTGGGCCGGTTGGCCGTTCTTCGTGCGCGGCTGGGCGTCGATCCGGACCCGCAACCTGAACATGTTCACGCTGATCGCGATGGGCACCGGCACTGCCTGGACCTATTCCACGGTCGCGACGTTCGCACCGGGGATCTTCCCGCCCCAGCTCCGTAGCGACTCCGGTTCCGGTTCCAACAGCGGCATGTCCGGCATGGAGGGGATGGCGTCGTCGGGGATCGGGTCGGTGGCCGTCTATTTCGAGGCCGCTGCCGTCATCACGGTGCTCGTGCTGCTCGGCCAGGTCCTCGAGCTCCGGGCCCGTGAGCAGACCTCAGGTGCCATCAAGGCGCTGCTGAACCTGACCCCGAAGACCGCCCGACGCGTCACCGCCGACGGCTCGGATGAAGAAGTGGACCTCGACGCCATCGTGGTCGGGGACCGGTTGCGGGTGCGGCCCGGCGAGAAGGTGCCGGTCGACGGCACCGTCGAGGACGGGCGTTCCTCGCTCGACGAGTCGCTGGTGACCGGCGAGTCCATGCCCGTCACCAAGGCCGGGGGTGACCGGGTCATCGGGGGCACGCTGAACCAGACCGGCAGCCTCGTCATGGTCGCCGACAACGTCGGTCGCGACACCATGCTGTCGCGGATCGTCACGATGGTCGCCGAGGCCCAACGCTCCCGTGCACCGATCCAGCGCACGGTCGACCGGGTCTCGGCGGTGTTCGTGCCCGTGGTCATCGCGGTTGCTGTGGTCGCGTTCGTGACGTGGCTGCTCGTTGGGCCTGACCCGGCCTTGGCGCACGCGCTCGTGGTGGCGGTCTCGGTGCTGATCATCGCCTGCCCCTGCGCACTCGGGCTGGCGACTCCGGTGTCGATCATGGTCGGCGTCGGACGTGGCGCGAGCAACGGTGTGCTCATCAAGAACGCCGAAGCGCTCGAGCGCATGGAGAAGGTCGACATCATCGTGCTCGACAAGACCGGCACGCTGACCCAGGGCCGTCCCTCGGTCACCCGCATCGTCACCGCACCCGACGGCAGCACCAGCAATCTGTCGGAGAGCGACGTGTTGCGGCTGGCCGCCGGGGTGGAACGCGCCTCGGAGCACCCGCTCGCCCAGGCCGTCCTGACCGCTGCCTCTGACCGGGGTCTGACGGTGCCTGAGGTGACCGACTTCGACGCCCCGGCCGGCAAGGGTGTCGTCGGAACCGTCGAGGGCCGGATCATCGCGGTCGGGTCGGCAGGGTTCATGACCAGCCGCGACCTCGACCCGGCGGCGTTGACCGAGACGGCCGATGAGCTGCGCGGTGGGGGCGCGACGGTCGTGTTCGTCGCCGTCGACGACACGGTGGCCGGGGCGATGGCGATCGCCGACCCGGTCAAGGACACCACTTCCGAGGCCATGGCCGCGCTCCGCGGCGACGGGATCGAGGTGGTCATGCTGACCGGGGACAACCAGGTCACGGCTCACGCGGTCGCGCAGCGGCTCGGGATCGAGCGGGTCGAGGCCGAGGTCATGCCCGATCAGAAGGCCGACGTCGTGAACCGGCTCAAGGGCGAGGGCAAGGTCGTGGCGATGGCTGGGGACGGCGTCAATGACGCCCCCGCCCTGGCTGCCGCCGATGTCGGCCTCGCGATGTCGAGCGGCACCGACGTCGCGATGGAGTCCGCCGCCGTGACCCTGCTGCACGGTGACCTCAACGGCATCGTCAACGCCCGCCGCTTGTCGGAGAAGACGATGCGGAACATCCGCCAGAACCTCGTCTTCGCGTTCGTGTACAACGCCGCCGGCATCCCGATCGCAGCTGGAGTGCTCTACCCGCTCACCGGCACCCTGCTGTCCCCGATGCTCGCCGCGGCCGCGATGGCGCTGTCGTCATTCAGCGTCATCACGAACGCGCTGCGGCTGCGAACTCAACGCCTTACCTGACCCCCAGCCGCGGGGGCGTGTGACACGTTCGACCCGGGACGTCGAGCCTTGGGCTGCTTGAGCCACCCGCACACTGGAAACCATGACGATCATGACCACCACCGACCGTCGAGGACGCGGCAACCGTGCCCGCCTCGCCGTCGTGGTGCTCGGACTCCTCCTGGGCCTGCTCGGCATGCACGCGCTGAGCATGCATGGCGCCAACGCCGCCCCCGACGCGAACCAAGCTGCTGATCACGGGACCCACACCGCCAGCCACGCACCCGATACCGCTGCGCTCGCTGATGCCAGCGCTGAAGCTGCGGACAAGGCTCCGCGAGCCGCAACAGCGGGCGGCGGCCATGACGGTGGCATGAGCGGCCACGGGGGGCACAACTCCGGCGCGATGCTGATGATATGCCTGGCCGTCCTCGCGGTCGCGCTGTCGCTGCTGTGGCCCGCCCTCGCTCGCGGCCTCGGCTACGTCACCCTCCCCAGGCTCACCCTCACCCGCATCGCCCCCATCCGCTCGCTGCGGCTGGGCACCGGACCGCCATCGGTCTGGCAGTTCTCCGTCATCAGGTGCTGATCAGGCGCACCAGCACGCGACACCACCCTGTGGTGGACGCGTGTCTGGCACGCCCTGACCCCGCTCACCAGCACCTGACACGAAGGACCCACCTCATGCGCACCAACCTGTTCACCCGACCTGCCCGGACCATTCGTAGCCGCCCGGGGCGCGCCCTGGCCGGGGCCGCGCTCGCTGTCTCCCTGACTCTGACGGTCGCGGCCTGCGGCAGCGACGACTCCAGCAGCGATAGCAGCTCCTCGGTCGACGCGGCCGCTGATCACAACGAGGCAGACGTGCAGTTCGCCAGAGAGATGCTGCAGCACCACGCCCAGGCCATCGAGATGGTCGACATGACCGAGGGTCGCGACCTGTCGCCGGAGGTCCAGGACCTCGCCGAGCAGATCAAGGCCGCCCAGGAGCCCGAGATCAACACCTTCACCAAGTGGCTCACCGCCTGGAACCAGGAGGTCCCCGACACCTCCGGCGGCCACGACATGGGCTCGATGGACATGCCCGGGATGATGAGCGACGAGGACATGACCGCGCTCGAGGACGCCTCCGACGCCGACTTCGAGGACATGTGGCTCTCGATGA
The DNA here is from genome assembly GCF_054777915.1 of Nocardioides marmoraquaticus. NCBI lineage: Bacteria > Bacillati > Actinomycetota > Actinomycetes > Propionibacteriales > Nocardioidaceae > Nocardioides > Nocardioides marmoraquaticus. Next base: position 278,149 of record NZ_BAAHAA010000001.1, on the reverse strand, counting down.
TGATCGAGCACCACGAGGGAGCCGTCGACATGGCCGAGACCGAGGTCGCCGACGGCGAGTACCAGCCCGCCGTCGACCTCGCCAAGACCATCGCGACCTCGCAGACCAGCGAGATCGGCACCATGCAGAACCTGCTCTCCTGACCCCTTCCGGGCCTTGAGGCCCGCGGCCACGGCCGCGGGACCTCCTGGTGGTGGGCCCGTCCCTGCTCCCGCGCCGGGCCTGGACGGGCCCACCCACCACTCATCACCCCGTCTCAAACCCACCTCATCCGCTCGCTCGAAACCACCGAAGGACTGCCCATGGACATGACCTCCCGCGTGCCCGACTGGCTCACCCCGGTCGCTTGGATCTACATCGCCGCCTCGTTGGCGAGCGCCGCCTACCTGGCTTACGCCGTCACCCGACTCCCGCGCGGCACCATGCACCCCGCCACCACGCTCGTGTGGATCACCTCCGCGCTGTACCTCGGCCCCGCCGCCGTGGTCCTCTACCGGCGCCACCGAGCTCCGAGCGCGACCAGCACCCGCTCGAGCAACCTCGTGGGTTCCGCCGACACCGGCCATGTCCGCGAAAGCGCGGGTGGGCAGGCCCGCGCCACGACCGTCTCGACCGCCCTCGGCGGGCTTCCCGGCGGCGGTGCCTCGGCGATCGCCCACCTCATCGGCGTGCCGCTCGTCATCGCCTCCGGCCTCACCATCGCCGGGATCGACCTGTGGGTGATGATCCTCGTCATCGGGGCCCTCGCCATTGCGTTGCTCTTCGCCTACGAGAAGTCGCTGACCGGCAACGCCGCAGCCCCAGCACCGACGTCTCGAGTCCGACCCAAGGCTGCGGTGCCAGCGGCCCTGGCCGCGGCTCTCACCGTCCTGGCCTTCGACATCGGGATGGGCGGATGGATGCTGCTCCTGCACTTCAACGCGTTCATGCCGCCAGCGACGGAAGGCTCGTTCTGGTTCCTCATGCAGCTCGGCATCCTGCTCGGACTCCTCACCGCCTACCCGGCCGTCGCCTGGCTCCGTCGCCGCAACTCGCCTGCCGTCGCGGTGTGACACCTCCACCGCCGCTGAGCACCATCAGCACCGCTCGCGTTCGGCCTAGCTCGCTGCCCAGGCGCGCGGCGACAGCAGCGACTCGGCACCCCTCATCGAAGAACGGCAGGTCCCACGTCATGCACATGACCACCCGCAGCCGAGTCGCCGCTCTCGTCCTCCTCGCGGTCCCAGTCACGGCCTGTGGTGCGGGCGACAAGGCGGACGACATCGATGCAGCCCTCGAGAACGAAGCGTCGTACCCGCCGTCCCTCGCGGAAGACAACGGCTATTGGCCGGCCCCCACCGACGTCCTCGAACACGTGAGAGCGGCCGGGCTCAACCTTGGTCCCATGGGCACCGCGCTCCACTTTCACCCGCAGCTGCGTCTCTTCGTCGGCGACACCGAGGTCCCGGTGGCGCCGAACATCGGCGTGGACCCGGCCACCGGAGCGATGTCCGCCCTGCACACCCACGAAGGCGACGGGACGATCCACATCGAGGCAGCCAGCCTCGATCAGCAATTCACTCTCGGCCAGCTCTTCACCCAGTGGGACGTCGAGCTCACCCGGACTAGCCTCGGCGGCATCCGGTCGGGCAGCGGAGCCCTCGAGGTCACCGTCGACGGCCAACGCGTCACCGAAGACCCCGCAGACCTCATTCTCGCCCCAGAGCAACAGATCGAGATCCGCGTCCCCGATCCGACCAAGGCGCCCTGAATCGGCCCCCACCGAGAACAGCCTCACCGCACAACCACGGCCACCGAAACCGCTCACCACCACACACCAGAACAGCGACACCAGAAGAGCGGCACGCATGCTACGGCGGCCCGTGATGTGTCCCCCGTGATCGCCGGCGACGTCTCGCAGCCCTAGGTACGCGACCCCTCCACGTCGCGTTCGGGGTCACGAGGTGGTGGCCTGGGTGCACGGCGGCGTCAAGTTCTTCCGGGGTGCCCCGGGAGCGGCGCGGACCTATGTCGAGGCCGACCGGTCCCGGGCCGATGACTACTACCTGACGGAAGGCAGTGGCATCGCGCAGCGATTCGTTGCGGAGCGTTCGCAGCCAGCGGTTTCAGACCCAAACGACGGATCGGGGCCAGCCCTGCCATCGGTAGCGGTACGAAGCGGCGGCGGTCTCGACGGGGATGCCTATGAGGAGTGGGTTGGTGGATTCGACCCGGTCACGGGGGAGGCGAGGGGTCGGTTGCGGACCGATCAGCAGGCGTTGCGGTTCGTGGAGGTGGTGGTCAACGGTCCGAAGACGTGGTCGCTGGTCGCGGCGCTTCACCCGGCAGTGGCAGCCGCCTATGACGAGGCGCAGGACCGGGCCGCGAGCGAGATCATCGGGTGGCTGGTGGAGCACGCCACCACCCGTGTCGGGTCGCGGGGCCGGCAGGTGCAGGTGCCGGTAGACGCGCTGGAGGCGGTCACGGTGCGGCACTACACATCGAGGGCGGGTGACCCGCACCGCCACCTGCACCTGCAGGTCAACGCCCGGGTGCACGCGATGGGCCGGTGGCGGGGACTGCACTCGGTAGGGGTGGTCGACAGCATCGAGGCCATCAATGGCATCGGCCAGGCCGCGGTGCAATGCGATCCGCAGTTTCGTCAGGTCTTGGCCGACCACGGCTACCACCTCGACCACACCAGCGGGGAGGTCATCGAGCTCGCCCCACATGCCCGCGCGTTCAGTGCTCGAGCAGCACAGGTCGCGGGCAACATCGACCGCTACGAGGCCGCCTGGCGCCGCGACCACCCTGGCAGCGAGCCTGGCGCGCACTTGCGGCGGGCGTGGGATCGGCGGGCGTGGGCAGAGGCCCGCCCCGACAAGGTCGTCCCCCTCGACGGGGAGACGCTGGCCCAGCGGTGGCGCGACGAGCTGACCGAACAGGGCTTCATCTCGCCGGTGCGAGCCAGCGAGCTGAAATCTCTGCGGGCGGCGGCGATTGACCGGGACGCGGTTGCTGACATGGCCGTGCAGCGGCTGGGAGCGAAGCGGTCGGCGTGGAACGGTGCCGACCTGCGCGGAGAGGTCGAGCGGGTCCTTGCTGCGGTTGATGTCGTCGCGGGCCCCGCCGTCCGCCGCGAGCTGGCCGAGGACGTGACCGCACGGGCCGTGGCTGCAAGTGTCGCCCTGCTGCACCGTGGCGACGTCCCCCGCCACGTCCGCGCCCTGACCTCCCCCTACGTGCTCGCTGTCGAGGGCCAGTTGGTCGACCGGCTCACCGCCCTCGCCCGCTGCATCGCGCCGGGGAGCGACGCCAGCCGCGGTGCTGAGGGGGTGGGGGGACGCGCTTCAGGGCGGCCGGGGGGACAGCACGCAGACGCCGACACGGCTGGGCTGGACCCCGGTCAGCAGCACGCGGTCCACGTGCTTGCCGGGACCAGCCGGCTGATGATCGTCGAGGGTGCCGCGGGAGCAGGCAAAACCACCACCCTGGCTGCGCTGAAGCACTGCCTCGAACACGTCGACGGTCCGCGTACCGCCCAGGCGAAGGACGGCGGCTCGACCGGTGCGAGTGGGAGCGGGGGTACTGGTGGGGGACAGCGCATGATGGTGGTGACCCCCACGCTCAAGGCAGCGCAGGTGGCTCGGCAACAAGTCGGGGTGACGGCGTTCTCCGCCGCCTGGCTCATCCATGCCCATGGACACCGATGGACCGAGACCGGCAGCCGCCACCACGTCCCGGTCCCACCTGACGAGGTCGATCCGCGTGCGCGACTGTGGCCGGGGGACCTGCTGGTCGTCGACGAGGCCGGAATGCTCGACCAAGACACCGCCCTCGCGCTCCTCGGCATTGTCGAGGAAGCGGGGGCCCGGGTCGCGCTCCTAGGCGACCGCCACCAGCTGCCTGCCGTCGGCCGCGGCGGCGTGCTCGACCACGCCATCAGGTGCGCGCACCCTGCCGACCACGTCACCAGCGACGTCGTGCACCGGTTCACCGACCCCGCTTACGCCCACCTCACCCTAGCCATGCGCACCGGTGAGAACCCCGAGAAGGTGTTCGACCAGCTCCACGCCGCCGGACACATCGTCATCCACCCCACCGACGTCGAACGGCTCGCAGTGCTCGCCGGTCTCGGGGCCGCCGGCGAGACCCTCATCGCCGACACCCGCGCCCAGGTCAACGCCCTGAACCACCACGTCGCCGACCTCCGCAACGACAATCAGACGGGCACGCCCGGCATGGCTGCAACTGTTGCTGGACGTGGCGGATCACTTCTCCGCGTCGGCGACCAGGTCGCGACCCGACACAACGACAGCAGCCTCGGCGTCGCCAACCGCGACCAGTGGACCATCACCAGCCTCATTCCAACTGACGGTGCCAGCAGTGGCGGCAAGACAGGTGCAGTCGTCGTCACCAACGACGCCAAAGGCCCCCGGAAGCTGCCCGCCAAGTACGTTGCCGACCACCTCGAGCTCGCCTACGCCACCACCGTCCACGGCGTCCAAGGCGACACCGTCGGCTCCTGCCACCTCCTTCTCGGCGAGACCACCGGTGCCGCCGCGGTCTACGTCGCCATGACCCGCGGACGGGACCGCAACACCGCTCACCTGGTCGCAGGCAGCATCGACGACGCCCGCCGCCAGTGGCTGGCCGCAGCGAGCCGCGAGCGTGCCGACCTCGGCCCAGCGCACGCGACATCTAGGGCGGCAGCGGACATCGAGCAGTACGGTGCGGAGGTCAGGCACCAGCCAGACGTCGGGCTGGTCCCTGGGACACCGCGTCCGCCCGGACACCTGGTCGCCGCGTGGGCGGCGGGACGTGACACCTCGGCGTCGCGACGTCGGTGAGCCGAGCAGAGTACGACGACAGCCTCATGTCCACTTGAGGTGCCAGCTGATGCCCGCTTTGCTGACATAGACGAAGACGTCGGCGAACGGCTCGATGGCGCTAACGAGCTCGTCGACACAGGCGCTGACGAGGTCGACGGCATCGGGCTCGGGACACCCCAGCTGAACATGGCGGCCGTGCGGGTTTCTGCGACGCCGAGCAGAGAACTCGACGTCATGCGTGATGACGACCGCGTCCTTCTGCGCGGCATATACCGACACGTCATCGTCTGCTGCGTCCGGGATTCCGGCGGCGGCCACCGTCCAGGCCTCGTGGCCCGCCGCGACTAGGACTGCGACGAGCGCCGCGTCGACGTCCTGGTCGAGCACGAACCTCACGCTGAGGCCAGGGCTCGAACCGCCTCGACGTCCTCGGGTGTGAGTGAGGGATACGACTGGATGATCTGCGCCGCGCTACGGCCCCGCTCCAGGTAAGCCTGGACCGTCTTGACCGGCACACGCGTGCCTGCGATGACCGGCTTCGAGCCGTGCACACCGCGCCGTCGTTCGATCTGACCGCGCTTGTCGTCAGCGCGTGCACCCGCGCCGAGCACCGCGGCCCGCAGCGGTCGGAGGTCCAAAACCTCGCTCATCTCGATCTGCCCCGGGTCGGAGACGTCGCTCCACGTGCCGTCCGGAAGCTGGAAGTGCACGCGGTTCCCAGCGAGCGCGAACCGCACCTCTGTCACCTGGTAGTCGAGGCTGCGCAGGTGCGCGACGATCTGCCGCACGTGCTGCAGGCTGACGTTCTGACGCAGCGACGCGAGCACCATCGCGGTCATGGCGTCGGAGAAGTCGTACAACCGGATCCGACGCGAGCCGGACAGGCGGTCGTCGACGGTCGAGACCATCAGGCCTGTCTTCTCCCAGTAGTCCAGGCGTCGTTCCGAGATGCCCCCGATCTGAGCGAGCCGAGGGCGGGTGAGCATGACGAGCCGCTCGTCAGACGCCATGGCGGTCACCTCGTGGGGCGGGTGGGACGGGTGGGTCGAAGCAGACTAAGTCACCGCTGACCGATAACGCAGTTTATTGGTCAGCAACGACAGGTGCCGAAGTCGCAGGTCAGCGCCTGATTGATGGCGGCTCGCTGGTCCGGGACGTTCGCTTGAGCCGGGGACCGGCCTCGAAGCCGTTCGTGGGGCGAGTCAGGTCGCCTCGAGGCCGTCCCACAGCAACGACCCCATCTGACGGGCTGCCCGGCGCCGCAGTTCGTCGACGGCATGGGTGTAGCGCTGGGCCGTCGCCATTTCGGTCCAGCCCATGATCGACATGACGGTGCGGATGTCGACGCCCTGCAGGAGCAGCAGCGTGGCCGCGGTGTGCCGGGCGTCGTGGAGCCGCACGTGGTGGACCCCCGCCGCTGCGATGAGCCTGTTCCATTCCTCCCGGTCGCGCGCTGGGTCGAGAAGACCCCCGCCGGCCGCAGGGAACACCAGGTCGTGTGCTCCGTCCCACGCCTCCCCTGCCTCGAGACGACGGCGGTGCACCGCGGCCCGGTGGGCGCGCAGCTCAGCCACCAGAGGCTGGGGCAGCACGATGGTCCGCTTCGAGGCTCTTGTCTTCGGCTCGACCAGGACCAGCCCACCCCCGGTGCGACGATCACAGTCACCGCCACGCCGGCGGCCACAGGCTGGGACGCCAGCGACCCGTTCGCACCCGTGGCTCCAGGTGTGGCGCTGCGCCGAGCGCCTGATGCGCAGCACGCCGTCGTCGAGGTCGACGTCCTCCCACAGCAGGCCCAGCGCCTCTCCCTGTCGCAGGCCCAGCGAGAGCGCCATCGACCAGCGGGCGGGGTGCAGCGTGTGCTGGGCTGTGGCGAGCATTCGGCGGCTCTCCTCGACCGAGAGGGGGTCGACCTCGACGTCAACGACGCGCGGCGGCCGGGCGACGGCGAGGGGATTTGTTGCGAGCCGGCCGCGGCGCGTGGCCTCGTTCAGGGACGAGCGCAGCACGCGATGCACCGCATGCACGAGGTGGGGGGAGCAGCCCTCGGCCTGCAGCCGCCGATAGTGCTCCTCGAACGTTTCCGGGCGCAGCTCGCTCAGGCGCAGGCCGCCCAGCACCGGGATGACGTGGGTGCGCATCTGGCTGCGGTACGTCGACAGGGTCTTCCACCGGGCCGTCATCGGCAGCACCGTCTCTAACCAGAGCTGCAACCACTCGCCGAGGGTCAGGTCGTCGCGGGCCCAGACGTAGGTGCCGTCGTCACGGCGACGCTCGAGGTCGCGCACGATGCCGCGCAGCTCGGCTCGGGTCCGGCGCTGCACGTGCTTGCGCTCCGCAGTGCCGTCGGGCCGACGGTTCATCGTCACGCGGGCGTGCCACTGCCCGTCGGCGCCGCGGTAGATCGTCGCGCTGGTCTGGTCGACTGGCTTGCGCGGCCTACCCATCGTGGGGTCCTCGCATCTGGCCGATGAAGCGGACCAGCTCGCGTCGCTCCACCCGTACCGACCGTCCGACGTGCACGACGGCGAGGTGCCGCCGGGCAATCTGCCGCTCGAGGCTGCGACGAGCGCAGCGCAGCTCGCGGGCCGCCTCGTCCAAGGTGAGAAGCAGGGTGTCGCCTGCCGGCGTGGTCGGAGTGCTCGCGTGGGTGTTGGTCTCCATGTGGCACCAAGGGACGGGGGTGGTCGCGTCACGATCACCTGGCGAGCCGGCACGCGGAGGACGACAACGGGCGCCGCAGCTCGCCTGTGGCCGGGCAGCGGGAGGACGCCGGGGGGACTTGCGACGACACCCGCCCCGAGGCGTCAGGAGCCCCGTCCAGAGTTTCTGAGCCGGTTGTTGAGACGGGAAAGGGCCACTCCCCCTATGGGAAGCGACCCTGTATTCCGCGTTTGCGCTGGTCATGCGGTGAAACCGTTCTGCGCGCCTGTAGGGATTCGAACCCCAAACCTTCTGATCTGGAGCCTGCCGCTGCGGCCGGCGGCGCCATCGCGCCGGCCTCGGCAGCGCTCGAGTTGCATGTCACGCCTGCCGACGTCGTCGAGCTTGGTCCCCGCCGAGCGCTAAGCGACTCTCGAGACGACCTGCCGCTTCGCTCAATGGCGACCGACCGTCACCTCGCTGTCGTGTCGAGCGCATCGTGAGCGGACGAGATCGATCACGGGCGACTCTGCGCGCTTTGCACTTTGGGCTCGTGGGCGCCGCAGTGGTTGGTGCGGCGGTTGCTGCGGGGGTCATGGCTACGAGCGCTGACCCGACGTTGGAGCGGCGGGAGCCGGAGCAGCCAGCTGCGGCGACACCTGGGAACCCGGTCATGGCCGAGGCGCTACGGCTGGTCGAGTACTACGGGTGCTGGACTGGCGATGCTCCTGCTGACATGCGGGGCGAGGTGCCAGGTCACGTGGTCGTCATCGACGCGGGTGAGGCCGTGTACGGCGGCGACCGGCTGGTAGGCCTGGCGCTGCGGCAGGTGTTCGACGGCGAGGACCACGGGCTTGTGGTGGCAGGGTTTTGCCGGTGATCTTCCTCGGCCCCGACTTGCGGTCACCGCGAGGCGTTCGCGACGCTGCGCCCGATTGGCGGACTCCCGCCAACCTGCCGGCGTGCAGCGTGCAGTTTTCCCGCGAGGACGCTGAGACAGGCCATGAGAATGCCCACGCGTGACCGACGTCACTGGCCAAGCTTGCGAGTCGTTGGCCCTTCCATGACGCCCAGTCTCGACTCGGGTCGGAGCTGGACGCCTGCGACACCGCAGGCATGGACCACCGCGATCGAGCAGTGGCGCAGGCACCTGCGAACAGAGACCGATGTCGCAGCGTCGACCATCCAGACCCGGACCGATCACCTGTACCGCACTGCGCGCGCGCTGGCGGCCGCTGACCCGTGGGCCGTCGACGAGCAGACGCTGCTGCAGTACTTCGACGCGCAAGAGTGGCAGCGCGAGACCCGCCGCGGACACCGCGCCAGTCTGCGGGCGTTCTACGCGTGGGGCGCGACGGCAGGCCACGTTGACCAGTCGCCGGCGCTCGCGCTGCCCAGGGTGCGACCCGGCAAGCCGCGGCCGCGGCCGTTGCCCGACAGCGGCTACCGCGTCGGCCGGCTCGCCGCGTCTCCTCGCGACCTGCTGATGCTGCGACTGGGCGCCGAGCTCGGCCTGAGACGGATGGAGATCGCCCAACTCCACACCCGCGACTACATCGAGGATTTCGAGGGCCTGTCGGTGCTCGTGCACGGCAAGGGCGACCGCGAGCGCGTCGTCCCGGTGCCCGACGGCCTTGAGCCAGTTCTGCGGGCCCTGCCGGCCGGCTACGTCTTCCCAGGCGACGACCACGGCCACCTGTCACCGAGGTGGGTTGGCACCGTCGTGGCGCGCCTGCTCCCGCCGGGCTACACCTGCCACACGCTGCGACACCGGTTCGCGACCCGGACGCACCAGGCAACCGGCGGGGACTGGGACGCCGTCCGCGAGTTGCTCGGGCACGCCTCGATGGAGACGACCAGGGCTTACGTCTTCACCGACCGGTCGCGCCTACGCGCAGCCGTCAACGACGCCGCCTAGCGCCCACTCGGCTGTGCGGTCATACGACTCGTGAGCCCCCACACTGTGACCGCAACCCTTGTCGTAGGACAAGAGTTGCGGTAGTCTTTCTCTTGTTGAAAGGGAGAGGGGGTGACAACATGACGAACAAGGAGATCAAGCGCCTGGCCCGCGAGCTGGAGCGTCAGGGCTTCGACGTCGAGCGGACGAAGAGGGGCCACCTGCGGGTGTTCCTCGACGGGACGTGGGTGACCACGCTCCCGGGCACGCCGAGCGACTGGCGGTCCTTCCGCAACGCGATCGCGGCCGCCAAGCGCGCCGGGTTCCAGTGGCCGCCGTAGGCCGCTGAACCACGAGGACCGGGGCGCGGATATCGCCCCGGTCCTCACCCAGCAGGATCACACGACCAGGGTGAGGACCGGAACATCATGACCACCAGCTACAACGCCACCATCGAGTACAAGAAGCGCGCCGACGTCGTGCTCCCCGTCGACGTCGATCACCTCATGGACTCCCTCGCGGAGTACCACCCGGCCGTAGGCAGCTCGCCGCGCGGCTGGCTCGAGATCACCATCACGTTGCCCGCCGCCAGCGTCGCCCAGGCGGCCACCACCGCCCTTGCGGTCGTCACCGAGGCGGTCCGCGGTTTTGCAATCAGCGCGGAGCCGCTCGTCGCGGCCGTGATGACCACCGAGGAGTTCGACGCACGCGCCGGCATGCAGCCGCTGCCCGAGCTCGTCAGCTCGGCCGAAGCCGCCGAGCTGCTCGGCGTCTCCCGCCAGCGCGTCAACCAGCTCGTCGAGGCGGGCCAGCTGCAGGGCGAGCACGTCGGCCGCGCGCTCGTGCTCCCCCGCGCCGCGGTGCAGAACTTCGCCGGCCGCGACCGCGGCCCGGGCCGCCCGAAGACGCACGCACGGTGAACTGGTGAGTCCTGGCGTGGAGAAGGTCCTGATCAGCCTCATCCCTACGGCGGTGACCCTGGCCATCGGGCTGCTCACCGTCCTGGCACTGCCGTGGCTCGGCAAGCTCAGGTCGCTTCGTCGTGACCTCGAGCAGGACGCGGCCGTGGTCGACAAGCTGCCGCGTGGCGCGCAGGGCGCGCTGCGTCGCGACATGGCGGACCGTGCTCACGTGGTCGTCGCGTACTCACGGCATCCGGCCGCCACGTACCTCGACGTCCTGGCCACCCTGGTCGTGGTCGTTCTGGCTGCCATCACCTGCACCCAGGCGATCGCTCAAACCCTGCTGGACAAGGTGTACGCCGAGGCCGCCTTCACCGCGAGCGTGTTCTTCGTGATGCAGGCGAGCATCATCGCGCTGACGATCACGCGCTGGCAGCAGCGCGCTCTCGACCGGCTGCAGTACCTCGAGTCCTGCGTTCCACAGGACGTTGCGCACCAGTACTTCCGGTCGACTGCGCTCGGTTACGGCGTCATCAGGTTCCTCGCTCTGTTGCTCACTGCCGGACCGCTGGTGTGGACGGTGTGGGTCACGGCCGTCGGCATCTACGAGCGCTCCGGGTGGGGCGACCTGCTCGCGCTGCTGACGGCGCCCATCCTGTTGACGTTCGGTGGTGGCGTCGCGATCCGACGCACCCTGTGGAACCGCCCATTCGCTCGCGTCCTACAGCGCGGAGGCGATGTTCTCGGCAGCTACACACCCATGGGCGTGGCCGGTGGTCTCGCTCTGCTGCGGCAGAGTCGAGAGGACACCGATGACGGTCGCGATCGCAACCACTAGCCCGACGACCGGGGCCTGCCACGGGTCGCCGGTGGGTCACACGACGGCGGCGGCGATGTCGTCGAGCACCTGCGAGCCGACCACGCGGTAGTGCTGGGCGGTCTGCAGGTTGGCCCACCCGAAGGCCTCGGCGACGGCCTGAGGGTCGGGCACGCGAGCCATGGCTAGCGTCGCGGCGCGCTTCCTGAGGTCGTGGAAGGTGTTGTCGATGCCGGCGCGGTCCATGAAGCGGTTGATCCTCCGCTGCAGCTGGTCGGCGGTGTAGGCGCGGCCGCCGGCGGTCACGACGTTGCCCCGGACGACCGGGAGGAGCTTGTCGAGCAGCACGGGGGAGAGCCCGAAGACGCGCTCCTTGGCGCCCTTGCCGAAGACGTAGATCCGGCGGGCGTCGAGGTCGAAGTTGGTCCAGTCGAGTGCCGCGACCTCAGAGACACGAAGGCCGGCGTAGGCGCCGATGGCGAACGCGCGGCGCAGGTCGAGGTGGTCGGTGGTGAGCTCGCCGAGCAGCTGGTCGAGCTGTGTCTGCCCGATCGGCCGAGGGACGCGGCGCTCGAGCTTGGGGAAGTCGAGGCGGCGCGTGGGGTCGTCGACGCGGTGGTCGAAGCGGGTGGCCCAGCTGTAGAACGACCGCAGCACCGCGAGCTCGTTGGCGCGGCTCGCCTTCGACAGCTGGGTGCGGCCGGCCCACCAGTGCTCGAGGTCGGTGGTCGTGGCGGTGAGCGGGTGGTGCTCGAGCGCGAGCGATCGCAGGACGGTGCGGTAGCGGCGGATGGAGTTCGGCGACCACCCCCGGTCGTGGGCGGCGTAGGTCACGAACGCGTCGATGACGAGACCGGGCGGGTCGCCGGCGCTGACGTCGAAGTCGAGCTGCTGGCGGTCGGGGACGAGCTCGCCCTGGTGATGCATGGGCGGTCGCGGTGAGCGCCGAGAACCTGCTGGGGGCATGGCGGGGAAGGCCTTTCGGTCGCCGCTGATCCCCAGGTCAGACGCTACATCGTTGATAACAGTGTTTATCGGTCACCGCACAGCGTGGCGTGGGCCCAGTTCGGCGGTGCCCCCGTAGCGCTCCGCGTGGTCACCGCCGTGTCGACCGCGATCGCCGTCGCCGAGTCCGGCCAGCGGTCGGTGCGTGAGCAACGGCCTACCGGTCGGTGCGTGGGCAACGGCCTACCGGTCGGCGTCGTCTCGCCGTACCTTGACGCGCATGAGCAACCAGCAGCCAACGCCGCCTGGCTGGTACCCGGACCCGGAGTCCCCGTCCTTACGATTCTGGAACGGCAATGAGTGGACCGACCAGCGAGCGCCCCTTCCGCAGCGCCAGCAGGGCGTGTCGACTCAGAAGCTCGTCACCGGGGTTGGCCTGGGAGTGCTCGCGGCTGCGGGGGCTATCTGGTTCCTGATCCAGGTCAGTCAGCCCTCCGAGCTCGACTGCGCGGTCCAGGAAGCCGAGCGGGCGATGGATGAGTCGTCGTACGTCGACCCCGACTGCCGCTAGCTGCGCCGACGTTCCTACGGTCTGCCACGGCCTCCGATCAACTCCTGCGCGGCCGGACGACGCACGGGCATGACGAAGCTGCCCCCGCCACCTAGTAGGTGACGGGGGCGGGGTGAGTCGACCGGTCGGGCCGTGCGCTACGTGTAGAACTTCACGGGCATGTCCTGCCCGCCGCGGGTGGCGGTGATCGTGATCCGGTCACGGTTGGCGCGCGACTGGCCGTAGCCCTGGACCTGAAGCGTGCCGGACGCCATCGCGACGCCGTTGCGGACGACAAGGTCGGCGAGGGCGACGTCGACCAGCTCGATGGTGGCGCTGCCGCGGGCGTTGAGGCCGACGTGGAACGCGCCGGGGTCGTTGCGGCCGCGGTGCCACCGGAACACGAAGCCGTCGGCGCAGTCCTCGAGGTTGACGCCGTGGCCGTGTACGTCGCTGGTGTCGACGTCGGACCACACGTGCTCGCCGCTCGAGCGCCAGATGGTGGGCATGCCGGCGTGGGCGTCGGTGAAGCGGGCGTGGTCGACCGTGCCGCCGGGGCTGTTGTTGACCATGAGCGGGGACGTGCCGCAGCCTTTGCCGTCGGCGTCGAGGCCGATGACGCGGTACCTGGCTCCGGAGTACGACACCATCGCGGTCTCGCCGTTGGGGATGCCGGCGAAGCCGCGCCAGGAGCCGGGGCCGGTGATGCGTTCGGTGGTGCCGCCCTTGAGGGTCAGGGCGTGGTAGGCGATGCCGCCGAGGTCCGGGCCTGGGTCAAGGACGAAGTTGCCGAAGTACCCGTCGAGGGCGGGGCACTCGATCAGCTTCTCCTGGGCGCCGACGAGCTCGTGGCCGCGGTCGCCGGTTGTGCCCCACCAGAAGCGGCCGACGGCCTTGGCGCCGGTAGGCCGCGGCTGCGCGGGCGAGCGCCAGGCGGTGCTGGCCACGGCGATGCGCGCGCGGGGGCCGCAGCCGACGATGCCGAGCTTGGCCCGGGCGAGGGAGAACCACCGGCCCGCCTTCGACTTCACGCTCTGGCGGGTGCCGTCGGCGAGCTGTACGGAGGCGACGCCGGAAGCGTAGAAGCCGTCGGTGGCGTCGAGCAAGTAGGGCTCGTCGCGCTCGGGCAGCACGAGCAGCTGGCGCGCGGTGAGCCGGTCGAGCACGGCGCCCAGCATGTCGCCGGGTCGGGCGACGGCGTCCCACCGCACCAGCTCGGCGTCGGCCGGCACGTGCAGGTGCCCGCGAATCTCGGCATCGGTGTCGATGCGCAGCTGCCCGAAGGGGTCGGGCTCGTGAGTCGCCATGTGCGCGGCATGCTCAGCCTGCACCGCGGCGAGCCGTGCAGCGAGGTCGTCTACCTCGGCCTGGCGGTCGGCGCGGCCCTGCACGCGGCCGTCGGCCTCGGCTTGCGCGACCAGCGTGTCGGCCCAGGCCGTCAAGGTGGTGTCGACGTCGTGGCGGGTGGTGCTCATGGAGGATCTCCTTCTTGGCGACGTAGGCGCGCGAAGCTGTCGCTCTGCGTGGTCTAGTGGGGGTTGATCGAGGCGCTTGGGAAGCTCGCTCTTCCCGCTGAGCAGGTAGCAGCGGGCGTTGACGACCTGGTGTCGGCCCTTAGATCGGCGGGGTGAAGATCGACCACTCGTGGCACCACAGCGACCAGCTGAACGCCTGTGTCGGGATCGGCCCGTTGTAGCGCTCGCACCACTGGTTGGACAGGATCGGCTGCCAGGTCTTCGCCGCGGTGTCGAACTGCGGGCTCCACAGAGTGGTGCCGTCGGTCGGGGTCGCGTTGGCGTTGAAGTCGGTCGGGGTGAAGGTGTTGACGAAGGCGCCGTCCCACCAGATCGAGTAGCCGGTCGGTGTCAGCAGCGCCTCGATGGTGTGCTGCCCACCGGCCACGCCTTGGAACGTCGGCATGCCGTTGCGCCATGCCTGCCGGTGCGTGGGCGAGGAGTACGGCGTCGTGTGCATGTTGGCGTGGGCGGTGAAGTTGCCGAACAGCTCCCAGTGATCCAGCTCGCCGTCGCCGAAGCCGGAGCCAAGTCCACGCTTCCACGCCGCCGGGAAGGTGCCGCCGACCAGTGGCGAGTACTCGACCCGGACCATCTCGTAGCAGTAGTTCGGGGTGGCGTGCTTGGTGCCGATGTTGCCGCGGATCTCCGAGGACCGGACCGTGCCGCCCGCAGTGTCGCGGCCGCCGTCCAGTCGCACGCTCTTGCCGGACGGCCCCTGCCCGAAGAACACCTTGCTGGCGTCCATCGTCCCCGACTCCTTGACCCAGCCGTCGGACAGTGCCCAGGAGTCGCTGGTGGAGAAGTCGAGCGTCTTGAGCAGCGCGTAGCCGGCGGGCCGGTTGGGGTACGCCAGCCCGGATGTCGGCGGTCGCACGACGCCGCCGGCGGCTCCGCGAAGCATCTTCCCGCCGGCACCGAGAAGCACGCGGGCGGTCGTCTCGGCGGTCACGACATTCCCATCCACCAGGAGAGCGAGTTCGACGCCAGGCCACCCAAGTTCACCGACGCTGGCACCGTCGACTGGCCGGGCAGCTGATTGAACCGGTACGGCCCGGCCTCTAGACCGACGTTGCCGACGCCGCCAGCGGACCCGGAGAACCCGCGGGCTATCGCGGCGGGGGTGGTGCCGACCTGCAGGATCGCGAGGTAGTAGGTCTGGCCAGCGACGACGTCGACGCCAGCGGTGAGCGCGCACTTCTTGTTGCCGATCGAGGTGAAGGCGCTGGACTGGTCGGTGGTGATCCCCAGACGGTTGCCGGTCGAGTCGTAGATAGCCATCTGGGCAACAGTGAGCGAGGCGCCAGCTGTCCCGACGTAGCACCACAGGTTGGCGAGGGTGCGCGACTCGACGGCCTTGACCCTGGCCAGGATCAGGTTGTTCGCTCCGGTGCCAGCCGCTGAGGCGCAGACGGCGGGGTCGAAGCACCAACCTGCGAAGCCCTGGTCGATCGGCCCGAAGGTGGGCTTGAGCAGCGGCGCCGAGATCCGCAGGTCGGACCCGATGGTCTCGAGTAGCAGCGGCGCGACGGCAGTGAGGAGCGCCTCGCCAGAGATGCCCAGCTTGGCGCGAGCGGCGGCCTGGTCGGCGAGCGTCAAGAAGTCTCGGCCGTACGACTGCGTGGGCAGTCCTGCGAGGGCGCTCAGGTCGCTGTCGAAGGGCTGCTTGTCGTCGAGCGCTGCCTGCAGCCCGGTCACGGTACTGATCGCCACCGCGGTGAGGGTGATGGTGATGGTGTCGGCGGCGTCGTTGACGGTGACGCCGATGCCGTTGGTGCCGACCAGTGCAGCGCCGATGGTGTCGCGGACCACCTCGGCGTCGGTGCCTGACGCGGTGACCTGGAGGCTGTTCCCGGCGTCGTTGTAGGCCAGCGTGACGTTGGCGCCCGAGACGAGCAGCGCAGCGACCGCGTCTTGTGCGGCCTCGGTGAAGTCGCTGATGGTCGACGCCGACTGCGACCCGGTGTGGGTGGAGCGGTCGCGGAGCTGGGCGTCGGTCGCGTTCGCGGTGGCGCCGGTGGCCACGCCGCCGAGCTTGGTTCGCTCGGCCGGGGTCATCGCGACGCGGGTGCTGGTGTCGGTGGTGGTGTCGAGGGACTGGTTGCCGGTGTGGGTGCCGCGGTCGCGCAGCGAGGCGTCGGTGGCGTTCTGGGTCGCCGTGGTGGAGATCGTGATGGTGTTCGCGGCGTCGTCGACGGCCACGCCGATGTTGCCGACGCCCACCAGTGCGACGCCGATCGCGTCGCGCACCGCTTCCAGGTCGGTGGCCCCGGCCGCTGCGAGGGTGACGGTGCCGGCCGCGTCGTCGTAGGTGACGGCGACGCCGGAGCCGACCAGGCTGGCGCCGAGGACGTCCTGCACGGCCTCGGTGAAGTCGCTGATCGTCGACGAGGGCTGGGCGCCGGTGTGGTTCGAGCGTGCTCGGTCGGTCGTCGACGCCGCCGCTACGTCGCTGGTGGTTGCGTACGGCCCTGCAGGCGCGAACCGGCCATCGGCCTCGGCCTCGGTGTAGTAGCGGCCGTCGTGGTCGTGGACGCTCGGAGGGAACGTCGCGGGCTTGTCGGTGATCGAGCTCCAGGAGGCGGCCCCGGTCTCGTCCTCGAGCAACGCGACGCGCCCCGCGAGCGCGTCGAAGTCGGCGATGTAGACGACGCTGTACGGCTCGGCCGGCTTGGGGATGACCCCGGGCAACCGGTTGAGCCAGATCACGCCACCAGGAGCATCCTTGTCGGCGATGAAGCTGATGTTGCGGCGCCCGGTGACGCCGGTGAGGTTCTCCGTGAAGCTGTACGAGCCGCCGGAGCCGACGATGTCGGGGTCGTTGCTGGCGGGGACCTTGACCTCGAAGTAGCCGACGTTGCGGGCGACGTACTCGCCCTGGCCCGGGATGGGCTGGCCGTTGGCGTCGACGGCTCCCTCCCAGATCGGCACGGACTTGGTGCCGATCGGCGCGCGCAGCAGCACCGGGTAGATCGAGATCGGCGTGACCGGGTCGTCGTCGAGCATCGGTCCCGGCGCGTTGTACGTCAGGTCGATGGTGCCGGTGGTCGGGGTGCCGTCGAGGTTGGTCGCGGCCCACTTCAGGGTGACCAGGTTCCAGTCGGGCGACGGCTGGTGCTGGGTGACGGTCACGCACGTGCTCCTGTCGTGGTCGTGCGACGCTCGGCGCGACGCATCCGGAGGTAGTTCTCGGCGCTGAGCGCGGCTGCGGCCGCGCAGCCCCACGCCGCGGCGCGGAGCAGCCGGCCGGCGTACCGGGTGGCGGCACGCAGGCTGCGGCGCCGCGAGTCGCCGGGGTGTTCGCCGTGGCTGGGCAGGCACGTCCCGGGCAGGTCGTTGTCGTTCACGAGTCGGCGTCCGGGCGGCCGTCGTGGCCGAGTCGCCACCGCGTGGCGAGCCCGAGCGGGTTCCGGGTGCCCTGGTGGCGCTCGTTGGCCTGGGTGAGGCGCTGGACCTGGAAGTCGACCGGCAGCCCGGTGACGTCGCGCAGGTAGGACGAGATGCCGATCTGCAGCAGGTTCAGCGCCCCGTCATCGGGGAGCGCGGCGGCCAGGCGGTCGTAGTCGACGTCCTCGAGCAGGGCCCGGACGTCGACGTCGCGAGGTGGCCGACCGTCGCGCGGCTGCTGTGCGGTGCCGACGAGGTAGGAGGCGTGGATGCCGAACCACTCGTTGAGCGGTCGGCATGCGAGGTCGAGCCGGAACATCTGCTCGGGGGACAGCGCGCTCACGTGTCGGCCTCGTGCTCGCCGCGGCGGCGGAAGGGCGCGACTTCCTGGATCGAGCGGGGCGTGAACCATCCGGCCAGGCCGGCGACCAGTGCTGGCGCGAGCAAGAAGATGAGCGCCTGCACGTAGCCGGGGACGTCGCCGGTGACGGCCGGGTTGTAGACGTGGTCGTCGAGCATCCCGATGACGAACAGTGCGACGACGCCGCCGGCGCCGGCGCCGCCGGTGCCGGCGACCACCTTCGGGGTTGGCCACCTGGTCGGCAGGTCGGTGGCGCTGGGCTGACGCTGCGTCATCGGGCCCTCCGGTCGTCGGCCGGGATGGACACGAGCACGCGCAGCACGAGGTGGTCGTTCGGGTTGGACCCGGTCTCGACGACGACCTCGTGGACCTGAACGTTCTTGGAGACCCAGAAGCCGTCGATGATGCGTCCGCTGGCGTGGGTGGCCACGGGGGCCGCGACGAACCGCAGGCCGATCGCGCGGAGCGGGTCGAAGTTGCGGTGCCCCTCGAGGCCGTTCTGGTCGACGGCGAGCATGACGGCGCGGCCGCCGGCGACGCGGGGGCCGAGCCGGCGGGCGATGCCGCGCACCTGGGCGGCGTGCAGCTGGCGGGTCGCGGTGAACTGCAGCGACGGGGTGCCGTGCCAGTTGTAGGCGTCGAGCTCGGCGCCGCGCATGAACGCGAGCAGCGCTTCGACGAGGTACCGGGGGTCGGCCATGGTGGGCCCGGCGGCCGCGACCGGCACCCGCTTGCGGCCGGTCAGCTTGTAGGCCTTCACGCGGCGCACGCGCAGCCGGTCGGTGTCGACCGCGATGGGGGTACCGCGCCAGGGGCGCAGCAGCCGCATCGAGGACCTGACCCCTGGCATCAGCCGCAGCAGCCAGCCGCCCTCCTGCAGGAAGACGATCGACACGCGGCCGAGCAGCGCGGCGATCACGGCGATCGCGCGGGCCCGCTGCTTGCCGCCGGGGTTGAAGGTGACGGCCTGGAAGTACACCCGGTCCGGGCGCGCCGGGGTCGCCGGCGTGACACGTGCCCGGGCGACGACCTGCCCGACCACTGGGCCGCCGGTTGGGGGCGCCGAGGTGCGGCGCCGGCGGGTGGTGCGGGCCATCAGGCGGCCGCCTTCTCGCCCTCGAGCTCGCGCAGCCGCTTCCACGAGATCGGGCCCATGACGCCGTCGACGACGATCTTGGGCTCGACCTTCTTCTGTCGCTGCTCGAACAGCACGACGCGCCGCTTGGTGGCGGGCCCGTAGATGCCGTCGGCGGTGATGCCGAGCGCGGTCTGCAGGTAGTGCACGTCGTTGCCGCGATCGCCCATCGACAGGGACCGCTCCCCCGGCACCCAGACCTTCTCCTCGAGGATCCGCTTGATCGCGGTGTAGGTGAGGTTCCGGGCGGCCTTCCACGAGAACTCGATGTGCAGGTGGTCCCAGTGGGGAGCCACGCCGAGGTACGGGCGCCCCTTGGGCGACTTGGCCGAGTAGACGCGCCGGCGGTAGATGATGGCCTCGATGCCGAGCTCGTCGGCGTGCTCGAGCAGCTCGGCGAGCAGCCGGATGCCGTCGGGGTCGTTGATCGGGAAGCCGACGTCGGCGGCGCGGCCCTCGCCGTGCTTGGAGGTCGTCGCGCCTCCGCGCACGGTCCGGCAGTTGAAGATGCCGAGGTTGAAGCCGCCGAGGGCGCCGTACTTCTCGACCGCCCACCGCATGAACGCGGAGACGCCGGGCTGGGGACCGCTGGTGCAGCTGACGGCGCTCGTCCAGGGGGCGAAGGTGGGCGTGGAGTCGGGAACGAAGACGCTCATCGCGCGCCGCCGATCGGGCCGTTGGCGTCCTCGTCGTCGAGGTCGCGGATGTCGACGTCGTCGCCGTCGTCGACGTGGGTGAAGTCGTTGTCGCCGGCGTCGACGTTGACCTCCTCCTCGACGTGGTCGTCGTGGTCGAGGCGCTCGTGCTCGGGCACGGCGAGGATGTCGCCGATGTCGGTCAGCTGCGGGTCGGACATGTGGGCCTCCTTGCGAGGGTGCGGGGTCGGTGATGCGCAACCGCGCCTGGGCGGCGGGGTCGTCGTTGGTGCTGTGCGTGCGCGCAGCCGTGCGGCAGCGGGCCGGTGGTCGCGCGTCAGTGGTCTCGGCGGGTGAGACGGTTCAGCCGCTCTTCGAGCGCTTCGCTGGCTCGCTTGGCCACGGCGGTGGCGGCCTCGGCGGCGTCGACCTTCTTGCGTAGCTCGGCGACCTCGAGGTGCAGCGCCCTCGCCTCGTCGCGGAGGGACGCGTTCTCGGCACGCAGCTGCGCGTTGTCGTTGTTGGCGGCGTCGAGGGCCTTCGACATCGTCAGCACGGCCTGCTCAGCGCCCTGGACGACGATGGAGTCGACCTCGACGGGGGTCTTGGCGTCGACGGCGATGGTCTCGGCCTTGGCCTTGCGCGCCAGCCACCCGGACTGTCGCAGCGACGAGATGCCCTGCCAGAGGCTGCCGCCGAGCAGCCCAGCGAGCAGCAGCTCGACGAGTGGGTTCACTCGCGGTCCCGGCGTGCGGCGGCCTGCACGGCGAGGACCTTGTGGGTCGTGATCCGGATCGCGACGGTGCGCAGCCAGCACGCGGCGGCGATGACGGCGAGCACCAGGGCGTACCCGGTGCCGCGGCCGGGGTTGTTGAAGATCACGACCAGGGCGAGGCCTGCGTAGGACGCAGCGACCACGAAGAGCGCGGCGCGCTCGACAGCGACGCCGGCGGGGATGGGGGCGTCGGCGGTGCGGGTGATGGCCGGGCGGCGGGACGCGGCGATGATGCCGCCGACGAGGACGACACCGCCGAACGAGGAGATCGCCAGGTAGGCGAGGCGCATGAGCGCGGGCAGCTCGGTGAGAGATGGGGTGACGTCGCCGATGAGGCCCCGCGCGCCGTTGACGACCAGCAGCAGGCCTAGCGCTAGCTCGAGGGGGTGCGTCAGCAGCGGGGTCGGGATCCGGTCTGTCCAGCGACGTCGTGCGGGCGGTCTCGGCACAGGCACCTCCGATGGTTGGGGGTTGGTCAGGCGACGCGGAAGCGGACGCCGTCGAGCGAGACGAACGTGGGTCGGTTGTTCCAGGAGGCGCGCACGATGCCGGTGGCGAGGACGTCGAGTCGGCCGGCGACGTTGCCGTTGAACATGACGGTGAACATGCGGTTGGCGGGCGGTCGAAGGCCGTCGGGGAAGTTGAAGATGGTGTCTTGCGTGGCGGCGCTGGACGGGGGGACGACGATGCCCTCGAGGGCGACGTAGAGGCCGTCGTACTCCCACATCGGGGCGCCCCAGCCGGAGAAGGCCGTCCAGCCGGAGGCGAGTACGGGTGAGGTCTGCGCTCGCAGGAGGTTCTTGCGGGGGTCGAGGGCGTGCTCGCCGGTACCGCGGAGCAGGATCGAGGCCAGGGCCCCGGTGAACGCGATCGAGCGGAGCTCGCCGATCGCTCCGGGGCGGGTCGCGAACTGGTTGTCGGTGCGGCCGGTGAAGCCGGTGAGGTCGAAGGCGTCGTAGACGACCATGGTGACGCCGGGCGCGAGGTCGGGCGTCTGGCGACGGTTGTCTACGTAGATCCGGAGCGAGTCGGGGTCGTCGACGCCGCCGCCGTCGCTGGGAGCGTCCATGTCGACGCGCACCCAGGTCCTGGGTGGTGCGGCGTACGTCGCCCGGTAGGCCGGCGGGTTGGGCTCGGTCTCTGCGGTGCCGGCGCCGGCCGGGTCGGAGTCGTAGAAGGAGTAGGAGAAGGTCCGGGACTCGGACGCCGGGCGACGAGCGAAGGCCCACACCTCGCCCTCGCTGGATATCACGTGGAAGCGGGTGCCGTCCCACGCGAGGCCGCGGATCAGGACTCCGGGTGGCGCGGTCCAGTCGTTGGCGGTGACCCGGGTCTGGTTGGTGCTCGACCCGGTGGCGCCGGATCCGGTGCGGGTGTAGACCCGCACGGCGGAGTCGCCGGCGACGACGAAGCGGGTGGCTCCGAGGTCGGCGGCGCCGACGTGGAGGCCGCGGATCTGTGGGAACGGCGAGGTGGCTTCGAGGACGTCGTAGCGGCTGCGGACGCCGGCGGTGTTGTACTGGTTGACCCGCAGCGAGCCGTTGTCGCGGCGGCGGTAGGCGATGAACAGGTCGGTGCCGTCGGTGGCCAGCGCGGGGACGTCGAAGACCACGCTGGCGGTGGTGAAGATGAACTCGTCGACCTTGGTGCCGGCCTCGTAGACGAAGACGTACCAGCTGCCGTCGCGGTTGGCGTCGGTGCCGAGGATGTAGGTGCGTGCGCCGATCTGCACGACGCCGCCGGCGGGGGTGAAGTTGCCGGGCAGCGTCAGGAGCAGGAACGTCGTGCCGTCGCTCTTGGACATCGCCTGGAGGCTGCCGCCGAACAGCGCGGCGCAGAACAGCCACGACGCGCCGTCGGAGCTGTTGAGCAGGCCGCGGGCCACGTCGAAGTTCTTCACCGGCCCGCCGGCGGGCGTGCGCTTCACTCCCGGGTGGTCCCACGACTTCCCGACACGCGGCCGGGTGGTGGGTGCGGTGATCCCGGAGGCGAGGTCGAGGCCGCCCTCGATGAAGTTGACCTGCCCGGTGAGGCGGAGGTTCTCGATGACGGCGCTGAGGGCGTTCAGCTGGACGGTCATGCTGGCCGGGTCGCCGTTGAACGGGATGCGCAGCACGCCGGGGAAGTCGAGCGCGTCGGTGTCCCAGGTGCCGATGCCGACGTCGATGCCGTTGGCGCGCAGCGCCTCCGTGAGGACGTTCTGCGCCAGCAGGGTCTGGACGACCAGGGTCAGCATCGACGGGTCGATCTGACCGGGGGTGCCGGCGACCCACGCGGACGGTGCCGCGGCGCCGGCGTCGTTGCGGGCCACGAGCGCGACGTAGACGACGGTGCCGGCCGGGATCGGGGTGGTCTTGTCGGCGAGGGTCTGCACGAACGCGATGGGCTTCACGTCGGCCGCGAGGAGGTGCTGCGGACCGGGTGGGCCGGCGGGCGCCGCGCCGTCGACGGCCGGGGCGACGTAGATGTCGATCGCGGTGAACAGGTCGTCGGGGGTGGACCAGGTGACCATGCACGAGCCAGGCCCGGACTGGCACGCCGGCATCGGGGACGACTGCGGCGGCGCGGACGGGGCGGGAGCGGGCAGGGTGCCGGGGTCGATGGTGGAGCCGTCGAAAGGCGCTTCGATGTCGTCCAGGCCGATGACAACCCGCTCGGTCAGGTCGACGCGCACGGGCGTCCCGCCGGGTGTGGCCTCGGTCAGGCGTCCGTCGAGTGACGTCTCCACACGGCAGTCGATGGGGTCCTGCACGTTGTCCACGGCGACGGTGGCTCGGAACTCGCGTCGGGGCCGGCCGTCGGCGAGCAGTGGCGTCACGGGGGCGCCGGTGGCCACCGCGACGGGGACGTCCTGGGCCAGGGTCACCACGAAGTTGCCGGTGGGGGAGTCGGGGTCGGTGGCCGCGGTGTAGTCGAGGACCTGGCCGTCGAGGTCGAGCACGCCGCCGGCGACGTCGAAGTCGACGGTCCAGTCGACCTTCAGCGTGCGGGAACCGGCGGCGACGTCGGCGACGAGCTCGGTGGTCACGGTGAGCAGCGACACCTGCTCGAGCAGCCCGGTGACGATCACGCCGTCCTCACCTCCAGGGGCTTCATCGGCGGCGCCCCTTGCCCTTGCTCTTCGAGCTCTTCTTCTTGGCCGGTCGCGCCGACCCGGACACGGCAACCCGTCCTGCTGCCCCAGAGCGCTTGTTGCGCAGCGACCCGAAGCTCATCCCCGCGGCCGCGGTGCCCGCGGTCGACCACTGACCAGCCACGGGCACCGAGCAGTCGCGGACCTTGACGACCTCGGAGCGGTAGGGCGACGACACCCGGACGACGTCGAGCGGGTCGAGGGCCCAGAACGGCAGCAGCTCGACGGTGACGGCGGTCGACAGGGTCACCAGCGCAGCGATGCGGCTCTCTCCGCGGGCGGCGAGGGCGGTAGCAGTGGCCAGCGACTCGTCGTCGTCACCGAACTCGTAGTTCGTCCACGCGCGCCCTCCTCGAGCGAGCTGCTCGGGGGTGTACGCCCCGGACGTTGCGGTGGTGGATCCGCGCAGGCTGTTCTTGCCGCCGCCGACCCAGCCGTTGCGCAACGTCGCCAGATCGGTCGACCACTGCGGTTCGCTGAGGAGCTGCTCGGCGGTGAAGTGCCACAGCGGCGCGGAGTCGATAGGCCAGGGACGCATGGTCGCCACGTTGGCGCCCGTCCAGAACAGCTGGCAGCCGGCCAGCGACGCCGCGCGGCGCATCGCGGCGAGCGGGGTGAGCGCGTCGGACTCGCCGCCGAAGGCGATGTCTCCGGACAGCCGCTTGGTGATGACGCTGCGGCTGGGGATGTCGATCCGCGGCTCGCCGGTGGACTCCAGGTAGGCGCGGATCTCGTCGACGACGTACCGGTTCTTGCGGAAGGCGTTGGCGGGGACGCCTCGGTCGTGGAACACCGCGCCGTCGTGCGCCTCGAGCTTCCACACGCCGCCGGAGTCGTCGCTGACCTTCTGCGGGCGGCCGGTGAACGTCTCGGTCCACAGCCACCTGCCCAGCGACTGCACGTAGGCGCCCTGACGGACCTGGATGAGCCGGCGGGGCGCGACGGCGTCGTCGAGGTGGTCGCCGAGCTGTGCGCCGTCGGTGTCTACCAGCACGCCCTGGAAGGTGCGGTCGACGTCGCCGCCGCCGACGAGGTTCCACTGGCCCTCGGCGAAACCTTCTCGAGGCACCGTCAGCAGCGGCCGCATGTCGAGGTCGAGGACCGCGACCTGGGAGTCGATGACGGTCGGCAGCGCCTGCTGCTGCTTCCACGCCTCCCACTCGGCGGCCGACCAGGCCGCTGGCTTGGCCACCGTCTACTCCTGGCCGGTCACAGGGGTGGGGAACTCGCCGTTCTGCTCGACGTACAGGCTGATCCGGTGCGCGAGCCGCCGGCGGGTCGCTTCGGGGGTGGGTCCACCGACGCTGAGCCGCGACACTCGCACCGGGATGTTGCGCATCCCGGACAGCAGCCGGCAGGTGCGGGTGGGGTAGCTGCGGATCTTCTGGGCGGCGGCGACCTGCTGCGCCACGGGCCGGTCGCCCTCGGGGACCAGCTCGCCGGCGATGGGTCCATCGATGCCGCCCAGGGCGAGGACCCGCCACGTGGGGGCTTGGGCGTAGGGGCCCTTGTACGTCAGCGTGGTCTCGGTCTGCTCGAGGTCGCCCGTGGCCGCCGCGCCGGCGATGTTGACCCATGCGCCGGAGATCGGCTCGACGATCACGACACCGGACAACGGCAGCTTCACGGCAGTGGCCGAGGCTGGGGCGCTCATCTTGCCGGCGACGATCGCGACCACCGAGTAGGTGGTGGTGGTGTTCGGTGGGCACGTCCAGTCCTCGTAGGACCAGTTCGTGCCGTTGCGGCCGACGGCGCCGGGGAACCGCGCGAAGATGACGCCGTCGCGCAGGATCGCCCACTCGTCGGGCTCGCCGGCGGCCCGGCTCCACGACAGCGTCAAGTTGGCGCGGCCGGCGGTCGTGGCCACCGTCAGCGCCGTGGGGGCTGCCGTCGATCCGGACGGCTCGACCGTCCACGTCCACTCGGTCTGTCGGTAGCCGAGATCGCCGGGCGAGGCGGTCCTGTCGGTGCGGCTGTCCCAGGTCCTCAGCCGCGAGCGGATCGTCGACGTCGCCGAGACCCGCAACGTCGCCGGCGGGGTCCACGACTGGTCGGCACCCGACACCTCGCCGGAGTCGTACAGCACCTCGCCGGCTGCGCTGAGGAGCTGGAGCTGGAACTTGCTCTGCGACGCGAACGACCACTGGTGCTCGGGGGTGACGTCATTCGTGGTCCCACCCGCCGTTGGTGCAGTGGTGGTCAGGGTGGCCAGGTCCTGCCGGGTCACGGTGACGGGCTGCGAGTACGGCGACCAGCCGAGCGGCCCGAGCTGGCGGAACCGCAGCGACGCCGAGCCCCCTGCGGCGAGACCCGCCCACCCGGCGGTGTCGGTGTTGACCTGGCCGATGGTCGAAGGGATCTCGGCGCTCGTCCAGGTCGGGTTGGTGAACGACCCGCCCGCGACATCGGCTTGCGCCTGCACCTTCAGCACCCCGGCGGGCGCGGCCCACGAGAAGATCGGCTTCGCGATCGCGACCACGCCGCGGGGGGTGACGTCGAGCGGGGCCGGCATCTCGCGGGCGTAGGTAAGCGTGAGCCGGGGGTAGCCGGTGGGGTGCTTGGGGCCGAGCCAGGTGCGGGCGGTCGTCTCGCTGTTCGACAGCCTGTGACCGTGGTAGGTCGCGCCGTCGGCGACGGCCTGGAAGTCGGCGGTGGCGTCGACGGCGGCCTGGGCGGGGCCGGTGAAGGTGCCGTTGCGGACGGTCCCGACGCCCGGCTGGTTGTTGTGGGTGGTGGTGGATCGGAACGGGCCCGTGAGCGCGCGGGCGGTCGGTGTGCGTGACCCGGTCAGCGCCGTCGAGCTGCGCCACTCGATGATCGCCGAGACCACGACGGCGCCGACGAGGTCGCGGGGCAGGCCGAACTTGACCAGGGCGTGCGCCGCGGTGCCGCGGAGCACGAACGTCGACTGCGAGGCCGACGACAGTGGCTTCGACGCCTTGGCGGAGTCGACGGTGGTGAACAGCGAGGTCCTGCAGGCAAGCGTGGTGACGCTCACGCGACCCCCTCGACGTACGTTCCTGCGCCGGCCCGGTCTGCCATGGCGTCCATCTCGGAGGCGGCGTCCATGCCGTCTGCCACCACGGTCCCGATGACCTCTCCGAGGTCTCCGAGGTCGGCGACGAACGTCGCGCCGACCAGCGACACCGCGACGGTCGTCGGCGCCGGTGCGATGGCCAGCGAGCCCCGACCCATCGGGGTCGCCGCCTGCTGCTGGGCGAGCGACCGGGTCATGTCGAGCACGGCGCCCTCGGAGAACCGGGCTTCGCCGCCGAGGAGCGCCACCGTCTCGGCTGCGATCGCCCTCGCGCGGGGGCGTCGGTAGTCGTTGGCGAGTGGGATGTACGCCTCGCCCTGCGTCTCCGGCTCGCGCCACACCCGGGTCATGCCGGGCCCGGCCAGCTCGGGCTGGTGGTGGTTTGCCACGTCGCCCCGGTCGCGCTGGATACCGCCGCCGGCGTACGCGACCGACCCGAGCAGGTTGCCCTCGGCGCTGCCGAACGGGATGACCCGGCTGATGAACTCGGTGACCCTGCGCGTGGTGATGGTCGAAGTGGCGACCCGGCCGTCGGCCTGGTTGAGCAGCCCGAGGACGCTGCGGATCGCGCCCGACGCGGCGTCTCGCACGCTGAGGGTCGGTCGCGGACGCTGACCGCCCAGCCTCCTTGCCGCCTCGATCACCTGCTCCACGACGCCTCTGGTTGCCTGTCCGCCGTTCTGGGTGATGAGCGTGCGGACCTGCTTCGGGGCGAGGTTGTAGCGGCGGGTCAGCGACACGATCTCCGACATTGCGAGAGGACCGCCCCGGGTCTCGAGCCGCGTGACAACCTCCTCCGGCAGCAACCCGAGGGACCGCTCGTACTGACGGGTCGCTTCCTCGCCGGAGTTGAAGGCACGGTTCATGCGGCGGATCTCGGCGTCGGTGGCGTTCGCGAGCTGCTTGAGCCGCAGCGCGCCGTCGGGCCCGAGCTGGCGCAGCTGGTCGATGAGGCCGGAGGCGACACCGCGCCTGGAGGCCCGGTTCGCGTTCTGGCCGAACTCGGCAAGAGCTCGCGCCTGCTCGGCCATCTTGCGGATGAATTGGTCGAGCGACAGCGACGCGTCGCCGGCGTAGGAGCTGATGTCCAGGAACGAGCTCGCGGTCGTCCGTGCGGCAGCAGCGGACTCACGCATCACGGCGGCCTGCCGCTTGTACGCCGCGGAGTCCTGCGCGGCAAGCCGTGCCTCGGTCGTCGCTCGCGCGAGCTCTCGCTGCTTGCTCTCGGCCTCCTCGGTCTTCCCGGTCCAGTCGGCGATCAGGCCGGACGCCTTGCCGATGCTGCCGGTGAACAGGCCGATGCCGGCGACGTCCCAGGGCCTGAAGTCGGACATCGACACGTTGGCCTTGTCGGTGGCCGTCGACAGCCGCTCCTGCGCAGCGGCCATGGCCTCGACGTTGCCGGACTCCATGGCCGAGTCGGCGCCCGCGATCGCGTCGCCCAGCTGCGACGACGCGGCGTTGAGGTCCATCATCAGGCCGATCGAGGCGCCGATCGCTGCGCCGAGCGGCCCAGCCATCGTGCCGGCGAGCCCGAGCGCAGCGGTGTTCGATGCACCCATGCCGTCGGCCAGGCCCGACGTCGCGATCGCCAGCGCGCCGGCTGCGGCCGCACCCTTCGCCATGGTCCCGACACCGGCGCGGATCGCAGCGGCCCGCTCGCGCTCGAACGCCGCGTGCTGCTGCACGGACATCTGGGCTCGCTGCTGAGCGGTCGTCACCGTCGTCAGCGCGGACGCCATGCCCAGGATGTTCGACTTGGCCTTGCCGCCCCACGCGGTCGCGGTGACGCTGCTCGTCACCGCGGACAGCCGGTTGAACGCGGCCAGAGCCGCGACCGCCGCCATGATCGGCGTCCCGAGGTCTGACTCCGCGATCGCCGAGATGGCGTTGGCGAACCCCTCGATGCCGGCCAGCACCGGACCTCCGAGCGGGGCCGCTGCGGTGACGATGTCGACCACGGCGTTGCCGAGCGCTCCGAGGGTGTCCGCGACCTGGGGGCCGGTGGTGCGGATGTAGTTGATGAAGTCCTGGAACCCGTCGGTCTGGTCGAGGCCCTCGGCCCATGCGTCGAGCCCGCTGGTCGCGTTGACCAGCCACGACCCGAAGTCGTCGTTGAGCGGGTCGAACGCCATCCACAGCTCGCCCATGGCGTGCGCGACGTTCCCGGTCGCATCGGCCATCTGGCGCAGCGCCTCGGGGGCGTTGGCGGCCAGGAAGTCGAAGAACTCCGCCCACCGCTCGCTGCCCAGCGAAGCACCGCCGTCGGCCGCGATGTCGCCGATGGCCTTCGACACCTCGGCGACGATGTTCTGCACCCGGGGGAGGGCGCCCTCGAGGCCCTCGATGCCCTCGGAGATCCCGGGGAACATGTTGGTCGCCGCCAGGTCGCGCAGGCCCTTGAGGGTGGGGCCCAGGTCGGCGAGCTGCTGCGTCAGGTCCTGCGCGGCCGGCGACAGCCGGTCCATGGCCAGGCGCGCCTTCTCGAGGTTCGCGGCGGTCGGCTCGAGCTGCGCCTCGTTGACCGCCTTCAGGGCGTCGCCCATGCCCTGGAACGCGCCGATCAGGGTGCCGCCTGCCAGGGCCGCGAACCCCGCCTGCGCGGCGAGGCCGGTGATGGCGGGCAGAGCGACCGCGCCGATGGACACCGCCGACGGTCCGAGGATGGCGGCGAGGTCCGCGAAGAGCCGTAGCCGGCCCGAGTACCGGTCGATCTCCGAGGCCCCGGCTGTGACGCGGGCGTTCAGCGACGCCACCGCGCCGTCGGCGGACCGGAGCCCTGACGCCGCGCGGGTGCCTTCGCGGCCGGCGCCGCTCAGGCCGTCACCGAGGTCGGTGCTGGACCGGTTGGCCGAGACCGCTTCCTTCGACAGGCTCTTCAGCTGCCGTTTCACGATCTCGAGCGCCGCGGCGGCCTTGGCGGCCTCGAGGGGGAAGTTGTGGTTGAGCTCCAGCAGCACCGACTCCTTGCGCACCGCCATGGCTCACACCTCGCTTCGGGTCAGCCGAGGAACTTGTCCTCGGGGTTCAGGTCGGTGTCGGCGACGACGATGGTGACGCCGTCGTCGAACCGGAACGGGGTCAGCGCGCTCGGCTCCTTGCCCCAGGTCGAGAACGTGCCGTCGTGGAACGGCAGCTCGGCGTGCAGGGCGGCGTACCGGCGCTCGGCGGCCTTCTTCTCCGCTGTGCGGCGACACACGAGCCGCTGCGGGTAGAAGTCGCGGTCCGGGTGACTGCAGGAGGAGTCGACGGCCCCGCACAGGGGGCAGGCGGCCTGTGCGACGTCGTGGTCGGCCAGGAGCAGCTGCTGGTAGTCCGGCGGCAGGGCGTCGAACGTGGGCAGGCTGATGCCTGCCCGGCGAGCTGCTGCTAGTTCGTGTCGTACGTCGCCGGCGGCACGAACGAACGCAGCAGTTTTGGGTCGGCGGGCCCTCCGGCGTTGACGTCCCACGCCTCGTTGAAGAGCCGGTTGACCTCGCCCTCGGACAGCTCGTCGTCGAGCCATCCGACCAGGTCGTGGGCGCTCTTGCGGGGCTCGGTGATGGTGCGGATCTCCGGGTCGTCGGGGTCGACGTAGCCGAGGAGTGCCACGGGGAAGGTGTCCATGTTGACGCCGCGGCGGGCGTCCTCGGGGTGGACGATCTTCCCGGTTGGCTCGTCGGAGGTGGGGTCGGGTGCGGGGTCGGTGATCCACCGCGGCGGGTGGGCCTGCCGCAGGGTCCGGAACCGGCGTCGACCGATGGACTTGCCGCGGACCGCGACCGCTCGTGCTGCTGCCTGGTCGATCAGGTCGTCCTTGGCCTTCTCGGCGTCCGCGACCTGCTGGCGCAGGCCGTCGACGCCTGCGGCGTCGCCTTCGCGCAGCGGGCTGGTGTCGCGCTGCAGCGCGGTGGTCAGGTCGGTGCTGGCGCGGGCCAGGTCGACCTGGGCTTCGATGATGCGGTCCCAGTCGCCGTCGCTGTACAGCGGGACCTCGAAGGTGGGCATGACGGTGCTCCCATCGTCGAGCGGTGTCGAGTGGAGACCCGCGGCCCGGCACTCGACGAACCGGGCCGCGGGCGTTCGTGGTGGCTTGACCGGCCCGCGCGGGCCAGGAGCAGGGTCAGGCCAGGACAGCGACGTCGGAGCGCCGCGGCCCGGTCTGCGCGATCGCCTGCTGGATCGCGACCTCCGCGCCCTCGCCGTCGCCCTCGCGGGTGATGATCTGGGGCCCGAACTCGACCGGGATCAGCTCGACCTTCTGACCAGCCGCGATGTCGATGTCGCGGTTCATGCCCCAGCGCTCCTCGATCCATCCCGTCGTGCCGGGCGGGAACGTCTCGAACGCCTTGCGGCCGGGCGAGCCCGTGGCCGCCTGCGGGTTGTGGGCGTAGCGCACCTCGCCGTACGTCGCCTGGGTCTCGCCGACGAACTCGTAGGTCTCGGCGTCGCCCTCCCGCTTCGGGGCGCGAGCCATGTTCGTGGTCTGCGACGGCCGGGCCGAGGAGTCGTAGAACATGTTGGTGACGTCGAGCGCCGAGGCGCCCGTGGACTCGGCCACAGTCGGCCCCGCGGCGCCGGCGACGGCGGGGATGAAGATGCGCTTGACGCGCAGGTACGCCTTGGTGCCGGCGGGGCGGGCGGGTGCAGCCATGTCAGTTCTCCTTGGTGTCGTCGGCGACCAGGCGGTCGACCAGGTCCGGCTTGTTGCCGTCGGTGGGCAGACCGCGGTCCGCGAGCTCGGCGCGCAGCTGCTCGACGAGCAGGCCGGTGTAGCGGCCGGCCGCGTCGGGGATGTTGAACACCGCGCCGGCCGGCTCGCCGTTGACGTCGTAGGCGGGGTGCTCGGAGTCGTCGGCGTCGAACACCGTCGAGAAGGCGTCCGGGTTGGTCTCGACGACGGACGCGGCGACGGTGTACTCGTGGCCAGTCGCGGCGTCGATCACGCGCAGGTGCGCAGGCTCGTTCATGGGTCTCCCTCGGGTCGGGGCGGGGTGCGGGTTGCTGGGGCGGTGGTGGTCAGGCGGTGTAGACGAACTCGCGGACGTGGCGCCACCACCCCTCGGCTCGCTCGACGGGGTCGGGGTCGACGACGGGGGCGAGCGCGCCGGTCGTGCCGTAGCTGGTGGGCAGCTCGCGCCACAGCAGGGCTGCGCGAACCTTGTCGGTCTCGGCGAGCGCGCCGGGGTAGTCGCGCGAGAAGGTGCGGGTGAGCACTCGGTAGCGCCGCTCGTCGCTGGTGCCGTCTTCGCGCAGCACCTCGGGGAGCCGGTCGGACACGTGCACCTCGGTCCACGCGGCCGGGGTGTTAGTGCGGTGGTGGGCCTCGCCGACGTCGTACGCCGCCGACCCCGCTGCGCGAAGAGCCGCGACCACAACGGCCGTCTGCGCGGCGAGGCCGCGCGGGTCGACCTCGGGGGCCTGAGCGGTCACGGCCAGAACCAGCCGTCGACCATGTCGCGGACCTCGCGCTGCAGCACCGGGCCCATCAGGTCGGCGGACTTCGCCAGGTTGAGGTGCGGGGAGGTCTGGGGCCCGGGGCCGTGCTCGAAGTCCATGCCGCCCTGCGGTCGGCTCGCGTCGGGCCCGTACTGCGCCCAGAACCCGGCTCCGCCGAACCCGACGCCGCCGCCCGACTCGTGGGTGAACGCGTTCGGGTAGCGCTTGCCGTGGTCGCCGGCGGTACGGCGGGCGGAGTCCTTCGCGACGGTGTTGCCGACCATCCCTGCTCGGCGCATCAGGGCCCGGGAGTCGGTGACGGACCGTCGGGCGATGGTCCGGAGGTCGTCCTGGAGGCGTTCGATGCCGTCGATGCCGGACACCTCCACGGTCATGAGCAGCGTCACGGCGGCCTCCTAGCGAGGTCTGATGGTGAAGGCGGCGGTGGAGGTGTCGGCCGGCGCGGCGGGGCTGACGCGGGCCTTCTCAGCGGAGGTGAAGTAGAGGTCCTGGGAGGCTGCGCCGTCGGCGTACTGCTCGGCGTTGCGGAGCACCCTCATGGCCGCGGCGCAGAGGACGTCGATGACGACCAGGGCCTCGAGGGTGCCCGCGTGAAGGGCAGCGGGCACTGAACGCACTTCTGCGGTCAGTGCCCGCCACGCCTCGTCGAGGCGGACCTGCGCGACCTCGTCGCTGCCGTGGTAGCCGCGGCCCAGGAGGTCCTTCACCAGGGCGGGGTTGGGCACGACGACCACGGCAGGTCAGCTCAGTCCGTCGGCTCGGGCTGGAACTCGACGATGGTCGTCCGGTTCTTGCCGGCGACCTCGGCCGCGATGACCCGGGCGCGCTCGACGTCGTCGGCGCCCTGCAGGTACGCGAGGACACCGTCGGGCCCCTTCACGCCGTGGTCGCCGGGGTCGTAGAGCGCGACCTTCGGGTCCCCGTCCTGCGTCCCCGGGTCGGACCCGGAGCTGTCCGGGACGGCAGCCGGCTCGTCCACCTCGTCGCCCGCCGCGTTGTCGGTCTCGGCCTGCCGGCGGTCGACCTCGTCGGCGACGCGGCGCTCGAACTCCTCGTCGAGCCGCTGCGCGACCTCGGCGTCGACGAGGCGCTGCAGCTCGGCGGCCACGACGTCGGGCTCGATCGCCGCGGCCTTGATCGCCGCCATGACCGCCTGGCCGGCGTTGTCGCTCGCGCCGTGCCCGGGCTCGCCGGAGCTGGACTCGTCGGAGCCGGACTTCTCGGAGTCCGGCTCGTCGGGGGTGAGGAGGTCGTCGGGGTGGACGAGCTCGGCGGCCCAGTCGGGGACCGGCTGACCCTCGACCAGCGCCGTGGCGGCGTCGGTGTCGGGGTGCCGCACGACGAGGGTGCGGCCCAGGACCGGGGCGCTCACGCGAGCACCTGGATGGCCATGGCCGCGTTGGGGTTGGCCAGCACCGGCTCCCCGATCGCGTCGCCCTCCACCTCGACGGACGCCCCGACCCGCTCCTCCTTGAAGACGCCGCAGACGATGCCGGGCTGCTCGTCGGGCTCGATCCCCCACGACTCGAACCCGGCCGAGACCGTGAGGCCCCAGTACGTCGCACCGAGCAGCGAGCCCTCCTCGGCGTCGGTGTCGACCGGCTCGGGGAGCAGGTAGATGTGCTTCGGGCTCAGCACCTTGGTGCTGACGCCCTCGACGGACACCGTGCGGTCGTAGACCTCCATCTCGGCCAGGTCGGCCGAGGCCACGTAGCTCTCGACCTCGGACCGCAGCGGCGGGCGCGTGGCCGCCCCGATGCTGGTCTTGAACTGGTTGCCGGCGGCGAAGGCGTTGAACCCCTGGCGGCTGCCGAAGACGATGCGGCCGGGCCGGGCGTCGTCGTTGAAGCCGGCGTAGAGGTCGAACCAGGTCGACAGCTGGCTGAGGCGGTCGACCGCGGGGTCGGACCACCAGTTCCCCGAGCCGGCGGCCACGCTGAGCGCGGCGTCGCGGCCGAAGTTGTCGTCGATCAGGAAGTTGTCCTGGTCGACGAGCACGCGGCCCAGGTTGATGGCGATCCCGCGGGTCAGCTCCTGGCGCATGGAGATGGCCTGGACGTTGCGCTTGATCGACGCCTCGATGCCCTTGCGGATCCGGTCGTCGGAGAGACGGCGCAGCTCCTTCTGGGTCATCTCGTCCAGGGGCTCGGTGCGGGCGATCGACGGCAGGTCGATGCTGGTCGACTTGCTGCCGGGGCCCTTGCCGACCTCGGGGCGGGCGTTGAAGGCGCGGTACTTGGCGACGTCGACCAGCCCGTTGCCGGGGGTCGCGCGCACCTTGACGTGGTCGGAGTCGACCAGGACGTTGGGCAGGAACCGGGCGAGAGTGCCGCCGCGGCGCTGCTCGATGAGGTACTGCTCATCGCGGGCGATGGCGGTCGCCTCGACGGGGTCCATGAGGTCGGTCCAGGGGGCGTTTGCCATGGTCGATCAGCTCCAGAAGGCGAACTGCGGCTGGGCCGCGGTGGTGGGCACCGCGAACCCGGCGAGCGGGACCTTCGCGGTCTTGATGTTGCCGCGCACGACGACGGCGCAGTTGAGGTCCTCGGCGTCGTTGAGCTTGACGTCGCCCTTGAGGAACCCGAGGCGGGCGCCGGCGGTGTCGGCCCAGGGGCGGATGACGTCGCGGTCGTCGATGCGGACGGGGAGCCCGGACGGGAAGAACCCGTTCGGGGCGTGGGTGGCGGGGGTGAAGGTGCTCACGTCCAGGACGCCGCTGATGGCCTCGTCGAGGCCGTCGGTGTTGAGCATCCAGGAGAAGTCACCCGTGCCGTACTGCGTGGTCTTCAGACCGGGCATGACGGTGTCCTTTCGGGACGGTGGGAGGGGGTCAGTCCTTCGCCGCTCGGGCCTCGCGCCGCTCCCGCATCAGGTCGGCGATGCTGCTGCCGGCCTTGTCGCTGCGGTCGCGGTTCTTGCCCTGCGTGGGGTCCGGCCGAGGACGCCTGTCCTTGCCGTCGGTGCCGGTGTCGACCTGCCACGGCTCGGTCTCGGCCAGCTTGTCGAGCTGTGCCTTGATCGCGTCGCGGTCGGGCTCACCGTCGTCGCCGACCATGACGGTCGACAGGTCCAGCAGCCGCACTGCGGATGCGGGGGATCGGAACTTCTGCTCGGCGGCGAGGGCGCGTGCCTCGGCGGCGACCAGTCGGGTGTGCGACGCCTGGGTCGCGGTGGTCTCGCCCTCCTTGCGGGCGGCCTCGACGGCCTTCTCCTGCTCGGTGCGGGACTCCTCGACGTGCTTGTCGAACTGCTCGGCCTTGGCCTTCAGGTCGTCGTAGTCGGAGTACTTCTCCCGCTCGCGGGCCAGCCGGGGACCGATGCGGCGGTCGAGCTCCTCTTGGGAGGTGATGGGCTCGAACTGGTCCTTCTTGTCCTTGTCGGCCTTGCCGTCCTTCCCGTCGTCGGGGTCGGGGGCTCCGCCGGCGATGGGGAAGATCGCGCGACCGCTGGGCAGGTACCCGATCGGCTGGATCGGCTGGCCGGCGAAGTAGGCGGCCAGGGCGGGGGGCAGCGACGCCCGCTGGGCTGGGTGCAGGGTTCGGTGCGACATGGGCGGTCCTCCGGTGGAGTGGGCCGACGATGACCCCGTCGGTCCGGTCGTCGTCGTGGCGACCGGCGGGTAGGTGTGGGTGGCGGCTGCTGGGCCGGGAGGCTCAGCCGAGGTAGGCGTGCAGCTTGAGCAGCCGGACTCGCTCGGCGGCGTCGTCGCCGGCGACAGCGAGGATCGACTCGGGCATGAGGCGGATCTGGTTGGTGGCCCGGTAGCGGCGGCCGCGGCTTTTCTCGAGCTGGCCGCGCGCGTTGCCGTAGCGGCCGCGCACGGTGATGCCTTCGCGGGTGAGGTGAACGTCGCGACCGAACACCTGGGCTCGTTCCATGCCGCGGCGGGCGTTGACGACCTGGGCGATGTCGGCGCCGTCGCGGACGGCCTGTGCGCCGGCTGCGGTGAACACCCGGTCCTGCTCGGTGGCGTCGAGGGAGTCGAAGTACGCCTGGGGGCTGGACACCGGGGTGCTGGTCGCGGCGAGGGTGGCGGGGATGTGGGTGCACCTGCAGCGCGGGTGACGCTCGAAAGGTTCGCTCATCAGGTAGCGGCGGCCGGCGAGGATGACGCACCTCGAGCAGGCGCCCGGCTCGACCATGCGGACGTAGTGGGTGACCGCGGGCTCGGCGGCCATCGCGACGCTCTCGAACGCCCGCACGGTGTCGGCGACGATGGTCGCGGCGTAGGCGTCGATGTCGCGCTCGACCTCGGCTAGGGCCTGCGCGAGGTCGCTGTCGCCGAAGTAGAAGAGCTTCGGGTCGACGGGACGGTCCGGGGCTCGCTCGGAGATCTTGTCGGCGCGGTCACGGACGGTGCCGATGCTGCTGGCGAACATCGACGCGCTCGGTCGCCCGTCGCCGGCCCAGCCCGCCAGAGCGGCCGGGTTGATCAGACCGAGCGGGTCGGGAGTGGGGAAGTCGAGCTCGGCGAGGACCTGCTCGACGTAGGCGTCGGCCTCTCGTGCGGCGGCGACCTGCGCGGCGGCGGTGACGGCCAGGACCTTCGGCGCGACGTCGGTGGCGTACTGGTCCTCGAGCTGGGCGGCGGGGTCGAGGCGACGCCACGCTCGACGGACGCCGGCGACGGTGCGGCTGGTCAGACGCGCCACTGCGCGGTCGTGGCGGCGAGCGGCGT
This sequence comes from Nocardioides marmoraquaticus, assembly GCF_054777915.1. Classification (NCBI taxonomy): domain Bacteria; kingdom Bacillati; phylum Actinomycetota; class Actinomycetes; order Propionibacteriales; family Nocardioidaceae; genus Nocardioides; species Nocardioides marmoraquaticus. The sequence goes on along the minus strand of NZ_BAAHAA010000001.1, from coordinate 241,490 downwards.
CAGGTGCGGTCGGGGTCGGCACCTGGACCGGCATCCGGGTCGGCGCCGAGGTCGAGCAGGCCGCGGGCGATCCCGTCGAGGGTGGCGTCGGAGCGCTCCTCGCGGTCGTCGCGCTCCATGTTGCGGATCTGCACGTTGCTGTAGCCGAGGTCCTTGCGGGCCTGGCGCAGGCTGATGATGCGCTGCTGACGCAGCTTGACCGCGGCGTCGGCCGCCTGGGCCTTGGTGGGCGTGGAGGGGTCCCGGTGCTCGGTCTCGAGGCCGCGCAGCTTGGGGTCGTCGACGCCGGTCTGGAAGCGGCGCACGAGGCGCATGACGTCCTCGAGCGTGCCGGCCTCGGCGGTGTTCTGCCGCTCGCACAGCCTGACGAGGCGGGACTCGTCGGCGCGGATGCCGTCGGCGGAGGGTGGGTTGTCGGACAGCTGGCCGAGGTAGCGCATCGGCAGCCCGGTCAGGCCGGAGACCAGCTGGGCGTAGTGCCCGACGATGGTGACGAAGTTCGACAGCTCGGCGGCGCTGAACTGGTGGAACTTGGCGTCCTTGTTGCCCGTGGCCCAGATCGCGCCGAGGTAGGCCTCCCACTCGGTGAGGATGCGGCCGGTGTTCGGGTCCTTGAAGTCTTCCTTCGAGATGCCGGCAGCGGTCCGCTGCGGCAGGCCCATCACCTCGGTCGCCACCTGCGCGATGGTCAGCGCTCGGGCTGCGGAGTCGGTCAGCCCGATGATCCGCGTCATCATCGAGCGGCCGTAGCGGTCGTGGGTGCGCTGGCCGTTGACGAGCGGGACGACGGGGATGGGGAAGCCGTGCTCGTCGGGGTCTTCCTCGTCGACCCAGCCGGTGCGGTCTGCGCGGAGCCAGTGGGTGCGGCCCTCGGCGTAGTAGGTGGCGCGGCGGATCCGCTTGCCGTCTTCGACGTCGGTGTAGAACCGCGCGACGGCGGTCATCCGGCGGTGGTGGCTGGACCACTCGTGGGTCATCTCGAGGGGGCTCTCGACGGTGACGAGCGGGGTGGCGTCGTCGTCGGGGTTGGTCCCGACGCAGTAGTAGGCGTGGCCGAACACGTTGGCGTCGGTGCGGGCGAGCGGGGACTCGCTGTCCAGGTCGTTGGCCTGCCAGACGGCCCACAGGTTGCTGTCGGCGTTGGACCGGCCGGCGAGGCGGAAGCCCTCGACCTCGCGGCGGTCGACGATGGTGTCCACGAAGGTGCCGGGCCACCCGACGATGGTGACGAACTCGCGGAGGTCGTCGGGCACCGCGATGCCGAGCTGCTGCAGCCGCTGCTCGCCGTCGTAGTAGGCGTCGAGCGCCTCGAAGCCGAGGCGGCGGACCTTGCGGCCCGCGACGGCGTAGCCGCGGGTCTCGCGCGACAGCCTGGCGCGCAGACGACGCAGGGTGGCCTGGTCGTCGCTGGTCAGGGCTGCGCTCTGGGCCACGCGGTCACCTCCGGGGTCGTCAGCCTCGCCCGAAGACGAAGACGGTCTTGTCGGTCTCCTCCTCGACGACGGCGTCCATGACCTCGCACATCGCGGTCACGGCAGCTGAGACGCCGTCGATCTTCTCCGCGGCGCGCGCCTTGTCGGGCTTGACGTTGCCGGAGGGGTCCATGGCCACGGCGAGGTTGTCGACCATCCACCGCATGACGGGGTTGCCGCCGTGGCGGTACCGCTGCCGCAGCGTGAGCCGCAGGATCTCCTTCAGCGGCGCCGACATGGTCGCGAAGCCCTGGCCGACAGGTACGCAGGTCATGCCGTCGTCCTTGAGGCGGCGTACGACGTCGGTCGTTCCCCACCGGTCGAAGCCGAGGGTTTGCACGTCGAAGGTCTCGGCGTCCTTGAGGATCTGGGTGACGATGAAGTCGTTGTCGATGACGTTGCCGGCGGTGAGTGTGAGGCGTCCCTCGCGGACCCACACGGTTGCCTCGCCGGCGGTGCGTCGGTCGAGGTCCTCGAGCCGGTCCTCCGGGAGCCAGAAGCGCCACAGCAGGTCGTGTCCGTCGTTTCCGTCGGGGAAGTCCCAGCACAGGGCCGTGATGTCGTTGACGGAGGCCAGGTCGAGCCCGCCGTGGCACTTGCGGCCCGCGAGGTCGGTCTCGACGACGAGGCCGGCGGAGGCGTCCCACGGCGTGAGCTCGAGGTACTTCGTCTCTTGCTTGGTGCGGATGCCGAGGTGCAGCCGCAGGAACTTCGCGAGGTCGGCGGGTGAGTCCTTGGCCTTCGCGGCCTCCTTGGCCAGGTAGGACCGGGTGGGGGAGATCCCGAACCCGGGGTTGGCCTTGCGCCAGGTCGACTCGGCGAACGGGTCGTCGGTCTTCTCGGCCGCGAACACCACGCCGTAGGTGGTGGAGTCGGTCAGGACCCGTGCGGCGAGCTGCTCGATGCGGTGCCGCTTGCGGGAGTAGATGGTGGCGGGCTTGCCGTCGTCGGCGGTGGTGATTGCCGCCACGAGCGGTTGGTCGCGCGACCCGGTGCCGGTCTCGAGGGTCTCGACCATCTCAGCGGTCTTGTGGATGTGCAGCTCGTCGATGACGGCGCAGTGGATGTTGGCGCCGTGCTGGGCGTCGGCGACGCTCGAGATGGCCTGGAAGTACGACGCGGTCTTCGGGTGGATGATCTTGCCGGCCAGCGCCTTGACGTGGCCCTTGAGCGCCGGCGCCTTGTCGCACATCGCCTTGATGGGCGCGAAGACGAACCCGGCCTGGTCCTTCGTCGTGGCAGCGGCGATGACCTCGGCGCCCTGCTCGCCGTCGGCGGCGGTCATGTAGACCGCGATGCCGCCCAGCGTGGTCGACTTCCCGTTCTTGCGGGGGATGTCGACGTAGAGCTCGCGGATGACCCGGACCCAGCGGTCGGCGTCCTCGTCGAAACGGACCCACCCGAACACGGGCGCCAGGACGTAGGCGACCTGCCACGGGTCCGGCTTCAGCGGGGTGCCCGCCCACTTGCCCTTGGTGTGCCGCAGCAGCCCGAAGACCTTCAGCACCTTGTCGACCCGCTCGGGATCGAACCGGGCGCCCGGGCAGGTCTCGCCCGGTTCGGGGGTCTTGATCAGCGGCGGGCAGTCGGGCAGCGGGATGCCGCGGCTCTGCAGGTACCACGCGACCTCGGGGCTCAGCTTGAGCCGCTGCAGCTCCTCGGCTGAGAGCGGCTCGGGCTCACCCGAAGGGGTTTTCGTCCTCCTCGCCATCGTCGGCCGCCTTCCCCAGCGCCATCTCCGCCGACGGGGTCAGCCCGTAGTGGATGGCCCAGGCGCGTAGTTCCTTGCCGGCGTTGCGGGCGATCGCCACCGACGGGTTGGCCATCTCCTTCTCGGTGACGGTGCCGTCGCGGGTGGTGATGATCATCTGCACGGTCAGGCCACGACGGGTGACGTCTCGCGTCGCGAGGACGTAGGTCGACCAGGTCTCGCAGTACGCCGCGAGGGTGGCCCGGTCTTCCTCCTTGAGCAGGTCGAGGCGCTGCAGCCCGGGGGCGACGCGCTTCCACTCGGCCTTCGCCTCACGCGAGATCCACGTCGGCGGGTTCGGGGCGATCCGTCGGAACGCCGGCGGCGTCTTGACCTTGCGGCCGCCGGAGTCGGTGCCGGCGCCGCGGCCCTTGAGCAGCTGCAGCGCCGCGGGCTGCGCAGGACGACCCACGAGAACCCCCTAGAGAAAATTCGTTCTGAGATCACGTGCGCGGCGCTCCCCCGCGGTCCCTGGAGAAGGGGCCGGGGAGGGGGTCACCCCCCACCCCCGTCGGGGCGTTCCGTCGTGCCGTGCTCGACGTGCATCGGGTGGGGGCACGGCTGCCCGGCCCGGCCGGACGTGGCCTGGTTGCACCGCGGGTGCTCTGGTCCGTGGTGCACGGTCTTGTCGTCGTCGCAGTGGCCGAGTTGCCAGTCGACGCCACGGCGGGCGCCGGTGATGGGGCGCCCGCACCGCCAGCACCGGTAGCTGCGGCCGCCCTCCAGCTGCTGCTGATAGTGGCGACCGACCTGGTCGTGGTGGGCGTCGTAGCCGCGGCGCTGGCGTCGGCCGCGTGCTGCGTCTCGGATGCGCCTGCATCTCGGGCAGCGTCCTGGTCCGTCGTGCAGGAGCTTGCAGTCCGGGCACCGGACCTGCGGAGCGGACGGCATCGGTCAGCTCCTCAACCGAGCGGTCGTCAGCATCCCGCCTGAGCTACCGATGTCGGCGGGGTTCTTCCCGCCGCGCTCGCCGGGCCAGATGCCGAAGACGTCGTGGAAACACTGGCTGGCCATGCGCTCGTGGGTCGCGGTTCCAGTAGTGCTGGAGGGCGTTGTCACCGCCGGTGTCAGCCATCGTCGTCTTGCTGGGCGCAGAGGATGTCTCGCTTCAGGTAGTGACCGCCGGCCTCGAGCAGGCCGAGGCATGAGGTCATGCTGAAGTTGTCGGTCGGCACTGTGTAGCGGATGGCGCGCCCGACCTGACCGTCGTCGCTGACCTCGATGTGCTCGTAGACGACGAGGGCGACGTCGACCAGGACGGGCTTGCCGGCCTGGTCGTTGGCGTACGCCTGGAGGCTGGCGAGCAGCTGCTCGAGCGGTGAGCGCTCGGCCTCGGGATGGTCCGTCATCGCGGCCTCCTCCCTGGACAGGCCCCGGGGTCGAGGCGTCGGTGTGCGGCGTGGTGTGTGCCCTGCCCGGGGGAAGTCACAGGCAGGGAGTCGGCCACGTCGTCATGGCCTCGACCCCGGGGAACTTGGCGGTCTGCGCGCTGCGCGACAGCGTGCTGAAGGAGGTGCCCACCCCGCGTTGCACGCCGACTTCCTGAGACGCCAGAACCCCGGTCGCGAGCCACTGGGCTCGGCCGGGGTTCCGGGGTCTGGGTACACGAAGACCGCTGGCGATATCTAACAGCACACACCCTGAGCCTGGTCGCATGAAGGGGTTCGACACGCCTGTCAGGACTGTCGGTGCCGGGTGCTAGCCATCCGCTCGGCGACCTCGCGCAGCTCGGTCAGGTCGTACTCCGGGACGGTTCCGCCGCGGCCTCTGCCGTACCGGTACGACACCGGCTCCACCAGGTTGCGGCGCTTCCACATGTAGATCGTGGCTGGCGTAATGCCGAGGATGGTTGCTGCCTCGGCCGCGGTGACCTGTTGGCTCAGGTCAGCCATCGGCCCGCGGTATGGCCGGCGGCGCCAGGACCCGCGCCTCTGCTAGCTCGGCCTCGTCGTACCGGTGGGCTGTGCCCTCGATGACGCAGCTGTACTGGTCGCGCTCGCCATAGCGTAGGTCGCAGTCGATGCACCGTACGTCGCTCTCGGCCAGGCCCGCCGACCACTGACGCTGGCGCAGGTCCTCGGCGCGGTACGCCTCGAGCTCGGCGTGCTCGGCCACGTTCAACGCTGCGGGCTGACGGTGACACCCCCACCCAGACAACCGGGCGAGCATCCCACCTGGACAGGTAGGGCCCATCTCGCAGAGCTCGCTGCAGTCACAGCCCGGCGATGACGCCACCTCGCCCGGCTGCGCGCCTGTCGGTGTCGCCTCAGGCCACAGCACGCGAAGCGGGAACGCGAGGTCACTCCAGGCCACGTCGCGGGGCTCACTCGCTGTCTCGTCGTCGCCGGCGAGGATGACAGCGCGCGGCCAGAGGTCGTCGCCACCCTCTTCGTTGAACCAGAGCCAGAGCATGCGGCCGTCGCGGTCGACGACGGCGATCTCGGGTAGGCCGACGTGCTCGTTGACGTACTGCAGCAGTCCCCACACCTCGGTCTCGTCGCTCAGCGCGCTCACCGGGAAGCCTCGTCCGGGTAGGGGTGGCGCCCAGCGTGATCGGGCCGCATCTTGCCGCCCGCGGTCACGCAGTACTCGTCCTCGAGCGCACCGCACCGGGGGCAGAAGCCGTCCGCCTCGCCGCTCACCGCTCGTCAGCCGCCTCGGTCGCGCCGGCCGGGCCGTCGTAGTCGCAGCCGCCCTCTTCTGCACCCAAGGCGTGTGATCGGCCCGACTCGACGCCACAGCGGGGACAGGACTCCTGGGTCTCTCTCCAGGGCCGGCCGCCGCCCGGCTCGACGTACAGCTCGCCGCCGGTCTTGCGGCCCATGATCCAGCCGATGTGCTGGCCGTGTTCGTCGACGACGCCGGCGAGCAGCTGGCTGTAGGCCCCAGTAGCGCTTGCGGGGACGACTGGCCGGCGAAGTCGCCAGCGGAGCAAGCGGAAGGCGGCGAGGATGTCTCCGCGGAACCGGACGCCCGTGGGTGGGACATCGTCGATGTGCCAGGACCAGTTGCTCAGGCCCGACGGTGTTGCAGCCTCGAGGCGTGGACCTTCCCAGTCGTCGGGGACGGGCGCTCGGGAGACGTGCAGGGCGAGGACGCGGTCGGTGACGTACTGCTCGTCGTCGTAGCTGAAGGTGGCCAGGGTGGGCCAGTCGATCGGCTCCAGCTCACCCACGAGCTCGCAGTGCTCGCAGGTGCAGGCGTGCACCTCGGGCGTGGGAACGAGGGTGCGCCAGTCGAGCTGGGTCACGGCTGGCAGGTCCGGCTCGCTGGCGGCGGTTGTGGTCTCGTCGCTCACTGGTCGACCTCCGTGTTGTTGCGGTGGTTCTGCAGCTGGGAGACGGCGGCTCGTGCAGTGGCCTCGTCGAGACCCACCTGCCCGCGCAGCGCCCGGTAGTAGGCGGCGTCGAGGTCGGCGACCGCGACGGACTCGAGGACGTGCATCGCGTGAGCCCGCGCGGCGGCCGGGGTCCACTGCCCGAGCCGCTGGTCGCCGTCGACCGCCACGGTGATGAAGGGCTCGAGCTTCGGGTTGACCCCGGGCGTGAGCCGGATGGGGTAGGTGACGTTGGGCGCGACCGACGCGCGGTCGCCGCGCAGCAGGTTGACGACACCGGCCGCGTGCTCGAGCGCGGCCTGCTCGCCCTGCTCGGCGGCTAGCGCCTGGGTCTGGCGTCCGACGGCGGCGTCGTGCTCGGCCTGGGCTGCGACCGCGGTCACCGCGGCCGCGTAGCGCATGGCCTGGGGCGGCTTGAACGCCCGGGCGCGGTCTTCGCCTGCGCTGACGGTGACGACGTAGCCGCCGGTGTCGTGGTCGACGTCGGTGCGCACCCAGACGGTGTCGCGGTCGGCGGTCTCGGTGGGTGTGTCGGGGGTGGTGGTCATGCTCAGCCTTCCCAGTGGGTGATGCGGATGGCGCCGGCGGGCGGGTGGGGTGCGTCGCTGAAGGTGACCCACCACTCGGAGGGTCGCTCGGCGTCGACGCAGTAGCAGCTGGGCGTAGCGTCGCCGTGGTCCTCGACCCAGTCGGCGGTGTGCTTGCAGATCTCGGCGTCGCCGCAGTCGGCCCGGTGCTCAAGGAGCTCGCAGTCGCCGCGGTGCTCGCGGAACAGGCCCCACCTGCGGGTGACGGATCCGACCTCGACGTCGAAGGCGAGAGCGTTCGTCGCCGCCTCCTGCATGTCGGCGGCGGTGATGTCGCCTAGCGCGATCGCGCCGGCGTCCCTGTCCTCGCCCAGCAGCGCGAGCTGGACGCCGTTGGGCTGCAGCTCGAAGGTCGGGCGCAGCTGCTCGAACGTCATGGGCGGTGCGCTGAAGACGGGAGCGGTGCGGTTGACGTGGACCAGCCCCTCGGTGTGAGCAACGGGTTTGAGGCGCCCGTCGACGATCGCCAGTCCGAGGGGGACGTCCTCGGTCCAGTCGTCGCCGAGGAGGTCGATGCCTTCGTCGAGCGCGAGGCTGAAGGGGCAGTCGCGGAGGTCGATGCCAAAGTCCCGGCACAGCTTGCTGTGCAGGATGTAGACGGTCTCCCCGTCGCTGGCGGCGCGGCCGAGGTGGAAGAGGGGATGCCGGCGGGCGCCGACGATGCGCTGTATGTCCTCGGCGGGGACGAGATTGGTCATGGTGGGGTCCTCTCGTGGGTGGGCGTGGACGGATAGCGGTCAGGCGTCGATGACGCCGACGGCGACGGCGTCGGCCATCGCGCGGGCCTCGCGGTCGGCGCGGCAGTCGGCGTTCAGGCAGCGGTAGGGCAGGGCCACGCGGCTGGCGCCGGCGCGAGAGCAGACGATCGCGATGCCGCCGCTGGTCATCTGGTCGCCGCAGCTGGGGCAGGTCGTGAGCTCGTGCCTGGCTGCCTTGGCGAGCTGGTCGGCGTACTCGTTGTGCTCGTAGCCGGCGTGGCCCTTGACCCAGGCGAAGCGCACTTCGCCGGCGCGCAGCTCGATCTCGGTGACGATCTGCTCCCACAGGTCGGCGTTGGCGACGCGTCGGTACTTCACGCGGGCCCAGTTCGGCCACCATTCGGTGGCGCCCTTGACGACGTACTCGCTGTCGGAGACGACCAGGAGCAGGCCAGGGAGCGCCTGGATGGCTTCGAGGGCGGCCTGGAGCTCCATGCGCTGGTTGGTGGTGCCGTGAGCGGACCCGGAGGCGCAGTGGCCCTCGGTGGTGACCCAGGCCCAGCCGCCCGGGCCGACGCGGCCCGTGGATGAGCCGTCGGTGTACACCGTGGTGTACGGGTGAGGCGTGTCAACGGTGGGTGGCGGGGGCAGTTGCTCGGTCATGGGAGACCGCCCCTGGTGCTGCCGGGCCGGGGTCGGTAGTCGTCGCGGGTGATGGCGCCGTGCCGAATGGCGGAGGGGATGTGCCCGAAGTGGTAGTACTCGCCGCAGCGGTAGACGTTCATGTGCTGACCGGGGTTCAGCCGCCGGGCGACCTTCTTCGCCGCCCGGCGGGTGGTGAAGCGGCGCTTTCCGCAGACGGGGCAGGAAGTGCCGGTGTTGCCGGTCTGGCGGGGCTGGCGGGTCACTGGTCGGCTCCGCGGATGAGGATCTCGGTGGCGACGAGGCCGCCGCGGTGGGACCGCTCGGCGAGGCCGTTGCGGACGAGCTCCCCGCGGTAGGTGGAGAAGGTGCCGCCGGTGGTCGCGATGCCGGCCGCTTCGCCAAGCTCGTCGTTGCTTAGGGGTGTGGGGTAGGCCTCGATGAGCGCGTCGAGCATCTTGGCGGCGCCGGCTCGGAGGATGCTGCGGTAGTGGTCCTGGAGCTCGGGCGCGGTCATGGGGTCGGGTCGACCGCCGAGGTAGTCGAAGCCAGCCTCGGTGAGGGTGAAGCCGGCGTGGTCCTCATCGATGAAGCCCAGGCGCCGGATCTCGCCGAGGTAGGTCGACCAGGTGCCGCCGGTGGTCTTGAGGCCTGCGACCGTGCCCCACTGGCCCTTGGTCAGCCGGAGCGGGTGCATGCGGCCGAGCGTCTCGACCATGCGACGTGCGCCGGCCCTGAGCGTGACGTCGCCGGCGCGTGGTGGGCGTTCGCGCTGTCGCTGGGCAAGGCGCGGCTCGGCGCCGGCTGTCCTTGGGGCCGGCGGCACCGGCGCGGCCTCGGTGGCGCGCGGCGCAGGCGGGACGAGCCCGACGAGCTGGGTGCCGATCTCCTCGAGGGTGTCGCGCAACGCGATCGCGTGCTCGCGGAACTGCTGCAGGAGCTCGTCGGTGACCGCGGGCACCTCGACGTGCTCGACGTCGGGCTCGGCATCGCGGAGCTGCTCGACCTCGCGCTCGAGCTGCGCGATGCGGCGGCGCAGCTCGCGGGGGTCGTCGGCCTTGGCGCGTTCGACGGTGGCGGTGATCTGCTCGCCGAGTGCGGCGAGGTCGACGTCGGCAAGGCGCTGCGGGGTGACGCGTTTCTCGCCGGGCTTGGGGGTGGCGGAGGAGTCGAAGGTGCGGCGTGCGCGGACGTGGACGCGTTGCAGCACGTCGAGCCACCCGGGTGACCAGACCCACGCGTCGCCGACCTGCAGGCTCGGCAGTGACGCCTTGACCTGGCGGGCCTGGTCGTCGTCGGCGTGGAGGCGGACCCACTCGTCGATCGCGGCGACGTCGCGCACGCCGGTCATGCCGAGCGCGACGAGGACCTCGGCCTGGGTGAGGACGTCCTTGTTGAGCACGGCGGGCCGCTGGGTGATGAGGGTGACGCCGATGCCGCGGGCGCGGCCGCGGCGGACGAGGTCCTCCATGGCGCCGAGCAGGCGGGCGCCGTCGGCCTGTGGCCGCTGGGGCGCGAAGGCGTCGGCCTCGTCGACGATGACGTGAAGGGCTTCGCGGTTGCGGTGGTAGAGCCGCTCAACGAACGGGCCCATGAAGCGGCGTGAGGCGGACTTCGACAGCGACGACAGGTCGATGACCGCGGACATGCGGCGGTCGACGACGACGTCGGCGATGAGGTCGCCGGCCTTCTCCTCGAGGGGGACGTCGGCGTGGTCGCCGCCGAATATGACGACGGGCAGCCCCTCGCCGGCACCGTCGGCGCTGGAGCGGATGCCCCACCAGACGCCGACGGGGTCGAGCACGACGACGGGGATGCCGGCGCCGATCATCTCCTCGGCCATGACGACGGCGGTGTTCGTCTTGCCCTTGCCGCGCTTGGCGAGGATGGCGAAGGTCTCGGTGACGGCCTCGAGGGGGAGGTCGAGGTCGGGCGCGATGCTCAGCTGCTGGTCGGTCATGCGCCGTGCCACCAGCCGGCCGGCCGCGCGTCGGGCGAGCAGGCGCTGCAGAGGTACCTCTCAACCCACCAGCAGGGCGGGTCGCAGGCCGCGTCATCGGTGCAGCCGCAGCTCTTGCAGACGCGGATGCCGGCGTCGGCGAGCTTGCCCTTGGCGTTGGGCCACCAGGGCTTGACGGCCCACAGCAGGGCCATGAACCACGCGATCCGACGCCACGGCCGGTGCGACGGCTCGTCGCAGCGGTCCGCGCGCACGACGCACCTGAGGACTCCGAAGTCAGCGCGGGTCGGCGCCGGGCAGCCGCTGAGAGACGGGCGCCTCATCGGAGGAGTCCTGCTCGTCGCAGCGCGTCGTGTGGCGTCCTGGAGACGGGGCGCACCTGCTGCAGCGCCGCGATCGAGGGGTCGCGGCGGAGTTCTGCCCACTCCTGCGGGGTGGGTTCACGCAGCTCGGTCGGCGGGGTGCCGACGAAGATGCTGACGCAGGAGCACCCCCAGCAGACGGTGGCGTGGCCGTCCCCGGGTGGCTGGCCGTGACCGGGGGTTGCGTTGGAGGTGGCGTTGTTGGCCCGACCGCAGACGCGGCACGGGAGCTCGAGAGCGTGGGTGGTCATGGGGGTCTCCTAGTTGGCGTCGTTGCGGATGACGGCTTCCCAGCAAGGGCCACAGGCGGTGCCGGCGACCTTCGGGACGCCGCGGTGGTCGCAGAGGGATCGGGCGGCCTTTGCGAGGGGGTGGGTGTCGCCGAAGTAGGGCTTGGTGGTGGCGCCCTTGGGGCGGCCGACGGGTCGGGCGACAGGGTTGGCGGCTTGCCGGTCGGCGGCGCGTTGCGCGCGGATCAGCTCGTTGCCGTACGTCGCGGAGAAGTGGCCGTTGCGGATGGCTTCCTGGTCGGCCGTGGGGAGCTGCAGCAGGTCGAGGCGGCTACGCACGTAGGCGACGGAGCGACCGTTGCGGGCCGCGATGGTCTCGACGGAGTGACCGCCGGCGCGGAGGCTGGCGAAGGCGCGGGCCTCCTCGACTGGGTCGAGGCCGGCGCGCTGGCCGTTGGCGACGAGCATGGCGATGAGCTCGTCGTCGGGCAGCATGTCGCGGCGTACGACGCAGGGCACGCGCTGCAGGCCCGCGAGGCGGGCGGCGGCGTGGCGGCGGTGGCCGTCGACGATCTGGAACCCGCCGCCCGGGATGTCCTGGACGAGGATCGGGTGGAGCAGTCCGATGGCGCGGATGCTCGAGGCGAGCTCCTCGATGCCGGCGAAGACCTTGCGGGGGTTGTTCGGCGAGGTGCGGATCCGGTCGATGTCGAACATGGCGAGGCCCTTGATGACCCTGCCCTCGGTTGGACTCATGAGGTCGGTGCCTTCCTGGCGTCGGTGGGTCGCTGGTCGAGGTGGGTGCAGGCGGGGCACCGACAGAAGTCGGCGGGCAGGTCGGTCTCGACGCACCGCTCGGCATCGGTCGCGGGTCGCCCGACGACCTGGTCGGCTGGGCCGGCGTGGCGGGCACGCTGGGCCTGGTCGAGGCGCTGACGGATGGCGGCGTCGACGTCGGGGCGGGCTTGGGCGGTCGCGATCTTCTTGCTGAGGCGGGCCAGGCGGCGCTTGCGTGACTGGACATCGGCGTTGGCGGCGTAGATGTGCTTGCTGACCTGGGCGCCGACGCCGCTGCGCTGGCCGAGCCAGACCCAGGAGCCGCGGCCGATGCCGGCGCTCATGAGCCACGTGTGGCGGAAGGCGACGGGGTTGCGGTGGCACTCGCAGTAGCCGTCGTCGCAGACGCAGGCCTCGTGCTGGGCCGCGCCGAGTGGCTTGTCGCAGCGGATGGTCCAGGTGCGCCACTCGATGACGAGGGTGTCGAGGTTGCAGAACGGGCAGGTGGCGCCCGGCAGGCGGCTGCGGTCGGTGCCCTCGACGATGACGTCGACGTCGAGCACGAGCTCCTCGATGACCTCGAGGACGCGGGCGAGCGGTCGGACCTGGTCGATCAGGGCGACGAGGACCGCGGTCTGCTCGACGGTCGCTGCGGTGCCCGCGTCGGCTGCCAGTAGACGCCGGTCGGCGGGCCAGGTGCGCAGGTGCTTGCGCAGGGCTGCGTTGAGGCTGCGCAGTCGCCGGCCGACCTGGTCGTCGACTGACATGGCGGTGACGTTGCCGGGGGCGTCGGTGGCGCCGTGGCCGTTGGGGACGTCGATGCCGAGGCGGGCGCAGATGTCGACGAGCTCGGCGCGGGCGGCGACGTCGTCGGCGTGCTGCTCGGCTCGGGCCTGCTTGGCCTCCATGGTGAGGAACCCGAGGCCGCGTTGGCGGCTGTCGACGAGGTGGTGGAGCAGCGTGGCCTCGCCGGCGAGGAGCCGTAGCGTGGCGGCGGTCTCGGCCTGGAGCATGCCGGTCGGCAGCTGGATCCGCTCGAGGAAGCGCTCGTGGCGGGTCTGGTCCTCGTGTGCCGCGGTGATGCGAGCGATCGTCGTCATCGTCGACGGCCCAGCTCGCTGGCCAGCTGGGCCCAGAGGTCGCGCTCCTTGCGGAGCTCGTCGATGCGCAGGTCTCGGACTCGCTCGGCCTCGACGGTGTCGGAGGGCGACAGGTCGGGGTCGACGGGTGCGGTGCCCAGCCGGAGGATGGCGTTGTCGCAACGGACGGTTTCGCTGCGGCAGTGCTTGAGGTACTCGCGGTCGTCGTCGGTGAGCGGCATCAGGCGGTCCTCCGGATGAGCTGGCGGGCTTCGTCGGTGTGGCGCTTCTTCGCCTCGGGGCTGGCGGCCTGGGCATCGCGGTCGCGACGGGCCTGCTCGTCGGCGACGCGGTCGGCCGCGCGCTTCTCCGCGGCCGCGGCCTTCCGGGCTGCGGCCTCGAGCTGGCGAGGGGTGGTGCCGCACGAGCGGCAGGGACGCAGCCCGCGGCAGCTGGCGCAGCTCGGTGTCGAGGCGGCGCTCCCCCCGCTGGCGGGGGGATGGGGGGGAAGTGGTTCATCTGGTTCATGGGTTCTGTGGGACACAGATGTCCCCCCGTGACCGGGTTCCTGTCCTGCCGTCTGTCCCCCCGTGTGTCCTGCCGTGCGTCCCCCCGTGGCGGGTGGGGCGGGCGGGGCGTCGGGGTCGTCGCGGGGGGACACATGTGTCTCGTCGTGACCCTGAGGACGGGGGGACAGGTTGTCCTGCCGCGCTTCCGGGGCCCCGGCGGCGGCGCCGGTGTGCTGCAACGCGGCCTGCTCGGCGTCCCAAGAGCTGTCGCCGGCCTTCGCGGCCGCGGCCCAGCGGGCCCGGGTGGCCTCGGTCATCGCCAGGTCGTAGACGACTGGTCGACGGTCGCCGCGGCCGCTGACGATGCTCTGGTCGCCGCGGCGGATGAACCCGTCGGCGATGAGACGTCGCTGGTAGCGGCCGATGCTCCGCACGTCGCACTCGAGGTACTCGGCGAGCGTCTCGCGCTTGCAGAAGCTGTTACGGCCGTCCTTGTGGGCGTGGTCGGCCATGGCGACCAGCAGGAACTTGCGGGCGGTGTCGCCGACGCCCTTCTCGCCGGCCTCGGAGCCGACGTTGAGGGCCCAGGTGGTGGCCTGGTGGCTCACGGGGCGGGGTCTCCTTCCGGGAGGTGGCGGCACTGGTGCACGGGCTGCCAGGGCATGGCGTAGGCCTCTTGCTCGGCCTCCTGCCGGCTGCACCGCCGGCGGATCATGAGGTCTTCGACGAGGTCGCGCAGCAGCCACGCGCGGCGGCCCTCGACGGGGTAGGCGGCGACGCCGATGTGGGTGCGGCCGTCGACCTGACGCTGCTCGAACGGGCGTGTCCGGTGGGGGGCGTGGGGGTCGGAGAGCATGTCGACCGGCCGGTGGCAGTCGTCGCACCGGATCGGGCCCGAGCCGCGACGCCGGCGACGTCCCCGCGGCGGGGTCACCGGCGGCCTCGAGCAGCAGCGACCGCAGCGCGCAGCGCGACGTCGTGCGCGGCCCGCACGTGCGTGGTGCTAGGCCACCGCGCAAGGTCGCTGGCTGCGGCCTTGAGGGCCTTGCGGGCCTTGGTGGGCACGTCGGACCAGCACGACGAGCAGAACGGGTTGCCGTCGCGGACGAGCTCGCGCTTCGCGGGGGCGGAGCAGGCAGCGCATCTCGGGGCGCAGGTCGGGGTCCTCACGTGTCACCGCCCGCTGGAGGGCGCATCGGCGCGTCGGGGGCGCCGGCGGTGTCGGGGCAGCGGAACCACGGCGGGTGGAAGCACGCGACGTCGATCTTGACCTGGACGACGCTGTAGGCGGTCGACCAGTGCTCGGCGTCGGGGTGCGTACCGCGGCGCAGCACCCGGGCGCGTGGCTTGCTGGTCGGTCGGTGGCCGCTGGCCAGCGTGACGAGTCGGAGGCTGGCCAGGGCGCTGACGACGTCGGCGCCGAAGTCGCGGGGGCGCGGGTCGACGACGGGTCCGGCGGGGCCGTCGACCTGCTGGCGGTGCTCGAGCAGGATCCCGCGGGTGCCGGTGGCGATGGGCTCGTTGCGTGGGGTGTGCTGGGCGAGGCCGCGGCGCAGCCGGCAGGCGACGCAGGAGCACTGGGGATGGACGTGGGTCATGGGGTCGCGCCTCCGGTGGTCTCGCGTAGCCAGGTCTCGATGTCGTCGGCGAGACGGCGGCCGTCTTCTCGAGCGGCGCCGCGGCTGCCGCACGTCGCGAAGTGGGGCATGGCGCGGGCCCAGGACGGGTCGAAGGAGCAGTCCCTCGACAGGACCTCGCAGACGAGATCTCGACCGTGCATCCGGGCGCCGACGTTGCCGTCGGGGTGCGGCTCGAGATCGAGGGGCATGAGCTTGCCGCCGCGGCCGCGGTCGGTCGCGACGGTCCGAGCGAACACGATGACCCTGTTGCAGGCGCGGCACCGGTGCCGTCGACCGGGGAGCTTGCCGTCGACGAGCCAGGTGCGGGCACCGCTCGACCCGCTGCCGGGGTTGTCGTTCGTCCGTCCGGTCATCACCCTGGGCTCCGCTCAACGACGGGCACGGCGGGCAGCGCAGGCATGCCGAGAGCGCGGCGTGCGGCGTTGGCGACGCGGCGCACCTCGACGGCTGCCCATCGCGACCAGGTGGCGGGCGGGTCGTCGAGCTGGGGCACCGCGTCGGGGTGCTCAGGCGCCCACACCATGAGCGAGGCGGTGCGCTGGTCGAAGCCGGCCGCCATCAGCTCGAGCACGCGCGCGAGCTCGTGGTCGCCGTAGCAGTTGCAGGTGGGGGTGGGAGTGGGGGCGGTGCTCACCGGGGCCCCCCGAGCTGCCGGCGTACGGCGGGCAGGTCGCGCACCGCGAGCAGGGCCTCGCGGTGCCGTCGGCCGTCGTCGGGGCCGACGATCGCGTTGTCCTCGAGCTGCTGCAGCAGCACGCGAGCGCGCGGGGCGCCGATCGGGAACTTGCCGCGCAGGTCGGCGACGTTGACCCGGCCGCGGCGGATCGCGAACTGGGCGGCTGAGAGCAGCAGAGGGTCCTGCTCGAGCGGTGCGTCGGTCACTGCCACCACCGTCCGTAGCCGTAGGTGCAGAACACGCCGGCGCCGAGGATCGCGGCGACCATGACGACGCCGCACAGCGCGCGGCCCAGCTCGTAGACGTCCATCAGTCCTCCGGGCCGGTGTCGGGGGCGATGCTCAGGAAGGTGTCGACGCCGTCGAGGGCGAGGCCGACGCTGGTGCGCGCGAACTGCTCGGCGGTGCGGGTCGCGAGGGCGGGGTCGACGACGTACGCCGACAGCGAGAGGCGTACGCCGCTCACGACGCGGCCTCGCCGTCTTGGCCGAGCGCGCCCCCGAGGACCTCGGCCAGAGGCTTGTTGCCGCGCTTGTCCCAGGCCTCGTCCACGGAGCTACGCAGCCGCTGGTCGACGTCGCTGAACGGGTGGCCGGCCTCGACGAGCAGCTCGAGGTACCGCTTCGCCTCACCGACCCGGTGGTCGCTCGCCCTCGTGAGGTTCTCGTCGGCGGGGACGGTGAGCGCGACGATCAGTGCACGGGTCAGCGTGCCGCGTGTACACGTCGCCATCCCGTCGAGGTGCTGACGAAGCTTCATGAGCATCTGGTTGCTCGAGCCCGTGCGAGCCAGGGCGGCCTCGTTGTAGCCGTTGATGAACGTCCACCGGTCAGCGGACGCGATCTCCATCGCGTCCTGGTAGCGCGTTAGAGCGGTGCCGTAGAGGTCAGCGACGCGGGTCGGCAGCAGTACACGCACCAGGTCGGCAACCGCGTCGGGGAGGTGTGTGTCGGTGCCCACGAGGTCGAGCAGGGTCTGCAGCCGAACGTCGGCCGCAGCGTCGTCAGCCGCAGTGGCATCCTCCTGCGCCCTGCGAGCCGCATCCCGGGCCTCCTCCTCGACCCGGTCCTGCTCGGCGGCCTCGGCATCGTGCTTCGCGACGTCGAGGCACACCGGGGTCACCGCCGGGTCGGTCCACTCGTCGGCCGCGGTCTTCACGTAGCCCAGGCACCCGTCGTGGTCGGACCACTCCACGGAGAAGGTCGCCGTCAGGCGCCGGGCGCTCTTCATCGACCAGATGTGCTCGTACTCGCCGAGCTCGTGCTGGCGGGCGCCGGCGGCGAGCAGCTCGGCCTCCTGCTCGGCGACCTCACGCTCGGCCTTGGCGCGGCGGCGCTCGCGCTGGATCTGCTGGCGCAGGTTGAACCCGTCGCCGCTGGCGGCGCGTTCGAGGCGCTTGGTGGCGGCTGGGTCGTCGGCGAACTCGGTGACCGCGGCCGCGTCCTCGAGGCGCAGCTGGCCGGCGTGGACCTTCTTCCGCGTCGACGGCTGCAGCTTGAGCAGCTTGAGCCGGGAGCGCACGGTCTTGACGTCGCGACCGACCTTCTCCGCGATCGCCTTCTGCGTGTGCCCCATCAGCGTCAGCTGGTGGTAGCCCTCGGCCTCCTCGATCGGGGTGAGGTCCGCGCGGTGCAGGTTCTCGACGAGCATCGCCTCGAGCTGCGTGGCGTCGGTGGAGAGATCCCAGCGCACGAACGCGGGGACGGTCTGGAGCTTGGCCTTCTTCGCGGCGTCGATGCGGCGGTGGCCCGCGATGAGGATCCACTTACCGGCCTCGTGGGGGTGGGGCGCCACGGTGATGGCCTGCAGCAGGCCCTGGGCGCGCACCGACGCGACCATGTCGGGGTCGGCGACCGCGCGGTGGCGCGGGTTGCTCGGGTGCTTCACGACGTCGACGAGCCGGGGCTGCGCGAACGGCGTATCGGGCGACGGGTCGGTGCCGGGGGTCGAGGTCGGCGCCGCGGCGGGCGCCGGCTTGGCGGCCGCTTGCCTCGGTCGGGCGCTCGACGTCTTCTTGGCCGGTGTCGAGGCCTTCGAGCCGCTGGTTGACGCCTTCGGGCTGGGCGTTGAGGCCTTGGCTGGGGTCGTCATGCCTGTCCCCCGACCGCGCCGTCGGCGGGCTGGTCAGCGACGCCGCCTACCAGCAGGCGCGTGCAGGCTGCGGCCACGGCACCGCCCTGACTGACGCCGGAGGGTGGAGGGGGCAGCAGGCCGAGACGGCCGGCGACGAGGGTCAGCAGCGACACGGTGACGGGCTGCCACGTGTCGGGCTGGTAGTCGCGGCAGCTGGCCAGGGCCGGGACGTCGTCGTGGTCGACGTCGACGAGGATCTGGTCGCTGAGCTGGGACCAGGTCTGGTGGACCAGGGCGTCGTAGTGCGCGAGGACCCGTGCGAGCGCCACGGCCTGGTCGTTGTCGAGCTCGATGGTCAGCTGACCGTAGGAACGGCGTACGACGCGGGGGGCGGGCGGCCTGGGGTGGGGCGCGGCCTGGGGTCGGCTGCTCGCGGTGGTGTGGGTGGTCATGGGGGTCTCCTTCGGTGGGTGCGCAGCGGGGTGGGCGGTCGCTGTGGCGCGGTGGTGTGGGGCCGTCCGGGTCCTCGTGTCGGGGGGATCAGCGGGGACCCGGACGGCGGCTCTAGGGGGGCGGCGTCACCGCCTGCAGTCGTGGCTCGGGGTGCGCACGCCCGATGGCCTCTCCAGGTGCAGCCCGCCGGGCCTCCAGCGGGTGCCGGCCCGGTCCACCGGGCTGCACAGGCAGCGGGCGTGCGCACGTCGCAGGTGTGGTCACCGGAACAACCCGCCAGTCACTCCATGCAGGTAGCGCCGTGTCCGGTCCCACCACGGCTCGGTTCGTGACACAGAGGCGGGTGGGCGCGACTCGGGGTTCGGCTCGGGGTTCGGCTCGGGGTTCGGCTCGGGGCCTGGCTCGCGTGACGGGTGGTACGTAGTGCTCGTGTCGCGGCGCGGGATGGGCGCGTGCACGGGCCGGTCAGCGGGGAAGTCGGCGTCGCCGTCCTGCACCAGGTTGCCGTCTGAGCGCTCTCGGTCGAGCAGCCCGAAGACGACGCGCGGCGGCTGGCCGGGGTCGGTGTCCCGCAGCGGGAAGACGAAGCCAACGGTGGCTGCGATCCAGCGCCCGGAGTACCGCGAGCAGAACGTGCGGTTGCCGTGGTGGCGGTTCGTGCACTCGCAGTACGCGAGCGGGTCGTACTCGACGAGGAGCACGGTGTCGCCGTGCTGGAAGCCGCGGTCGTTGACGCGGACCTCGTAGGGCTTCCAGCCGGCCCAGGCCTCGCCGAAGAAGCGCGGGTTGGTCTTCAGGACGTGGGTGGCCTCGGGGACGTGCTCGGTGGCCATCATCGCCGGCCCTCGCTGCTGAGGATCGCGATCAGCGCACAGACGAACACCAGCAGTCCGAGCACCCCGATGGCGACGAGCCCGGTCACGACGCCCACCGCTCGAGCTCGTGGAGGTCGCTGCACACCAGTCGGCAGTCGCCGCACAGGCCGTCGGTGAGCCCGGACTCGATCGAGCACCTGGTGCAGGCGCCGGTCTCGCCCCGACCACACTGGAAGGCGTCGATGGTGCCGTCGCGCTGGGCGCGGAAGTAGCACGCGCTGCACAGACCGCGGCCGCCGCGGCGGCGCACGCCGAGTCGTCCGAGGTCCCGCCGCTGCTCCGGGCTGAGGTTGCCCCAGCGCCCGGTGTCCCAGACCAGCAGGAAGCCACATCCCGCCAGGCACTCGGGCAGCTCGCCGAGTTCGTTGACCTGCCCGCGCACGTCCTCTCGGCGCGCGTCGACCGACTCGATTGACATCAGGTCGGCCGCGGCGTTCTCGAGCGCTCTCATGCCGAGGCCTCCGCTGCGCCCTGAGACCGCTGGTAGGCGAGCTCGTCGATGACGCCGGCGTCGAAGAGACGAGCGCCAGTGGCGCCGGCCATCTCGACGGCGACGGGCACCTTGCCGGCGGACACCCAGCGGTTGAAGGTCGCCCGGTTGACCCCGAGAACCTCCGCCGCCTGCGCAGACCCGATCAACGGGGCGGTCTTATGCATGTGCGCAAACCTAGGCACGGTCTAGAACTCTGCGCAAGTATCCGCATGCGGCGAGTCGCGGTGTCTTGCACAAACTTGCGCAGGCGCGGCATCATGGGCGCATGACCACGCAGCCAGCGAGAGGCCTTGTCCCCGAGTTCACCCTCGGTGATCGCCTTCGCAAGGCCCGCGAGCACGCGGGCTACGAGCAGGGACCGTTCGCCGCGCTACTCGGCGTCTCGCGCGGGACCGTCAGCAACTACGAGCGCGAGCTCGGCACGCGCGGTCCCAAGCCGATCGTGCTGGACCAGTGGGCCGCGAAGACGGGTGTCAGCCTGCAGTGGCTGACGACGGGACACGACGACGGCCAGAACGCGAAGAGCGCCGCCCCGGGTGGCGGGACGACGCTCTTGCCGGTCGGTGACCGTGTGCTGCGCGCCTGTAGGGATTCGAACCCCAAACCTTCTGATCCGTAGTCAGATGCTCTATCCGTTGAGCTACAGGCGCCCATCCACATTGCTGCGGACCCGAGAACCTTAGCCGACCTGGTGGGTGGGGTCGAAATCGGGCGGCGCCGGTTCACGTGTCACCGGGTCTCGAGGCTCGTCGCCCAGGGGCTCCTCGCACCTCGACCAGCCCGGGCGGCGCGGATGGTCTCGACAAGCTCGACCCACGAGGCGACCGGGCTCGACCAGCGAGGCGGACGGTCTCGGCAGGCTCGGTCGACTGGCGGTGTGAGGCAGGCCACACCCCCTGGATCGATCCAATAGCCGAGGTCACGGGGGCGACGTACATTCGCCAGCACCCTTCGGGCGCGGGCTCGTTACTGCCGGGTACGGGGGGTCCCACGCGGGCGCATGCAACGGTGCGGCACCCGGCAACAGACACACCTGCCGAGACTGCTCAAGAGGGGCTGGCATGACTGCAACGTCGGACATCACCACCGGAGCGCCCACCACGCACCAGGGCATCCTCGACTTCGTCGCCGAGGTCGCCGCGATGACCAAGCCCGACCGCGTCCACTGGTGCACGGGCTCCGACGAGGAGTGGGTCGAGCTCACCGACTCCCTCGTCGCCACCGGCACCTTCACCCGGCTCGACGAGTCCAAGAAGCCCAACTCCTTCCACGCCGCGTCCGACCCGATCGACGTCGCCCGCGTCGAGGACCGCACCTACATCTGCAGCCGCGACGAGCGCGACGCGGGGCCCACCAACAACTGGATGGACCCCGAGGAGATGAAGGGCATCATGCGCGGCCTCTACGACGGCTGCATGCAGGGCCGCACGATGTACGTCGTGCCCTTCGTCATGGGCCACCTCGAGGCCGAGAACCCGATGTTCGGCGTCGAGCTGACCGACTCGGCGTACGTCGTCGCCAGCATGCGCGTGATGGCCCGCATGGGCAGCCACGTGCTGGAGAAGATGACCGAGACCGACGCGCCGTTCGTGCCGTGCCTGCACTCGGTGGGCCACCCGCTCGCCGAGGGCGAGGCCGACGTGGCGTGGCCGTGCAACGAGACCAAGTACATCGTGCAGTTCCCCGAGGAGCGCGCGATCTGGTCGTTCGGCTCCGGCTACGGCGGCAACGCCCTGCTCGGCAAGAAGTGCTACGCGCTGCGCATCGCCTCCGCCGTCGCCCGGGACGAGGGCTGGATGGCCGAGCACATGCTGATCCTCAAGCTCACCAGCCCGCAGGGCGTGACCAAGTACGTCGCCGCGGCCTTCCCGTCGGCGTGCGGCAAGACCAACCTCGCGATGCTCGAGCCGACCATCTCCGGCTGGAAGGTCGAGGCCATCGGCGACGACATCGCCTGGATGCGCATCGGTGACGACGGCCGGCTGTGGGCGGTCAACCCGGAGTACGGCTTCTTCGGCGTCGCCCCCGGCACCAACGAGCACACCAACCCCAACGCGATGAAGACCATCAACAAGGGCAACTCGGTCTTCACCAACGTCGCGCTGACCGAGGACGGCGACGTGTGGTGGGAGGGCCTCGAGAACCCGCCCGCCCACGCCACCTCGTGGAAGGGCGAGCCCTGGACGCCCGAGAGCGAGGAGCTCTCGAGCCATCCCAACAGCCGCTACTGCACCCCGATCAAGCAGTGCGACATGCTCGCCCCCGAGTACGACGACCCGCGCGGCGTCCCGATCGACGCCATCCTCTTCGGCGGTCGCCGCAAGACGACGATCCCGCTGGTGACCGAGGCCCGCGACTGGACCCACGGCACCTTCATGGGCGCCACGCTGTCGAGCGAGACCACCGCGGCCGCCGTCGGCGCGGTCGGCGTCGTGCGTCGCGACCCGATGGCGATGCTGCCCTTCATCGGCTACAACGCCGGCGACTACTTCGGTCACTGGGTCAACATGGGCAAGGAGAACGACGCGGCCAAGATGCCGCGGATCTTCTACGTCAACTGGTTCCGCCGCGACGACGAGGGCGGCTTCCTGTGGCCCGGGTTCGGCGAGAACTCCCGCGTGCTCAAGTGGATCATCGAGCGCATCGACGGGCAGGCCGAGGCCGTCGAGACCCCCATCGGCCACGTGCCGACGCCGGGCTCCCTCGACGTCGAGGGCCTCGACATGACGCCCGAGCAGCTCGAGGCGGCCCTCGCGGTCGACGCCGAGGAGTGGAAGGCGGAGATCCCGCAGATCACCGAGTGGTTCGGGAAGTTCGGCGACGACCTGCCGACCGTGCTCTGGACCGAGCTCGACGGTCTCAAGGCGCGCTTGGGTCAGTGAGCAGGCACTTCCTGCATCGGCCATCATGGCCGACATGAGTGCGGAGGACGGAGTCGAGGAGCCCGCACCCGACGCCCTCGTCGCTGCTCCGCCGGACCCCCGGCAGCTCCGTGACGACCTGGCCGGGCCCGCCGGCCGGCTCTTCGCCGAGGCGGTCGAGGCCGGCGGTATCGAGCCCGACGACCCCCGCGTCCAGCCCGGCGGCGCCGACCACGCCTCGCTGCTCACGCTGAGCGCGCTCGGCCTGCTCCGGCAGGACGGCGACTCCGCCTGGCTGCCCACCGACCCCTCGACGGTGCAGACGTGGCTCGTCGCGCCGCTGACCCGCGAGGTGCAGCGGCTGCTGGAGGAGAGCCGCGCCTGGGCCGAGACCCTCGACACCCTCGGCCAGACCTACCGCACCGTCGGCACCGGCGAGGAGGGGCTGACGCAGCTGCGCGGCCTCGACACCGTCAACGGCTTCCTCGAGTCGGCCGTCGAGGACGCCCGCATGGAGATCCTCACCGCGCACCCCGCCGGGGCCCGGCGGGCCAGCGTGCAGGCCATGGCGAGGTCGCGCGACGTACGCGCCCTCCAGCGCGGCGTCCGCCTGCGCACCCTCTACCAGCACACCGCGCGCCACAGCCGCTCGATGCGCGAGTACGTCGACGCGATGCGCGAGGTCGGCGCCGAGATCCGCACCCTCGACGAGTTCTTCAACCGGCTCATCGTCATCGACCGGCGGCTCGCGCTGATTCCCGGCGACGTGCCGGAGTCGGCGGTGCTGATCCACGACCGCCGGGTCGTCGCCTACCTCGTCGACGTCTTCGAGCGCTCCTGGGAGCGCGGGCGCGACTACGACCACGAGACCCGCAGCACCAAGGGACAGATCGCCGAGGAGGTGCGGCAGCTGACGGTGAGGATGCTCGCCGAGGGCCACAGCGACTCCGCCAGCGCCAAGCGGGTCGGCGTCAGCACCCGCACCTACGCCTCCTACGTGGCGGCGCTCAAGGCCGAGTTCGGCGTCGACACCCGCTTCCAGCTCGGGCTGGCCATGGGTCGGGCCGACGACACCGCCCTGCCCGACGACCCACCCGCGGCGTACGACGCAGAACGGCCCGGCGGCGACGCCTGAGGCGTCGCGGCCGGGCCGGCTGGAGGACCGGGAAGGGTCACTCCCAGGCAGTGTCCTGAGTCTTGACGACGCCGGTCGGAGCCTTCTCCCAGGCGGTGTCGGCGTGGGCGGGGGAGCCGAGCGCGATCACCGCGACGGAGGCGGCAGCGACGGTCAGGGCCTTGGCAGCGTGGCGGAGGTTCATGCGAGTCGTCCTTTGTTCGTGGTGGGCAAGGACAAGCCTCCCCCGAGATCACGCAGGAGAGTCCTGCCGGACCCCCTCGCGAACGTGCAATGCAGGTTCGTGCACTCCTGAGGGCAGGACGGAACCGCCCCCGGTCGCGGATCGCGAGCCGGGGGCGGGTCTGGCGGAGGTGGAGGGATTTGAACCCTCGATGGGGTTGTAGCCCCAAACCCGCTTAGCAGGCGGGCGCCATAGACCTGACTAGGCGACACCTCCAGACCGGGCACAGGTTACCGATCGGTGCTGCGCCCGGCGAATCCGGCCCGCCGCCAGCCCCTGGGCGAGGGCCTCGAGACCCGGTGAGGTGCAGCCGGCAGCGCCTGTCAGCCGAGGCGCTTGTAGCCGTGGGTGCGGTCGAGCTGGGCGGCGATGACGTGGACGAGCTCCTCGGGGTCGCCGGCGAAGACGTCAACCGGGAGGGTGGCGGTGCGGCCGTCGCGGAGGCGGATCATCGAGCAGCGGACCCCGTCGACGGTCGCGACCTTCACGTCGAGCACGTCGCTCCAGCGCGCCGAGCGGGCCTCGGCCGAGCGGAGGCCCCGGATCCGGTAGCCGTCCTCGTCGAGCCGCAGCACCCAGTGCGCCGGCAGGAGCAGGCCGAGCAGGGCGGCGAGCGCCGCGAACACCAGCACGACGACGACCGTGACGACCGCGCCCGGCAGGCTCAGCAGCCACGCGAGCAGCACCAGCACGAGCAGCGCCACGGAGACGACGACGATGCCGGCGCCGAGGACCCGGGCGCGCAGCGCGGGGGCGAGCGGGCGGCGTACCGGAAGGTCCGGGAGGGGCGGTTGGGGCTGCTGGGGCGTGGGTGCTGCGGACATCTCGTGTCGAGAGTAGTCCAGCCGTGGACCACGCTTGATCGAGGCGTCGCGGGGGGCCACGATCGCGACGTCAAGCCTGCGGTGCTGCCCGTCGCCGCGGGGCCGTCGAACGCGAGGCAGGTCGCCTGATGGGTGCCAACGACGCCGCCGTCCGAGAGCTGCAGCAGCTCCTCGACGCCTCACCCACCGCCCCCGAGTGGCGGTGGAACGCCCACCGACGCCTCGTCTCCGCCCGTACGGCGCTCGCCGTGCCGGCGCAGCCGCGGGGCGACCACGACGCGACCCCGACCGACGTGCCCGCCCGCCTCGACGAGCTCAGCGAGGGCGTCCTCGACCGGCTGCACGTGCAGACCGTCGTGCGCGAGGTCAGCACGCTGCTGCGCCACCTCGAGGACTGACCCCGGGCTGACCCGGGACTGACCCGGGGCTGACTGGCAGAGGGGGCGGGATTCGAACCCGCGGTAGGTCTCCCTACGACCGCTTTCAAGGCGGTTCCGATAGGCCACTCCGGCACCCCTCCTGGTAGGGCCAGAGCCTAGGCCACGCTCACAGCCGGCGGTTGGCCAGCGAGGGGTTGGTACGCCGCACCTCGGCCACCGCGTCGCGCTCGAGCAGCGTGTCGAGCACCGCCTCGTCGGCGTCGGCCTCGACGACGACGTCGCCGGTCGGGGCGACGACGGTGGAGTGACCGGTGTAGCGGGGGCCGGGCTGGCCGACGCCGATCACCCAGACGGTGTTCTCGATGGCACGGGCGCGCAGCAGGGTGCGCCAGTGCTCGACCTTGCGCTCGCCCGCGACCCAGGCGGCGGGCACGACGAGCGCCTCGGCTCCTGCGACCGCGAGCGCACGGGCGAGCTCGGGAAAGCGCAGGTCGTAGCAGGTCATCAGGCCCAGCGGGAAGCCGTCGACCTCGGCGGTGGCCGGCTCGAGCGGACCCGGGCTGATGGTGCGCGACTCCTCGTAGCCGAAGGAGTCGTAGAGGTGGATCTTGCGGTAGGCGCTCACCCGGCCGCGCTGCGCCAGGACGAGGGTGTTGAGCGGGCGGGCCGGGTCGTCGCCGCGCTCGAACATCCCGCCCAGCCACGCCGGGCCCGCCTCGCTGAGCTGCTGCAGCCGGGTGGCGAAGGGCCCGTCGAGGTCCTCGGCCCACGGCGCGAGGTCGGAGCCGGCCTCGCCGAAGTCACGGGCGAACGCCTCCGGCAGCACCACGAGGTCGGTCCCACCCGCCTCGGCGGCGGCGCGGTCGATCGCGGTGAGGTTGTCGGCCGGGTCGAGGGCCGAAGCCTGCTGCACCAGGCGGACCCGCAACGTGCTGCTCATGGCCTCCAGGGTGTCAGACTCGCCGGGTGGTCGTCGGGGTCGTGGTGCTGACGGGCGGCACCGGACGCCGGCTGGGAGGCGCCGACAAGGCTGGTCTCACGGTGGGCGGTCGGTCGCTGCTGTCGCGGGCGCTGTCCGCCGCGTCCGGACTGGGCCCGGTCGTGGTGGTGGGGCCGTTCCTCACCGGCGTCCCGGCGACCTTCGTGCGGGAGGACCCACCGGGGGGTGGCCCGGCCGCTGCGCTGCTCGCCGGGGTCGCAGCGCTCCCCGAGGTCGACCTGGTGGTCGTGCTGGCGGTCGACATGCCCCTGGTCGCCAGCGCGACGCTCGAGCGGCTGGTCGGCGCCGTCGGTCCCGGTGACGGGGCGCTGCTGGTCGACGGCGACGGGCGCGAGCAGTACCTCTGCGCGGCGTACTCCCGCGCGGCGCTGCTCGCCGCCGCCCCGGCCGACGTCGACGGCCTGCCGCTTCGGCGGCTCGTCGCCGGGCTCTCGCTCGCGCCCGTCCCGGCCGTCGGCGACGAGGCGCTTGACGTCGACACCCCCGGCGACCTCGACCTCGTACGGCGGCTCGCGGGCGGCTGAGGGCCGGCTCGGCGGGACTTTTCGAACGAAAAGTCCCCGACACGCCGACGCCGGAGGTGCCGATCGGTCGAAAACCAACCGACGACGCAGCCCGCGCCGAGCCCGTGGCAGGCTCGGGCGCATGCGAGCCGTGACCGCGCCCGAGCCCGGAGGGCCGGAGGCCCTCGTCGTCAGCGACCACCCCGACCTCGAGCCGGGGCCGGGCGAGGTGGTGATCGAGGTGGTCGCCACGGCGGTCAACCGCGCCGACACGTTGCAGCGGCAGGGCCACTACCCGCCGCCGAAGGGCGTCACCGAGGTGCTCGGGCTGGAGTGCTCCGGCCGCGTCGCCGCGCTCGGGGAGGGCGTCGACGGGTTCGAGGTCGGCCAGGAGGTGTGCGCGCTGCTCGCGGGCGGCGGGTACGCCGAGCAGGTCGTCGTGCCCGCGGGCCAGGTGATGCCGGTGCCGTCGGGCGTCGACCTCGTCACCGCCGCCGCGCTGCCCGAGGTGGCGTGCACGGTGTGGTCGACGGTGTTCATGGTGGCGGGCCTGCAGCAGGACGACGTGCTGCTCGTGCACGGCGGCGCCGGCGGCATCGGCAACATGGCGGTGCAGCTCGGGGCGGCGTACGGCGCTCGCGTGCTGACCACCGCGGGCACGGCCGACAAGCGGGAGTTTTGCGTGAAGCTCGGGGCCGAGCGGGCGATCGACTACCGCGAGGAGGACTTCGTCGAGGTCGTCAAGGGCGTGGGCGGCGCCGACGTCATCCTCGACAACATGGGGGCCTCCTACCTCGACCGCAACGTCGACGCGCTCGCCGTCGAGGGCCGCCTGGTGATCATCGGCATGCAGGGCGGGGTCAAGGGCGAGCTGAACATCGGCAAGCTGCTGCCCAAGCGCGGCGCCGTCATCGCCGCCTCGCTGCGCGCCCGCCCCACCGAGCAGAAGGCCGCCATCTGCGCCGCCGTCGTCGAGCACGTGTGGCCGCTGGTGGAGCAGCGGAAGGTGCGCACCTTCGTGCACGAGACGTATCCCCTCGAGGACGCCCACCGTGCCCACCAGGTCATGGAGGAGGGCTCGCACACCGGCAAGCTGGTGCTGACGACGGGTCGCTGATCATCCGCTCAGGCGGGTCATCAGTGACTCCGTGGCTGCGGCAGCAGTCACGACGTCACCGAGATGGACGACACGTCATGGGGCGAGGGGCTGTCGGGAGGCGTGGGTACCCTCCACCCCATGTCGACGTCCTCCGGTGAGCACCAGCCCGACACGACCCACGACGACGGCCACGTCGTCGTGATCGGGCCCGACGGGCAGCCGGTGGCGGTGCCGGCCTCCGCGCTGCAGGGCGCCCAGGAGGTCGAGCCGATCGACGACGGCGACGGCGGTCCGCGCAACCTGACCGACCTCGTCGAGCAGCCCGCCAAGGTGATGCGCATCGGGCGCATGGTGCAGCAGCTGCTCGAGGAGGTGAAGGCGGCGCCCGTCGACGAGCCGGGCCGCCAGCGCCTCGCCGACGTCGTGCACACCTCCATCGCGGAGCTCAAGGACGGCCTGGCCCCCGAGCTCGACGACGAGCTCGACCGGCTGATCAAGCCCTTCGAGGGCGGCACGCCCACCGAGTCCGAGATCCGCATCGCCCAGGCGCAGCTGGTCGGCTGGCTCGAGGGCCTCTTCAGCGGCATCCAGACGGCGATCTACGCCCAGCAGATGGCCGCCCGCGGCCAGCTCGAGCAGATGCGCCGCGCGCTCCCGCAGGGCATGACCCCCGGCGCACCGCAGGGCCAGCCGCAGCAGGGGGCCGACGACGACGGCCACGGCAACCGCGGGGGCATGTACCTCTAGCCCGCGTCCCACCACCGCAGCACCCGCAGCGCGGCGAGCGTGACCCACGGCGACGGCTCGCCGACGACGCCGTACGACGCGTGGGCAGGGCCGCGCAGCACCCGCGGCAGCGGCCAGCGGCCGTCGGGGAGCCGCAGCGATCTCACGACGTCCACCGCGTCGGCCAGCCGCTCGTCGCGCCGGTCGGCGCGGCGGAAGTGCTCGAGACCCCGCAGCACGTCGTGGTGCCAGCGGGTGGGGTGCGCGGGCAGCAGGTAGTCGGGGTCGGCGACCTCCCCGTCGCGCTGCCGCCAGGCGAGGCGGCGTACGAGCAGCCACTCCTCGCCGGCCGCGCGGGCGTCGGGAGCCGCGTCGGCCGCGAGCAGGGCCTCGACCACGTTGACGGTCGAGTCGAAGGAGGACGTGAGGGCGCCGCGCTCGCGCTCGCAGTTCCACGCGCCGTCGGGCAGCTGGTCGCCGACGAGCCGCTCCACCACGGGCGTCACGTCGACGCCGAACCAGCAGCCGGTCACGACCAGCCGACCGTTGATGCACTCCTCGACCTCGCCGTCCCAGAACGGCTGCTGGTCGTGCTCCCACCGCAGCGCCGACGCCGCCTCGACCAGCGCGGCCGCGGTGGGGGACGCGGGGTCGAGGCCGAGCTCGACCAGCTCGTGCAGCACGAACGACGTCGCCGTCCACGCCTGGCCCTGGGCGCGGAACAGCTCCTCGGTGTAGCCCTCCGGCCAGAACGCCGCGTGCTCCCACGTGCCCTGGTCGTCGCGGGCCGCGAGCAGCGCGGCGCCGACGCCCTCGTGCTCGACCCGGGCGCGCACCGGCGCCCACGACGACGCCGGCTCGTCGAGCAGGTCGCGGCGCGCCCGCCACGCGACGGCGGGGTCCGACTCCAGCAGCCAGGTGACGACGTCCACCGGCCTACTGTGCGTCGAGCAGCCCCTCGATGACCACCGCGACGCCGTCGTCGTCGTTGGAGGGCGCGCGGTGCGTGGCGGCCTCGATCGCGAGCGGGTGGGCGTCGGCCATGGCGTACGACGTGCCGGCCCACCGCAGCATGGCGACGTCGTTGGGCATGTCGCCGAGCGCGACGACCTCGCCCGGCTGCACCCCCAGCTCCTCGCACAGCAGCGCGAGCGTGGAGGCCTTGGTGACGCCGGCCGCGCTGATCTCGAGCAGGTCGTCGCCGTTGGAGAAGGTGACCTCCACCCGGTCGCCGGCCAGCTCCTGCACGCGGGGGGCGTAGTCGTCGGCGATGGTGCCGGGGTTGCGCACCAGCAGCTTCTGCACCGGCTCGGTGACGAGCTCGGCGAGCGGGCGGCGGCGTACGTCGGGGGCGAGCTCGTGCTGCGGACGGTAGGCCTCGTGGTCCTCGACCAGGAAACCGTCGAGCCGCTCGACGGCGAACGCCGCCCCCGGGAACTCCGCCCGCACCGCCGCGGTCACGTGGTCGACGTCGGCGGCCGCGATGGTGCGCTCCAGGCGCGGGCCGTCGGTGCTGACGTCCCACACCAGCGCACCGTTGGCGGCGATGACGAGGCCGTGGCGCCCGACGTGCTCGAAGACCTCGGCAGCCCAGCGCAGCGGCCGGCCGGTCACGAACACGACCGGCAGGCCGGCGTCGTGGGCGCGCTCGAGCGTGGCGGCGGTGCGCGGCGAGACCGTGCGGTCGCTGCGCAGCAGGGTGCCGTCGAGGTCGGTCGCGACCAGGCGAGGGGTCATGGGGCGGGCTCCAGAGGTACGTCGGGTCGGGCGGGCGGCCGGCGCGGTCACCACGCCGGTGGTGCCCGGGAGCGGCCGCACCATCACCAGGGACCCGTCGTCGCGTGCGCCACGCAGGCCGGTGAACCCGCTCCGGGTCGCGAACCGCATCGCCGCGGGGTCGTCGGGGCGCACCGCGGCGCGGACCCGCACCCCGAGCCGGTCGGCCTCGGCGAGCAGCGCCGCCAGCGCCTCCCGCCCGGCGCCGCGCCCGCGCGCCTCGTCGACCAGCCGTACGACGGCCTCGACCTCCGCGGTGCCGTCGTCACCGGCCGCGGGCGGCCCGACCAGGGCGGCGCAGCCGAGCGTGGCGCCGTCGCCGCGGCGTACGACGTGGCGCGGGCCCCAGCCATCGGACCCGTCGGCCACGAGCGCCACCAGGTCGAGGTCGTCACGGGCGGGGTAGCCGGGCAGCCACGACACCCGTCGGCGGCCCGCGAGCATGCCCGCGGCGTCCTCCGGCGTGACGAGCGGGAGCCGCAGCCGCTCGGTGGTGAGCTCGGGGGCAGGGTCGCTCAGGGGAACCACCGACGGATCTCGCGGGCGGCGCCGTCGTCGTCGACGGAGTCGGTGGTGGCGTCGGCGGCCTCGTGGACGACGTCGGGGGCCTGGCCCATCGCGACGCCGCGGCCGGCCCAGCGGAGCATCTCGAGGTCGTTGCGGCCGTCGCCGATGGCCAGCACGTCGGCGGCGTCGAGGCCGAGGTCGTCGCACACCAGCGCGAGGCCGGAGGCCTTGGAGACCCCGGGCGGCTGCAGGTCGAGCCAGGCGGTCCAGCCGACGAAGTACTCGGTGCCCTGCAGCCCGACCCGCTTGGCGGTGGCGATGAAGTCGTCGACGGAGGCGTGGGGGTCACGGATGATGACGCGGCTGACGGGCTCGCCGACGATCTCGTCGATCGGGGCCTCGACCAGCTGGCCGGTGAGCTCGCCGGGTGGGAAGGGGCGGCTGACCTTGTAGCCGACGCCGCGCTCCTCGACGGCGACCATCGCCTCGGGGTGCTCGGCCAGCACGGCGCGCACGCTCTCGCTGGCGTCGAAGGTCGTCTCCTCGACCAGCTCGAAGGGCGGGTAGCGGAACACCACGGCGCCGTTGGACGCGACCACCCACAGCGGGCCCTGCGGCGTACCGCTGCGGCCGTCGGTGATGCCGAGCAGGTCGGCCACCGGCATCATGCCCTCGGGCGAGCGGCCGCTCGCCAGCACGACGTGGGCGCCGGCGTCCTGCGCCGCCCGGACCGCCTCGCGCACGGCCGGGTTGACCTCCTCGCGGGCCGCGCCGACGGCCTCGCCGTCGTCGTCCTCGGTCCAGCGCAGCAGCGTGCCGTCGATGTCGAGCGCGACGAGGCGAGGCTGCCAGCCCGGCGCACCAGACGTCACGCCGGGACCACGGGCTCGATGACCTCCCGGCCCTGCAGGTAGGGCTGCAGCGCCGCGGGCACCCGGACCGAGCCGTCGGCCTGCTGGTGGGTCTCGAGCAGCGCGACGATGGTGCGGGGGATCGCGGTGAGGGTGCCGTTGAGCGTCGCCACCGGCTTGACGTCCTTCTCGCCGAACCGGCCGCGGATGCCGAGCCGGCGGGTCTGGAAGTCGGTGCAGTCGGAGGTCGAGGTGAGCTCGCGGTAGCGACCCTGGGTGGGGATCCAGGCCTCGCAGTCGTACTTGCGTGCCGCCGAGAGCCCCAGGTCGCCCGCCGCGACGTCGATGACGCGGTAGGCGAGCTCGAGCTTGTCGAGCCACTCCTTCTCCCACCCGAGCAGCCGGAGGTGCTCCTCGGCGGCGTCCTCGAGAGTGGTGTAGGTGAACATCTCGACCTTGTCGAACCAGTGCACCCGGAAGATGCCCCGGGTGTCCTTGCCGTGCGAGCCGGCCTCCTTGCGGAAGCACGGCGAGAAGGCGACGTAGCGGCGCGGCAGCGACTCGGCGTCGAGGATCTCGTCGGAGTGGTACGCCGCCAGCGGCACCTCCGAGGTGCCGACGAGGTAGGTCTCCTGACCCTCGATCCGGTAGACGTCGTCGGCGGCCTGGCCGAGGAAGCCGGTGCCCTCCATCGCGCGCGGACGCACCAGCGTCGGCGGCACCATCGGGGTGAAGCCGGCCGCGCGGGCCTGGTCCATCGCCATGTTGACCAGCGCGAACTCCAGGTCGGCGCCGACGCCGGTCAGGTAGTAGAACCGCGAGCCCGACACCTTGGCGCCGCGCTCGAGGTCGATGGCGCCGAGCAGCCGGCCGAGCTCGACGTGGTCGCGCGGCTCGAAGCCCTCGCCCGCGAAGTCGCGGACGGTGCCGTGCTCGGAGATCACGGCGTAGTCGTCCTCGCCGCCCGCCGGCGCCTCGTCGGCGGCCGGGTTGGGGATCGCCAGCAGCGCCTGGCGCCACTCCTCGTCGGCCTCGGTCTGGCGCGTCTCGGCGGTGCGCACGTCGGCGGCCAACGACTTGGTGCGGGCGAGCAGCTCGGCCTTCGCCTCGCCCTGCGCCTTCGGGATCTCCTTGCCGAGCTGCTTCTGCTCGGCCCGCAGCCGCTCGAAGTCGGCGATTGCCTCGCGGCGGTCGGTGTCGGCGCCCAGGGCACGGTCGACGACGTCGCCGGAGAGCCCCCGCTTGGCCTGGGCGGCACGGATGCGGTCGGGGTCGTCGCGGAGCAGTCGTGGGTCGATCACGTGGCGAGGATAACGAGCGGCACCGGGGCGCCCGCCCGCCCGTCGCGCCGCAGCGGCGTACGGCGCCTGTCATGCTCGTCAACCGTGAACCAGGTGCAGCGTCGACGTGCCCAGGGGTTGGCCGCCGTGGCCTGCCTGGCGGTGTTCGGTGTGCTGCTCGCGCTCGTGCTCACCGAGTGGGGTCCGCTGCACCGCTTCGACGAGTGGGTCGGGGCGTGGCCGCAGGAGCAGACCGAGGCGCACGGCTGGCTGGAGGGCTTCTGGCGGCTGGTCAGCGCGGTCTTCGGCACCCTCCCGCTGACGATCGCCGCGCTGGTCACCGCCGGGCTGCTGCTGAACAAGGGCTACCACCGGGCCGCGATCTGGACCCTGCTGGTGATGGCGACCGTCTCGCTGGCCACCACCGGCGCCAAGCTGCTCATCGCACGCGACCGGCCCGAGCTCGGCCTGCTGGAGCTGACGAGCTTCTCGTTCCCGTCGGGCCACGCCACCGGCACGACCGGCGCCGCCGGGGTCGCGATCGTGCTCACCCACCTGCTGGTGCGGCGGAGCGGCGTACGACGCCTCGTCACCGGCCTCGCGGTCTTCCTCGTGGTGCTGGTCGGCGCCGACCGACTCTTCCTCGGCGTCCACTTCGTCTCCGACGTGCTCGGGGGTGTGGCGCTGGCCTCGGCAATCGTGCTCGGCTGGCTGGCGGCGTACGACCCGACGCCGCGCAGCATCGCCGCGGTCGCCGACCCGCTGCCCTCCGACACCCCCGCCGTCGCCGACCGCAAGCGGCTCGCGGTGATCCTCAACCCCATCAAGGTCGACGACGTCGGTCGCTTCCAGGCGCTGGTCGAGGAGCTGGCCGGCGACGCCGGCTACGCCCACGTCGACTGGCACCGCACGACCCCGGAGGACACCGGCTACGGCATGGCGCACGCCGCCGCGGTCGACGGTGCCGACCTCGCGCTCGCGGTCGGCGGCGACGGCACCGTGCGCGCCGTGTGCGAGGAGCTCGCCGGCACCGGCATCCCCGTCGGCATCGTGCCCGCCGGCACCGGCAACCTGCTCGCCCGCAACCTCGACCTGCCGCTCTACCTGCGCTCGGCCGTCGACGTCGGCCTCAACGGCCAGGACCGCGCCGTCGACATGGTCGAGGTCAGCGGCGACAACATGGACGACTCGGTCTACCTCGTCATGGCCGGCATGGGCTTCGACGCCGCGATCATGGAGGGCGTCAACGAGCAGGTGAAGGCCCGCGTCGGCTGGCTCGCCTACGTGCTCTCGGCGCTCAAGGCGCTGATGTTCCCCGCGATCCGGGTCGACATCTCGGTCGACGGCGGCGAGTTCACCCGCCACCGCGCCCGCACCGTCGTCGTCGGCAACGTCGGCGCGTTGCAGGCCGGCATGCCGCTGATCCCCGACGCCGCCATCGACGACGGCCGCCTCGACGTCGTGCTGCTCTACCCCCGACGGTTCCTGTCCTGGATCCCCCTCGCCGCCCGCGTGCTGTCGCGCTCCAAGCGCACCGACGAGACCATCACCCGCATGAGCGGCCGCGAGGTCGTCGTCCGCGCCCACGCCGACGCCCCCCGCCAGCTCGACGGCGACCTGATCGAGCCCGGTCGCGAGATCCGCGCCCGCTGCATCCACGGCCGGCTGCTGGTGCGGGTGCGGCGGTAGTGGTTCCTGATTACCCGCTCAGGCGGGTAACCAGTGACTTCGTGGCCGCGGCAACAGGCACTAAGTCACTGAGAAGCGCGCCCAGTCGTCGTACGGCGGCTTGGGTGGCTGGGTCGACGTGGTGCCAGCAAACTCACTGGTTAACCAGTGAGTCTTGTGACTGATGTGACACGACGGGTCATCGGACTCTCACTGAGCCACGAAGTCTGACGCTGAGCCACGATTGTTTGCCGCGTCCAGCGGCAAAGTCACTGGTGAACCAGTGACTTTGCGCCCCGGCCCTGCGCCCCGGCCCCGCGCCTCGACCGCGTCGACAGGAGCCTCGCGGCACTCCGGTCGCCCGGGGCGCTCACCCGCGGGCGTGGGAGATGGCGTCCTGCTCCTCGGGGCTCAGCTGCTGCTCGCAGCGGCCGTCGACGACGTTCTTGGCGTAGGTGCGGGACTCGGAGCGGCCCTGGATCGAGGTGACGAGGACGCCGCTGCCGGAGTCGTCGAGCAGGGCGAGGCTCCACGAGAGCTGGCCGCCGGTGTCGGTGAAGGCGTCGTAGCGGACGACGGCGAGGTGGCGCAGCGCCTGGGCGCCCTCGCGGCGCAGGGCGGCGACCTCCTGACGCAGGGCCTGGACGTCGGTGGGGAGGTCGGTGTCGTCGGCGACCGTACGCCGCGCGCCGCCGCGCCGCGCCGCCAGCGACACGAACAGCGCCGCGGCGGCGAGGAGCAGGGCGAGGACGGCCACGAGGATCACCCGGGAAGCCTAGGCAGCGGGCGATCCCACGACCGACCGACGCGCCACGACAGCCCGCAGCCGCGTGGGAAAGTAGCGACGTGAGCACGAAGCGCATCGCCTACCAGGGCGAGCCGGGAGCCAACTCGCACATCGTGTGCCTCGAGCACTACCCCGACCTCGAGGCGCTGCCGTGCGCGTCGTTCGAGGACGCCTTCGCCGCGGTCGCCGGCGGCGAGGCCGACCTGGCGATGATCCCGATCGACAACTCGATCGCGGGCCGGGTCGCCGACGTGCACCACTTCCTGCCCGGGTCGGGGCTGCACATCGTGGCCGAGCACTTCCTGCGCATCCGGTTCTCGCTGATGGCGCTGCCGGGCGCGACGCTCGAGGGGCTCCGGTCGGTGCACAGCCACGTGCACGCGCTCGGCCAGTGCCGCGGCGTGATCCGCGAGCTCGGCCTGCACCCGGTCATCTCCGGCGACACCGCGGGGGCGGCTCGGGAGGTCGCCGAGTCGGGCGACCCGACGATGGCGGCCATCAGCCCGCCGCTCGCCGCGGCGACGTACGGCCTCGAGGTGCTGCGCGACGACGTCGAGGACGCCGACCACAACACCACCCGCTTCGTGGTGCTCTCGCGCGACCTCGTCGAGGCGCCGGTGGGGCAGGGGCCGGTCGTGACGACCTTCGTCTTCAACGTCCGCAACCTGCCGGCGGCGCTCTACAAGGCGCTCGGCGGCTTCGCGACCAACGGCGTCAACATGACCAAGCTCGAGAGCTACATGGTCGACGGGCAGTTCACCGGCACGCAGTTCCTCGCCGAGGTCGACGGCCACCCCGAGGAGCCCGGCCTCGCCCGCGCGCTCGAGGAGCTCACCTTCTTCACCACCGACGTCAAGATCATGGGCGTGTACGCCGCCGCGCCGTTCCGGGGCCGCTGAGATGCCCTTCGTGGCTCGCTCCGCTCGCACCTCAGGGAGCGAGGGGGGTCGCTCGGCTCGCACCTCAGGGAGCGAGGGGGTCGCTCCGCTCGCACCTCAGGGAGCGAGGCGGCTCGCTCCGCTCGCACCTCAGGGAGCGAGGGGGTCGCTCCGCTCGCACCTCAGGGAGCGAGGGGGCTCGCTGCGCTCGCGCCTCAGGGAGCGAGCGGCCCTAGGCTGCGGGCATGAGCGCACCCGGGGTGACGAGCGAGGTCGGTCGGCTGCGGACGGTGATGCTGCACCGCCCCGGTCCGGAGCTGAAGCGGCTGACGCCGCGCAACAACGACCAGCTGCTCTTCGACGGCATCCCGTGGGTCTCGCGGGCGCAGGACGAGCACGACGCCTTCGCGCAGGCGCTGCGCGACCGCGACGTCGAGGTGCTCTACCTGACCGAGCTGCTCACCGAGACGCTGGCCGACGCCGAGGCCCGCGAGGTCGCGGTCGCCGGCGTCACGCAGTCGCTGCGGCTGGGCGACACCCTGCGCGAGCACCTGCGCGGCTGGCTCGGCGAGCTGGGCCCCGAGGCGTTGACCGAGGTGCTGACGGCGGGCCTGCGCAACGACGAGGTGCGCGGCGGCTTCGGCCTGGTCACCAGCCTGCTGGCCTCCGACGACTTCGTCGTCGACCCGCTGCCCAACCTGCTGTTCACCCGCGACTCCAGCGTCTGGATCGGCGACCGGGTCGCCGTCACCTCGCTGGCGATGCCCGCGCGCGACCGCGAGACGCAGCTGACCGAGCTGATCTACACCCGGCACCCCCGCTTCGCCGGCACCACCACCTTCCACGGCTGGCACCAGGAGCACGTCGAGGGCGGCGACGTGCTGCTGCTCGCGCCGGGCGTCCTGGCCGTCGGCGTCGGGGAGCGTACGACGCCTGCCGGCGCCGAGCGGCTGGCCCGGCAGGTCTTCGGTGAGGGCGGCGTGCACACCCTGCTGGCCGTGCCGATCGCCCAGGAGCGGGCCACGATGCACCTCGACACGGTCTGCACGATGGTCGACGTCGACACCTTCACGATCTACCCCAACGTCGCCGACCACCTGGTCGCCCACACCGTCACCGCGGGCGACGACGACCGGCTCGAGGTGGGTCCGGCCGAGCCGTTCCTGGTCGCGGCCGCCAAGGCGATGGGTCTCGACACGCTGCACACCATCGACACCGGCCTCGACCCGGTGACCGCCGAGCGCGAGCAGTGGGACGACGGCAACAACACCCTCGCGATCGCGCCGAAGGTGGCGGTGGCCTACGAGCGCAACGTCGAGACCAACGCCCGGATGGAGGCGGCCGGCATCGAGGTGGTCGCCATCGCCGGGTCCGAGCTGGGTTCCGGGCGTGGCGGGCCGCGCTGCATGTCGTGCCCCGTCGCCCGCGACGAGGTCTGAGCGCGCGGTACCGTCGACGCTGTCGGGGGACGTCGCCTCCGCCGTGTCCCCACCGGAGGTCTGCTCATGCGTCGCTCGCTCGCACTCCTGGCCGGCTCCCTGGTGCTGCTCACCGGCTGCGGCGTGTCGGTGGGCAACGGCTCCGACGACGTCCCGACGCTCGGCACCGACGACCTCGAGCAGGAGGTCGCGACCCAGCTGGAGGCCGAGGTCGGCACGGCCCCCAAGGCGATCACCTGCGACGACCCGCTGCCGGCGGAGGTCGACGCCCAGGTCCGCTGCGTGCTCACCGCACCCGACGACACCAGGATCGGCATGACCGTCACGACGACGGCGGTCGACGGCGACGACGTCAGGTTCGGCATCCGGGTCGACGAAGAGCCGATGGACTGACCGGTCGGCGTGAGCGCCCCCGTCGTACCGCCACGTCGCGACCCCGCCGCCGGCGCCCGCCTGCTGCTGCCGGGGCTGCTCGGGGTGCCGGTGCTGACCCTCGTGCTCTTCGTCTTCTTCGGCTGGTGGGTCGGCGACGCCGAGGCCCGCGGCGTCGACACCTCCGCCCACGGCTTCGCGTTCCTCCTGGTCTTCCCGCTGGGCGCGCTCTTCGTCCTCGACGTCGTGCTCTACGTCGCCCTGCTGCGACGGCCCGAGGGCGGCCGAGTCGCCCTGGCGGTCGTCAACGGCAGCGTCGCCGGGCTGATCCTGCTCCTGCTGCTGGTCAACGCGGCCTCTATCGGCCGCGGCAGCGTGATCGCGGCGGCGGGCGCCGCGGTGGGCGCCCTGGTGATGGTGGCCTCGGCGGCGCTGATGTGGCGCGGGCCGTTCGTGGCGAGCGCCCGGCCGACCAGGCGGGCCTGAGAACGAAGGTGCCCGGTCGGTGTTGACGGGGGGGACAACATCGACCGGGCACGACCGACAGTACGGCATCGCCGAGCGCGCTCACAACCGCGCGGGCGCGTCGTCGCTGCGCCGCAGGTCAGCGCACCGTCAGCGCACCGTCAGCTGCCGGCTCGCGAGGCCGTTGCGGGCCGATCTCTCCTCCGCGGTGAGCGGCTCGGTCGACTCGAGCGCGGCCCTCAGCCGGGTGGACAAGGCGTCGAGGGGCTCCTCGAGGGCCTCGCCGCCGGTGCCGCGCGGCACGTCCCACACGGGGACGACGAGGCCGTGGGTCCGGAACATGCCGATCAGCCGGCTGCCCTCGACGAGACCGTCCTCGCCAGCGGCGTGCAACCGGGCCAGGGCGTCGAGCACGTCGTCCTCGGCGTGCGGCAGGGTCCAGCGGAGGTACTCGCGGTCACCCATGTTGGTCCAGTACGCCGCCTCGACCGACGTCAGGCGCACGGTCGGGGACGCGGCCTGGTTGGCCTGGTCGAGCGCGGAGGCCATGGTGTCGTCACCCTCGACGTCGGCGACCCAGTAGTCGAAGCCCTCGTGCACGGTGATCGTCAGCGGCTCGTCGGCGACGAGGTCCTGCAGCCGCGGGCCCTCACCGGGCGGCTCGGGCAGACCGATGAGGCTGCCCGGCTCGGCCTCGAGGGCCTCGAGCAGGACGGCGGCCAGGTCGCGGCTGGGGTCGCCGTAGGAGTGCTGCACCTGCATGCCGAGCCACACCGTGCCGTCGTCGCGCACCAGCGCCGGGGCGGCCCCAGGCAGCAACGAGCACACCTGCACGGAGCGCTCGTGCGGCTCCTTCAGCGGCAGCGGGGCGGTGGCCGCCGGCACGAACTCCTTGAGCGCCACGAGGTCGAGCTCGGACGGCAGGCCGGCGAAGGGGCGGGCGACGTACGGCGACGCACCCCCGCCGCTGCCGTGGCACGCCTTGTAGCGCCGGCCGGAGCCGCAGGGACACGGCTGGCGCGGACCGACCGCGCCCTCGGCGGTCTCGACGCGCTCGGCGGTCTCGGTACGGGTGCGCTGACGTGACTTCTTCCCCATGCACGCACCCTAGGGTCAGGTGGAGGGGGTCAGGCCAGAGGGATCTCGGCCACGACGGTGACGCCGCTGCCGCTGCCCTCGACCCACCAGCGCGCCGCGAGGTGCTCGACGATGGCGAGGCCGCGGCCGCAGGTGTCACCGGTGCCGGCGTCGACGACGGAGGGCACGGTGCCGGCACCACCGTCGGTGACCTTGATGGCCAGCAGTGATCGCGGAGCGGCGTTGGCC
Organism: Nocardioides marmoraquaticus; assembly: GCF_054777915.1. Taxonomy (NCBI): domain Bacteria; kingdom Bacillati; phylum Actinomycetota; class Actinomycetes; order Propionibacteriales; family Nocardioidaceae; genus Nocardioides; species Nocardioides marmoraquaticus. The sequence continues at coordinate 201,778 of NZ_BAAHAA010000001.1, read as the reverse complement.
TCCACGCGCCACTCGACGCGCAGCAGCTCGTCGTCGAGCGGGCGGGCGTGACGCACGGAGTTGCCGACCAGCTCGGAGATGAGCAACCGGGCGTCGTCGCGCGTCTCGTCGGCGGCGTCGACGGAGTCGAGCCACGTGTGCAGCGCCCCGCGCGCCACGCGGGCGCTCTCGGGCGAGAAGGGCAGGTCGAGACTGACAGCCTCGGGAACTCTCGGCTCGAGGGTCATGGTCATGCGTCCTCCACAGACGGGACCGCTGAGTGCTGTGCTGGTCTCCGCAGGGAAACTGCCCAGCCCGTGCCGGTTCGAAACCACCTCAACCCGGACGGTCCTCCCGGCGCCCGACGTGGGCCAGGGTGCGCCCCGGGTGGTCGGTGATGAGGGCCTCGATCCCGAGCCCGACGCACAGGTCGACGTCGGCCGGCTCGTTGACGACCCAGCAGTGCACCCGACGCCCCTTGCCGACCAGCCGCCCGACCCGGTCGGGGTCGGCGCGCACGGTGTCCATGCCCGGACCGACGATCCAGCCGGGCTCCAGGAACGGCTTGACCCGGGCCCAGTGCTGCCGCTTGTCGTCGACCAGCATCACGAGGTCGAGGTGCGGCGCCAGGCGCTGCAGCCGTCGCAGCGCGACGTAGGAGAACGACATCAGCTGCACCGGCGAGCCCGGGTCGGTGAGGCCGTAGTCGGAGAGCAGCTCGACCACCCGCCGCTCGACGAGGCCGGCGTACCGCGTGGGGTGCTTGGTCTCGATCGCGAGTCGCACCGGCGCGCCACGTGAGGCGGCGTGGTCGAGGGCGGTCTCGACGAGACGACGCAGCGTCAGCACGGTGCGCTGCTCGGGGTCGGCCTCCGGTGCCTCGTCGTCGAGCTCGGCCCACGGCCGCTTCCACGACGCGAGGTCGACCTGCTCCAGCTCGGCCAGCTCCATCGCCGAGACCACGCCGTGGCGGCTGCCGGTGCGGCGCAGGTCGCGGTCGTGCACGCACACGAGGTGACCGTCGGCCGTCAGTCGTACGTCGCACTCGAGCCCGTCGGCGCCGGCCTCGAGCGCGGAGACGTACGCCCCCAGCGTGTGCTCGGCGTGGAGCGCGCTCGCCCCGCGGTGCGCCACCACCCACGGCCGCTGCGTGACCATGGTCAGCAGTGTGCCCCCGCGGGTGGGCCGGCGTCAGCCCGCCGAGCCGAGCGCGAGGCCGGTGAGGGTGACGCCGTACGCCGCGGCGAGCGCCTCGGCAGCGCGCTCGACCTCGGCCTTGCGCGGGCGGCGCGTGCCGGCGAACCAGCGCACGTCGAGCCGGCGGCGTGCTCCGCTGCCCTCGAGCCGCCAGGTGCCGCGGATGCGGCCGTCGACGAGCAGGAAGGGCTGCATCAGGGCGTTGCGGGGGTTCCACAGCCGGGCGAAGTGCTCGGGCGTCACGAAGCGGTCGCGCCGCTTGGTGTCGTAGGCGCAGACCACGGCGTCGAACTCGGGCAGCAGCCGCACGCCCGCCTCCTCCGCCGCCGGGGGAGCGTCGGGCAGGTCGTGGAAGGTCAGGCCGTCGGGGCCCTCGAGCGGCACCAGCCGGTCGGCGAGCCGCTCGAGCGAGCCGTCGACCACGCCGAGCGTGAGGCCGGCCCACCACGCGACGTCGTGCCGGCTCGACGGTCCGTGCCACCGCACGTGGCGCAGCACCAGTGCGTCGAGCGCACCCTCCGGGTCGGCCAGCACAGAGTCGCGCGGGCCGAGCAGCTCGCGCGCCGTGCGGTAGACGGGCTTGCCCTGGCCCTCCCAGCCGCCGCTCGACGGCTTGCGCAGCAGCCCGCCGTGGCCGTTGGACATCGACCGGCCGACCGTCTCGTCGATGCTCGCCCGGTGGTCGGGGTCGTGCTCGTCGAGCCAGGCGCGGACGTGGTCGTGCACCTCCTGAGCGGTGCGCCACTCGTCGGCGGCGTACGCCTCGACCTCGGCCCAGACCTCGTCGACCTCGACCGCGGACGGTCGCCAGAGGCGCTGGCACATGGCGCGCATCGACCAGCGGGTGACGGCCTCCATCAGGGCGTGGTCGGCGGCCGTCGAGGTGTGCACGGTGCCGCGCAGGTTGCTGCCGCGCACCAGCCGCCACTGCTCCTGGGCGGCGGTGATGGTGTCGCGCTCGACGCCGGGCAGGCGCGCGGCGAGTCCGACGTACGGGGACCGCGCCGTCTGCGACTGCACGGGCCCCGTCGCGCCGATCGTCGCGACGACGGCGTCGACGTCGCGCCCCTCGACCGCGGGGAAGTGGCGTGCGGCCGAGCGGGCGCCCAGCTCCTCCCAGGTGAGGCTCACACCTGCCTCCTCAGGAACTTGCCGAAGTGCGGCACCGTGAAGGCGACGGTGCCGCGCTCGCCGGAGTAGACGAGGCCCTTCTTGATCAGGCCGTCACGCGCCGGCGAGAGCGACTGCGGCTTGCGGTCGAGGCGGCGCGCGACGTCGGCGGTGGCGACCGCGCCGTCGCCGACCTGCTCGCCCAGGTCGGCCATGGCGACCATGTAGTCGCGCTCAGCCGGGGTCGCGCGGTCGTAGCGGGCCCCGAAGAACCCCACCGCCAGCTCGCCCTCGGCCTCCGGCGCCGCCTGCACCACGTCGGCCCAGGTGATGGGGGTGCGGACGGCGGTGTCCCAGACGACCTTGCCGTAGGCCTGCACGAAGTAGGGGTAGCCGTCGGTCAGCCGGTAGAGCTCCTCGAGGGCCGCCGGCTCGTACGTCGCGTCCTCGTCGGCCGCCGGGAGGGTCCAGGCCCGCTCGGCCATCTCGCGCGGCAGCCGGTCGACGGCGACGTAGCGGAAGAGGCGCTCGGCGTAGGACTTCGACGCCGCGAGCGCGGCCGGCAGGTGGGGCAGGCCCGCGCCCACCACGACGAGCGGGGAGCCCTGCTGGCTGATCTCGTGGCAGGCGCCGCAGAGCGCGGCGAGCTCGGCGGTCGCGATGTCCTGCATCTCGTCGACGAAGAGCGCGACGCCGACCCCGAGGTCGCGGGCGAGCGACCCGACGTCGGTGAAGAGCTCGACCAGGTCGGTCTCGAGGTCGCCCGAGTCGGCCCGTCCCTTCGTCGCCTCGACGTCCGTCGGGGGCTGCCACCGGCCCTGCCCGGCACCGGCCGCCCGGCTCGCCGCCTTGCGCTCCTCGAGCGGCGTACGCAGCGCGAAGGCCTTGAGCACGCCGGTCACCGCCTCGACCCGCTCGGGGTCGCGGTGGCGGTGCGCGACCTCGCGCAGCGCGGCGTGGACGGCCTGGGCGATGGGCAGCCGCAGCGACTGGTCGGGCCGCGCCTCGAGCTTGCCGGTGCCCCAGGCCCGCTGCACCGCGAGGCTGCGCAGCGCGTTGAGCAGCACCGTCTTGCCGACGCCGCGGAGGCCGGAGAGCACCAGGCTGCGGTCGGGCCGCCCGGCCGCCACCCGCTCGAGCACGACCGCGAACTGCTGCAGCTCGCGGTCACGACCGGCCAGCTCGGGCGGGCGCTGGCCGGCGCCGGGGGCGTAGGGGTTGCGCACGGGGTCCACGATCGGACCGTATCGGGCTGTCTAGCGTGAGCCCTAGACATCGCTAGCGTGTCGTAGGAGCGAGTCCGGCGGTCAGCGTCGCCAGCACGGCCGGCACCTCGGCCCTCGACAGCCGGAACGTGCCCGCGCACTCCGCACCTCGCCACAGCGAGAGCGTCACCTCGTCGTCGGCGGGGTCACCCGCGTGCTCCCAGCGCACCGCGAGCGCGCGACCGCCACCGCGACGGTCGAGGAAGACGTCGGTGCCGAGGTCGACGTGCGCCTGGTGGGTAGCGGCCATGACCCATGGTCGCCCCCGGTGCCGGTGGTTGACCAGACCCCTGCCGCCCGGGGTCTGGGCTGGGTACCTTGGCGGCGTGCCCGAGCTGCCCGAGGTCGAAGCGCTCGCCGGAGACCTGTCGCGCCGGCTCGCCGGCCGCGCCGTCGTGCGCGTCGACGTCGTGGCGTTCAGCTGCCTCAAGACCTACGACCCACCGGTGACCGCACTGTCGGGCGGCCTCGTCGACGGGGTGACCCGGCACGGCAAGTTCCTCGACATCGACGTCTCCGGCACCCACCTCGTCATCCACCTCGCCAAGGCCGGCTGGGTGCGGTGGAAGGACGACCCGCCGGCCGCCCCCGCCCGGCCCAGCACCAAGTCGCCGCTCGCGGCCCGGGTGCTGCTCTCGCCGTCGCCCGACGGCGGGGGCGAGGCGGCCCTCGACCTGACCGAGGCCGGCACCCGCAAGAGCCTGGCGCTGTACGTCGTGCGCGACCCGGCCGAGGTGCCGGGCATCGCCTCGCTCGGCCCCGACCCGCTCGTCGGCGACTTCGGGATCGACACGCTGCGCGGCATCCTCGCGGAGCACGGCCGGTCGCAGCTCAAGGGGGTGCTGCGCCAGCAGAGCACCATCGCCGGCATCGGCAACGCCTACTCCGACGAGATCCTCCACGTGGCTCGCATGTCGCCCTTCAAGCCGGCCAGCAGCCTGACCGACGAGGAGGTCGAGGTCCTCTACGCCGCCGTCCGCGACACCCTGACCGCGGCCGTCGAGCGCTCGGCCGGCCTCGAGGCGTCCAAGCTCAAGGGCGAGAAGAAGACCAACCTGCGCGTCCACGGCCGCACCGGCGAGGCCTGCCCCGTGTGCGGCGACACCGTCCGCGAGGTCTCCTTCGCCGACTCCTCCCTGCAGTACTGCCCCACCTGCCAGACCGGCGGCAAGCCGCTCGCCGACCGCCGCATGTCGCGTCTGCTCAAGTAGCCGCCTGCCTGGTCGCGCCCTGCCGTGCCTTGCTCCCTGAGGAGGTCGCGCCGAGTCGTCCTCCTGCTCCCTGAGGAGGTCGCGCCGTACCGTCCCCTGCTCCCCGAGGAGGTCGCGCCGCGCCGTCCTCCGCTCCCTGAGGAGGTCGCGCAGCGACCGTCCCCTGCTCCCTGAGGAGGTCGCGCAGCGACCGTCTCGAAGGGCCGCCCCGACGAGCAGACCACCCCAGGTGGAGACTGGCCCCATGATCGAGGTCCCGACCGTCGAGGTCGCCCAGGTGCCCGACCCGATGCCCGAGGGCGTGACGGTGCTCGACGTGCGCGAGCCCGTCGAGTGGGAGCACGGCCACATCGACGGCGCCGTGCACGTGCCGCTGCAGCAGCTGCCCGGCCGGGTCGAGGAGCTGCCGCGTGACCAGCAGCTGCTGGTGGTGTGCAAGGTCGGCGGCCGGTCGTCGCAGGCCACGGCCTTCCTGCAGGAGAAGGGCTTCGAGGCGGTCAACCTCGCCGGCGGGATGATCGACTGGGCCGAGGCCGGCCGCGCGATGGTCCGCGACGACGGCGGCGCCCCGCTCGTCGTCTGAGGGACGTCGAGCGACGGGCAGCTCGTCGGATCGGCGGACGGGACGCCGTCTGGTCGTGCGTCTCGCACCGGCCGCGGACCGCGAGCTGCCCAGTTCGTCCCCGGCCCGGGCGTCAGGCGAAGGCGGCGGGGAGGGGGAGGGTGAGGGCGCGGTCGAGGCGGCGGAGGTAGTCGCGGCGCGGCACCTCGACGACGCCGAGCGTGGCGAGGTGGGGGGTCTGCCACTGGGTGTCGAGCACGCGGTGCTCCGCGTGCTCGTCGCGGAGCAGCTCGACCAGGCCGACGAGCGCGGCCTTGGACGCGTCGCGCTGCCGGGCGAACATCGACTCGCCCGCGAAGAGGCCGCCGACCGCGACGCCGTACAGGCCACCGGCGAGCTCGCCGTCGCGCCACGCCTCGACCGAGTGCACCCAGCCGAGCCGGTGCAGCTCGGTGTACGCGCGGACGATGCCGCGGTCGATCCAGCCGCCGTCGCGCGAGGGGTCGGCGCACCCCGCGATGACGTCGCCGAACGCGGTGTCGACCCGGACCTCGTAGTGCTTCAGCGACTGCCGCAGCGAGCGGCTGACCCTCAGGCCGTCGAGCGGCAGCACGCCGCGCTGCTCCGGTGACCACCAGCCCATCTCGTCGGGGCGGCGGGAGTCGAGGGCCATCGGGAACAGCCCCTGCCGGTACGCCGCCAGCACCGTGCCCGGCGCGAGGTCGGCGCCGGCGCACACCACGTCGCCGTCGGCGTCGTCCGACGGCGGGAAGAGCCAGGGGGAGGGGGCGGGCTCGACGGGCACGTGACCATGGTGCCCGGCCGTACTGTGGCGCCATGACCCTGGCGCGTGACCTGGCCCAGCAGCTGGGTCGGCGCCTGCAGCACGACCTCGGTCGGGCCGCGCCGCAGCTGGCCGCCGGGTTCGTGCACCAGGCCTACGACCGGGCGGTCGCGGGTGTGGGCCCGCTCGAGCCGGCCTCCGTCGTGGGCAAGCGGGCGTTCGTCGAGCACGACGACGAGGCGCAGGCGGTCTCGAGCCTCATCGAGTCGCACGTGCGTCTCGCGGGCGCGCAGGGGTTCGTGACCAACCTCGGCGGTCTCGCCACGATGCCGGTCGCCGTGCCCGCCAACATCGGTGGGCTGGCGATGATCCAGTGCCGCATGGTGGCGGCCCTGGCGCACCTGCGCGGCCACGACCTGGCCGACCCGCGCGTGCGCAATGCCGTGCTCACGACGCTGCTCGGCGAGGAGAAGGTGCACGAGCTGGTGCGCGAGCAGCGCCTCCCCGGTCCGCCGATGGCCGTCGCGACCGCCCCGGTCCACGATCCCGACCTCGACCGCCTCGTCGCCAACGAGGTGGCGGGCGAGCTCATGACGCGGGTGGCGGGCAAGCGGCTCGCCTACGCCGTCGGGCGACGGGTGCCGGTCGTCGGCGGTGTCGTCGGGGCGGGCACCGACGGCTACGCGACGTGGCAGGTGGGCCGCTTCGCCGACCGCGAGCTGCTGCTGCGCCACCACGCCTGACGCGTCAGGCGTCGGGCGTCACCTCGAACAGCGCGGCGCCCAGCGCGACCTGGTCGCCCGCCGCCGCGCCGACGGCCGCCACGGTGCCGGTGACACCGGCCGTGAGCGCGAGCTCCATCTTCATCGCCTCCAGCGTCCCGAGCACCTGGCCGGCCTCGACGACGTCGCCGACTCCGACGCGCACGTCGAGCACGGTGCCCGGCATCGGGGCGGCGACCGTGCCCTCGCCGATCGCCGCGACGGTGTCGGCGAAGGGGTCGGGCCGCTCCAGCACGTGGCGTTGGCCGAGGTGGACGACCTCGACGCGGCGCTGGCTGACCGCGGCGACCGGCACCGGGCCGGTGAGGTCGGCGGGCTCCAGGACGACGGGCTCGTCGAGGTCGACGACGACCGGGGCGGCGTCAGCGCCGAGGCGGAAGCCGTCGTCGCGCCAGGGCCCGCCCGGCCGGCCCTCCGCGGCCAGCACGGCGCGCGCGGCGGCCCGGCGGGCGGGGGCAGGGTCGGGCGCCGTCAGCTCGTGGCGGTCGAGCCAGGCGGTGTCGACCTCGCCGTCGCGGAAGGCGTCGGAGGCCACCAGCTCCCGCAGGAAGCCGACGTTGGTGGTGAGCCCGAGGACCGCCGTCTCCTCGAGCGCCCGCACCAGCCCGCGCCGCGCGGCCTCACGGTCGGCCGCGTGCACGACGACCTTGCCCAGCATGGGGTCGTACGCCGTGCTGACGACCTGCCCGTCCTCCAGCGCGTGGTCGACGCGGACGCCGCTCCCGTGCGGCCAGCGCACGGTCGTGGCGCGGCCCGCCTGCGGCAGGAAGCCGGCGTACGGGTCCTCGGCGTAGACGCGCACCTCCATCGCGTGGCCGTCGACCTCGACACCCTCGTCGAGGCCGGTCAGCGCCTCGGCCTCGCCGGCCGCGACACGCAGCTGCAGCGCGACCAGGTCGGTGCCGGTGACGAGCTCGGTGACGGGGTGCTCGACCTGGAGCCGGGTGTTCATCTCGAGGAAGTAGACGTCGCCCGTCGCGACGTCGAGCAGGAACTCCACGGTGCCGGCGCCGGCGTACGACACCTCGGCCGCGAGGTCGACCGCGGCGCGGTGCAGCAGCGCACGGGTCTCGGGCGGCAGGTCGGGGGCCGGAGCCTCCTCGACGACCTTCTGGTGGCGCCGCTGCGCCGAGCAGTCGCGGGTGCCGAAGTGGACCGCGCCGCCCCGTCCGTCGCCGACGACCTGCACCTCGACGTGGCGGCCGCGCTCGACGTACTTCTCCACCAGCATCGCGTCGTCGCCGAAGGCCGCCGTCGCCTCGCGTCGCGCCGCCGCGACCGCCTCGGACAGGTCGGCCGCCGCGCGCACCACCCGCATGCCCTTGCCGCCGCCTCCCGCCGCCGCCTTGACCAGGACGGGGAAGACCCAGCCGCTCGTGTCGGTGGTCTCGACAGGCTCGACCGACGACGGACCTCCGCTGGTCGAGCTCGTCGAGACCATGTCGTACGCCGGCACCACGGGCACGCCCGCGCGCTCGGCGACCTCGCGGGCGGCGTCCTTGCGGCCCATCAGCTCGATCACCTCGGCGCTCGGGCCGACGAAGACGAGGCCCGCGTCGGTGACGGCGCGGGCGAAGGTGCTGCGCTCGGACAGGAAGCCGTAGCCGGGGTGGACGGCGTCGGCGCCGGACGAGACGGCCGCCGCCACGACCGCGTCGACGTCGAGGTAGCTCTCGACCCGCATCGCCACGTCGGCCGCCCGCACGTGCGGAGCGCGGGCGTCGAGGTCGGTGTGCACCGCCACCGTCTCGACGCCGAGGTCGCGGCAGGTGCGGAAGACGCGCAGCGCGATCTCGCCGCGGTTGGCGACGAGGACTCTGGTGAACATGACTTCAGGTTGCCTTTCGTCTCACTGGGTCTCGACGCGTCCGTCGCGACCTCGTGCCTCGGTCGCGGGGCTTGCTCGACCTGGCCGCGCCCCCGCGACGAGCTCGTTCCTCGCCCACCGCTGCGCGTCTCACATCCGGAAGACGCCGTAGTGGGGCGTCGGTCGGGGCTCGTCGGCGGCGAGGCCCAGCGCCATGCCGAGCAGGCGGCGGGTGTCGCGGGGGTCGATGACGCCGTCGTCCCACAGCCGGGCCGTGGAGTAGTAGGCCGAGCCCTGGGTCTCGTACTGCTCGCGGATCGGGGCCTTGAAGTCGTCGTCGTCCTCCCGACCGGCGACGGTGGCGAGCACGGAGGCGGCCTGCTCGCCGCCCATGACGGAGATCCGGGCGTTGGGCCACATCCACAGGAAGCGCGGGTCGTAGGCGCGCCCGCACATGCCGTAGTTGCCGGCGCCGAAGGAGCCGCCGACGACCACGGTGTACTTCGGCACCGACGCGCAGGCCACGGCGGTGACGAGCTTGGCGCCGTCGCGGGCGATGCCGCCGTTCTCGTACTCGCGGCCGACCATGAAGCCGGAGATGTTCTGCAGGAACAGCAGCGGGACGCCGCGCTGGTCGCACAGCTGCACGAAGTGCGCACCCTTGCGGGCGGACTCGCCGAACAGGATGCCGTTGTTGGCCACGATGCCGACCTCGTGGCCGTGGATCCGCGCGAACCCGCACACCAGCGTCTCGGCGTACAACGCCTTGAACTCGTGGAAGCGGCTGCCGTCGACGATGCGGCGGACGACCTCCCGCACGTCGTACGGCGTGCGGCTGTCGGTGGGCACGACGTCGAGCAGGCCCTCGGGGTCCTCCAGCGGCTCCTCGACCTCGCCCGCCCCTCGCTGGTCGAGCCTGTCGAGACCATCACGCGGCAGCGTGTCGACCACCGAGCGCAGGATGCGCAGGGCGTGGCGGTCGTCGTCGGCGAGGTGGTCGACGACGCCGGACCGCTTGGCGTGCACCTCGCCGCCGCCGAGCTCCTCGGCGGTGACGACCTCGCCCGTGGCGGCCTTCACCAGCGGCGGGCCGCCGAGGAAGATCGTGCCCTGGTCGCGCACGATCACGGTCTCGTCGCTCATCGCCGGCACGTAGGCCCCGCCGGCGGTGCACGAGCCCATCACGGCGGCGAGCTGGGGGATGCCTGCGCCCGAGAGGTTGGCCTGGTTGAAGAAGATCCGGCCGAAGTGGTCGCGGTCGGGGAAGACCTCGTCCTGCCGCGGGAGGAAGGCCCCGCCCGAGTCGACGAGGTAGACGCACGGCAGCCGGTGGGCCCGGGAGACCTCCTGGGCGCGCAGGTGCTTCTTGACCGTCATCGGGTAGTAGGTGCCGCCCTTGACGGTGGCGTCGTTGGCGACCACGAGCACCTGCCGGCCGTGCACGCTGCCGATCCCCGTCACGATGCCGGCCGACGGCACGGCGGTGTCGTCGCCGGCCTCGCCGTACATGCCCCACGCGGCCAGGGCGCCGAGCTCGAGGAACGGGCTGCCCGGGTCGAGCAGGGCGTCGACGCGGTCGCGGACCAGGAGCTTGCCGCGGGCGGTGTGACGCTCCCGCGAGCGCTGCGGCCCTCCCTGCCGCACGCGCGCGAGCCGCTCGCGCAGCTGCTGGACCAGCTCGGTCATCGAGGGGGTGGTGCCAGCCGTCACGGTCACGCCGCGATGTTAGCGATCATTAACATGCGCGGCCAGTCCGGCTGCCGAGCTGCGGATCCGTCGTACCTGGCACGTGCGATCCGCGGAGCCGGCGGCGGCGTGTCAGCGCAGGACGGCGCGCTCGCCGAGCAGGGCGGCGGTGGCCATGCGGGTGAGCAGGCCGTGCATGGCGTCGCGGTCGAGCTTGGCGCTGTGGGGCGTGGAGTTGAGCAGGCCGAAGGTGGCGTGGGCGGCGGCGCGGGCGGCCTCGGGCGTGACCTCGGGGTCGTGGGCGCGCAGCTGCTCGACCCACACCTCGACGTAGAGGCGCTGGGTGCGGCGCACCCGCTCGCGCGCCTCGTGCGACAGCGCCGACCAGTCGCGGTCCTGCACCACGATGAGCGCCTTGTGGTCGAGGGCGAAGGCGGCGTGCCAGTCGACGAGCGCCTCGAGCGCGGCGGCGGGGGAGTCGGCGTCGGCGACGCGCTGGCGACCGACCGCGAGCAGCTCCTCGCTGATGCCCACGAGCATCGCGGCGAGCACGGCGTCCTTGGAGCGGAAGTGCCGGTAGAGCGCGGGGCCGGAGAAGCCGCAGGCCGCGCCGAGCTCGGCGATGGACACGCCGTGGAAGCCCTTCTCGGCGAACAGCTCCGCCGCCACGGCCAGGATCTGCTCCTTGCGCTCGCTCACGACGGGCAAGGTTATCGGGCGTTCACGTCGGTCCGTGAGCCGTGGCGGTGGTGATGCTCGGCACCAGGCGGCTGACGGCCTCGTCGTACGCCGCCACCTCGGCGTCGGCGAGCCCGTGGCCGGTGGGGGCGTCGGCCGCGAGGGCCAGGACGTGCGCCGCCCGGCCGCGGGCCTCCTCGCGCTCGGCGGCCCCCGGCGCGGGCAGGCCGGCGGCGAAGGCGGAGACCGCGTCGAGCAGCGCCTCGCGGGTGCGTCCGCGCAGCAGGAGCAGCACGTAGGGGTCGCCGTCGACGTGCCACGCCAGCTGGTAGAGCAGCGCCAGGGTGTGGCGGCACGGCTGCGCCCAGGCGTCGCAGTCGCACGCGGTCTCGAGCTCGCCGGGCCCGGGGAGCACCTCGGCGCCGGCCTCGTCGGCGTGCTCGACCAGGTCGACCGGCAGCTGGCCGGACTCGAGGGCGGCGGCGAACCGCGACTCCCGCGCCGCCTCGCGCGCCAGCGTGGTCCAGCCGTCGTCGTCGAGCCGCTCGACCCGCAGCTGCGCCATCACCGGCTGCTCGGCTCCCGGGTCGACCACGACGGAGGCCATGCCCTCGAGCACGACGACTGCGCCGAGGCGACCCGACCGGGCCAGGGAGCGGGCGCCTGCGAGGTCGTCGGCGTCGACGGCGGTCTCCTCGAAGCTGCGCACGAAGGCCCGGCCCCACCAGGTGTCGCTGCGGGCCACCGCACCCCGGCGGCGCGGGAGGCGGGCGAGCACCATCGGGTCAGGCACCGGGCAGGTCTCCGTCGCGGCGCAGCCGCGCGTCGAGCCGGACGAGGTCGTCGAGCTCGTCGTCGGAGAGCTCGGTCAGGGCGACGTCGGACTCGGCCCCGAGCACCCGGTCGGCCAGCGAGCGCTTGCGCACCAGCAGCTCGCCGATGCGCTGCTCGATGGTGCCCTCGGTGACCAGCCGGTGCACCTGCACGGCACGGGTCTGGCCGATCCGGTGCGCCCGGTCGGTGGCCTGGTCCTCGACGGCGGGGTTCCACCAACGGTCGAGGTGGACCACGTGGTCGGCGCGCGTCAGCGTCAGCCCGGTGCCGCCGGCCTTCAGCGAGAGCAGGAAGACCGGCGCCCGGCCGTCCTGGAAGTCGCGGACCATGCGCTCGCGCTCCCGCGCCGTGGTGCCACCGTGCAGGAACAGCGTCGGCACCTCGCGCTGGGCGAGGTGGCGCTCGACCAGGCGCGCCATCTCGACGTACTGGGTGAAGACCAGCACGCCGCTGGTCTCGTCGGCCACGACGGTCGAGACCAGCTCGTCGAGCAGCTCGAGCTTGCCGCTGCGCCCGCGCAACCGGCCGTTGGGCGCGCGCAGGTAGTGGGCGGGGTGGTTGCAGATCTGCTTGAGGCCGGTGAGCATCGCGAGCACGAGGCCGCGGCGGGTCTCGGGGTCGGCCTCGCGGATGCGCCGCATCGACTCGCGCACCAGCGTCTCGTAGAGCACCACCTGCTCCTGCGTCAGCGCGACCACGTGGTCGGTCTCGGTCTTGGCCGGCAGCTCGGGCGCGACGCCCGGGTCGCTCTTGCGGCGCCGCAGCAGGAAGGGCCCGACGAGCTGGGCGAAGCGTCGGGCGACCGCGGGGTCGACACCGCTCTCGATCGGCGCCGCCCACGCCCGGCGGAAGGCGGCGCGCGAGCCGAGCAGGCCGGGCGTGGCCCAGTCGAGGATCGCCCAGAGGTCGACGAGGTTGTTCTCCACCGGGGTGCCGGTCAGCGCCACCCGGCAGCGCGAGGGGATCTCGCGCAGGTGGCGCGCGGTCGCCGAGCGGGGGTTCTTGACGTGCTGCGCCTCGTCGGCGACGACGAGGTCCCACCGCACCCCCGCCAGGGTCTCGTGGTCGGCGCGCATCGTGCCGTAGGTCGTCAGCACGACCCCACCGTCGGCACCGTCGAGGCCGTCGAGCGAGCGGGTGCCGCCGTGGAAGCGGCGTACGGCGACCTGCGGGGCGAAGCGGCGCAGCTCGCCCTCCCACGTCCCGAGCAGGCTGGTCGGGCAGACCACCAGGGTCGGGCCGGTCGTGAGCCCGCGGGCGCGTCGGTGCAGGTGCAGCGCGATGACGGTGACGGTCTTGCCCAGCCCCATGTCGTCGGCCAGGCACGCCCCCACGCCGATGCCGGTCAGCTCGGCGAGCCACGTCAGGCCACGGCGCTGGTAGTCGCGCAGCGTGGCCTCGAGGCCCGGTGGATCGGGCAGCGGGGCGACCTGGTCGGCGTCGACCACGCGGTCGCGCAGCCGCTCGAGGGTCGCCCCCGGGTGCACCTCGACGGTGCGGCCCTCGACCTCCAGCACCCCGGTCAGCGCCGCCTGCAGCGCAGCGCCCGCACCGAGCTCGCGCTCGGCCGTGCCGAGCCCCGCGCGCACGCGCTTCTTGGCGCGGCGGGCCAGCGCGGGGTCGACGACGACCCAGTTGTCGCGCAGCCGCACCACGGGCGTCGTGGCCTCCGCCAGCGCCACCATCTCGTCGTCGTTCAGCGTCGTGGTGCCGTCGGGACCCTGCAGCGCCAGGCGCCAGTCGAAGCCGAACAGCGCCTCGGGGCCGAACGGACTCTCCTCGTACGTCGACTCCTGGGTGCTGCCGCGAGACTCCACCCGGGCCTGCTGCAGCAGGTCGGCGCGCAGCGACCGCGGCCACAGCACGTCGACCCCGACGGCGTCGAGCGCCTCGAGACCGCTGTCGAGCAGCTCGGCGAGCTCGTCGCCCTCGAGCACGAGGCGGTCGGGGACCTGCTCGCGCTGCAGCCGGTCGAGCACCGTCCACGCCAGGGCCGCCTCGCGCAGGGCCACGCCCACGGCGATGCGCGCACGCGGGGAGAAGCCGTGCTCGTCCGGCCCCTCGGTCCACAGCCGGGCGGCGTCGGCCACGTGCGTCTCGTCGGCCTGGTCGTGCACCTGCAGCACGACCTCGACCGCTCCCGCGGCGAGCACCTCCTCCGGGGCCTCCACGCGCAGCGCCAGACGCACCTGGGAGGCCAGGTCGCGGTGGTCGAGCGGGTCGACCGGTCGGGCGCGGAAGGTGACCTGCGGCTCGGCCACCCGCTGACGCGGCGCCAGCGTGCCGGGGCGGCGGACCATCGCGTCGGCGACGGCGTCGAGGAGCTCGCGCACCACCTCCTCGGCCTCGTCGGGGGCGGCGTCGGCGTGGGCCCGCGCCGTGGCCAGCGCGCGCACGCGCTCCTCGTCGGCCGACCCGGCCAGCGCCGCCCGCCACGAGCCCGCGTCGTCGGCCCGCACCGCACCCCGGGCCACCAGTTGCATCGCCAGCAGCGTCGCCCCGCCGAGCAGGCCGACGCTGGGGTGCGCGTCGTCGGCGCGCACCGCGCGTGTCAGGACCGGGATCGCCGCCGGCACCGGCAGGCGCAGCGTGCGGCCGCGACCGGTGAACTCGACCTCGCTCTCGCGCGGCGGCTCCCGCGGCAGCCAGGTGGCCGGACCGGTCAGCGGGACGAAGCTCACCGGGTGAACCTAGCCCCCGCCCCCGACAGCCCCGACGGCTGCTGCGGTGGCCGCGGAGGGCGCCGTAACGACGGAACTGGACCAGTCGAGGTCCACCGTTGCCCGAATTCCGGCACAACGTTGTCAAGGTCATGAATCGGACACCCGCTTCACTCCTCCCGCTCGTCACCCGCGCCGGTCTCGGAGCGGCCGTCGTCCTCGCCGTCGTGCCCGCGGCGCTGGGCAGCCAGGGCGTCGAGGTGCCGAGCGGGGTGCCGGACCCGCTGGGAGGCGCGGCGGCCGCCATCGGGCGGGGGCTCGGCGACGAGCCGGCCGTGGTCGCCTCGGGCGTCCCCGGGATCGCGCAGCGCGCGACGACGCTGATGATCGAGCACGACTGCTGGGCGGGGGAGGCACCCGACGACGTCGACCTGCCCGGCCACGTGGTGGTGACCGTGGAGCGGGGCGATCGGATGGTCACGCGCTACGGCGGGGCCCGCCTGACCGGGCGCGCCCTCGACCACGTCTTCGGCGACCCCGACCCGCGGATCTTCGTGATCCACGGCTTCTGCCGCTGAGCCGCGGGTGTCAGGATCCGGTCGCCGTTCGAGCTCCGGGGCGACCCGATCCTGACAGTCACCCGCGGACTACCCGCTCAGCCGGGTAATCCGCACCTCGGTGTCAGGATCCGGTCGCCGTACGAGCTCCGGGGCGACCCGATCCTGACAGTCACCCGCGGACTACCCGCTCAGCCGGGTAATCCGCACCTCGGTGTCAGGATCCGGTCGCGCGAACCCCTCGCTGACGACCAGGAACTGACAGCGAGCGCTCCGCGTCAGTCGAGGCCCTGGATCGCCTTGGCGACCGCCTTCGGCACCTTGGCGTCGAAGACGCTCGGCATGATGAAGCTCGGGTTGAGCTCCTCGTCGGTCACCACGTGGGCGATCGCGTCGGCCGCGCGGATCAGCATCTCGGTGGTGACGTCGGAGGCGCGGGCGTCGAGCAGGCCGCGGAAGACGCCCGGGAACGCCAGCACGTTGTTGATCTGGTTGGGGTAGTCGCTGCGGCCGCTGGCCACGACCGCGGCGTGCGGGAGCGCGTCGGCCGGGTCGATCTCGGGGTCGGGGTTGGCCAGGGCGAAGACGATCGGCTTGGGCGCCATCTCGGTGATCCACTGCGCCTCGAGCACGTTGGGGGCCGAGACGCCGATGAAGACGTCGGTGTCCTGCAGGCCGTCCTGGAGGGTGCCGGTCACCTTGCGGGGGTTGGTACGCCGCGCCAGCTCGAGCTTGGCGGGCGGCAGCGACTCGTCGTCGCCCGACAGGCACCCCTCGCGGTCCCACACGACGATGTCGGTGGCTCCGGCGGCGGCGATGAGGGTGACGATCGCGGTGCCGGCCGCGCCGGCGCCCGCCACGACGATGCGCACGTCGGCGAGGTCCTTGCCGACCACGCGCAGCGCGTTGGTCAGCGCCGCCAGCACCACGATGGCCGTGCCGTGCTGGTCGTCGTGGAAGACCGGGATGTCGAGCCGCTCACGGAGCCGGGCCTCGATCTCGAAGCAGCGGGGGGCGGCGATGTCCTCGAGGTTGATGCCGCCGAAGCCGGGTGCGATGGCGGCGACGACGTCGACGATCTCGTCGGTGTCCTGGGTGTCGAGGCAGATCGGCCAGGCGTCGATGTCGGCGAAGCGCTTGAACAGCGCGGCCTTGCCCTCCATCACCGGCAGCGCGGCGCCGGGGCCGATGTTGCCGAGGCCCAGCACCGCCGAGCCGTCGGTGACGACCGCGACGCTGTTGCCCTTGATGGTCAGCCGCGGCACGTCCTCGGGCTTGTCGGCGAGCGCCCGGCTGACCCGGCCGACGCCCGGCGTGTACGCCATCGACAGGTCGTCGCGGGTGCGCAGCGGGACCTTGGAGCTGACCTCGATCTTGCCGCCGATGTGCAGCAGGAAGGTGCGGTCGGAGACCTTGTGGACCGTGATGCCCTCGAGGCCACGCAGCTCCTCGACGATCTCCTCGGCGTGCTCGGAGTCGGTGGCCGAGCAGGTGACGTCGATGACGAGGCGGTCGTGGCGCGACTCGGTGACGTCGAGGGCGGTGACGATGCCGCCGTTCTCGGCGATGCTGGAGGCGACGTGGCCGATCAGCTGCGGGTTGACGTCGGTGTGCAGCCGCACCGTGATCGAGTAGGACCCGCTCGTGGCCGCCCTGCGCTTCTTCTGCTCGTTCTGCTCACCCATGGTGGGCATCTTCCACTGGCCCGTGGGTTACCCGCGAGTCCGTGACCCCCGTCACCGCGCGAACACTACGACCGAAACTCGGCGGTCCGCGCGTGCCGCCGAGCCGAGGGTGGCGCCCACGGCCTTGCGGACCGCACCGAGCGGGCCCCCGCCGCGCGCGCGGCGGGGGCCCTGGTCGGCCGGTGGTGCCTCAGGCCTCGATCGCGGTGCGCTCGCTGTCGGAGCCGGAGACCGAGATGCGGCGGGGCTTGGCCTTCTCGGCGACGGGGATCACCAGACGCAGCACGCCGGCCTCGTAGGACGCGTCGAGCTGCTCCAGGTCGAGGTTGTCGCCCAGCACCAGCTGGCGGCTGAAGCGGCCGCGTGGGCGCTCGCCCGCCAACAGCTCCCAGTCGCCGTTGCGGGCGACGCGCTCGGCGCCGACGGTCAGCACGTTCCGCTCGACCTGGACGTCGATGCTCTCGCGGCTCACGCCGGGCAGGTCGAGCTCCAGCACGAGCTGGTCGCCCTCGCGCCAGGCGTCCATCGGCATCGCGACGGGTCGGCTGGTGGTGCCCAGCAGCTGCTGGGCGAGGCGGTCGAAGTCACGGAACGGGTCGGTGGTGCGCAGCAGCATGATGGTCCTCCTCTGGGGTCGCACCTGTATCAACGGATACAGGTTTTATAGTCAGTGCAACGCCAGGTTTCAAGACCCTAGTCCCCGATCGTCCGGAGGTGCTCGTGCCCGCTCGCCACGTCGGGGTCTACGCGATCTCGGTCGCCGCCGACATGCTCTCGATGCAGGTGCAGAACCTCCGCGTCTACGAGCGCCGCGGCCTCGTCGACCCCACCCGCACCGCGGGCGGCACCCGCCTCTACAGCGAGGCCGACCTCCAGCGGCTCGCGCGGGTGCGCGACCTGCTCGCCGACGGGCTCAACCTCGCCGGCATCGCCCGGGTGCTCGACCTGGAGGGGGAGGTCGAGCGGCTGCGCGCCGCCAACACGCGACTGCGGGGACAGGTCAGGACTGCGTCGCGAGGGTGACCGGAAGCACCGCCCCTGCTCCCGCCTCGCGGAGCGCCTGGGCGGCGAGGGTGAGCGACCAGCCGGTCGCGACGAGGTCGTCGACGAGCAGCACCGGCCCGCCGTCGAGCGGCTCGTGCACCTCGAGCGCGTGGCGGCGGCGTACGGCGCTGACCCGCTGCGCGCTGTTGGCGGCGCCGGCCTCGGGCGGCACATCGGGGTCCTCGACCGCCCAGGTCGCCACCAGCGGCACCCGCATGGTGCGGGCCAGGCCCTCGGCCAGGCTGCCGACCAGCTGCGGCCGTCGCACGGACCCGGCCCGGGCGACGCCGGTGGGCCGCGCCTGCCAGGTCGGCGCCCAGTCCTTCATCACCGCCACCAGCGCCTCGACCAACGCCGGGGGCACCGGCTGGTCGGGCGCGTCGGGGGCGAGCAACGCCCGCAGCGCGGCCCCGTGGCCGAGGTCGGTCAGCCGGGCGACGGCGCGCCCCTCCTCGGCCTGCTCGCGGATCTTGCCGGTCAGCTC
Organism: Nocardioides marmoraquaticus; assembly: GCF_054777915.1. Lineage (NCBI taxonomy): Bacteria > Bacillati > Actinomycetota > Actinomycetes > Propionibacteriales > Nocardioidaceae > Nocardioides > Nocardioides marmoraquaticus. The sequence goes on along the minus strand of NZ_BAAHAA010000001.1, from coordinate 183,453 downwards.
GATGCCCATCCCGGCCAGCGCGGTGGGCCACATCTTGCGCGGCGCGATCGTGACGCCCGGGCGGCTCAGCCGCTCCTGCGCGGCACCGACCGTCTCGTCGCTGACCGAGCCGGGGAGGCTGACCCCGCCGCAGTTGTCGCAGCGACCGCAGTCGGCGGCCTCGGGGTCGTCGAGCTGCTCGCGCAGGAAGCGCATCCGGCAGCCGTCGGTCGCGACGTACGCCAGCACCGCCTCCTGCTCGGCCTGCCGCGCCGCCCGGACGCGCTCGTAGCGCTCGGCGTCGTAGGTCCACTCCCGCCCCGTGGCCACCCAGCCGCGCTGCACGCGGCGTACGGCGCCGTCGACGTCGAGCACCTTGAGCATCGTCTCGAGGCGGTTGCGGCTGAGCTCGACGACGGTCTCGAGCTGGGCGGTGCTGCTCGGGCGCTCGTGGTCGAGCGCGGCGATCGTGGCGCGCACCTTGTCCTCCGGGGGGAAGGCCAGCGAGGCGAAGTAGCGCCAGATCTCGCGGTCCTCCCAGGCTGGCAGCAGCACCACGGTGGCGTCGTCGGTGCCGCGGCCCGCGCGCCCGACCTGCTGGTAGTAGGCCACCGGGCTCGCCGGCGCCCCGACGTTGACCACGAAGCCCAGGCGCGCGTCGAAGCCCATGCCGAGCGCACTCGTCGCGACCAGCGCCTTGAGCCGGCCGGCCAGCAGGTCCTGCTCGAGCGCCTGGCGCTCGGTGGTCTCGGTCTGCCCGGAGTACGCCGCCACCGCGTGGCCGCGGGCGCGCAGGAAGTCGGCGATCTCCTGCGTGGCCGCGACGGTCAGCGTGTAGACGATGCCAGTGCCGGGGAGGTCGTCGAGGTGCTCGGCCAGCCACGCGAGCCGGTGCTCGGGTCGCTCGAGCTGCACCACGCCCAGGTGCAGCGACTCGCGGTCGAGGGTGCCGCGCAGCACCAGGACGCCGTCGCCGAGCTGCTCGGCGACGTCGGTGGTCACGCGCTCGTTGGCGGTCGCGGTGGTCGCCAGCACCGGGATGCCGGGCGGCAGGTCGGTCAGCACCTGGCGGATGCGGCGGTAGTCGGGCCGGAAGTCATGCCCCCAGTCGGAGATGCAGTGGGCCTCGTCGACCACGAGCAGGCCCGCGCTCTCGGTCAGGCTCGGCAGCACCTGGTCGCGGAACGACGGGTTGTTGAGCCGCTCGGGGCTCACCAGCAGCACGTCGACCTCGCCGGCCGCGATGCGCTGCTCGATGGCGTGCCAGTCCTCGATGTTGGTGGAGTTGATGGTCGCGGCGTGGATGCCGGCCCGCTCGGCCGCCTCGATCTGGTTGCGCATGAGCGCCAGGAGCGGGCTGACGATCACCGTCGGCCCCGCGCCCATGCCGCGCAGCAGCGCCGTCGCGACGAAGTAGACCGCCGACTTGCCCCAGCCGGTGCGCTGCACCACCAGCGCCCGGGCCTGCCGCACCACCAGCGCCTCGATCGCGGCCCACTGGTCGTCGTGCAGCCGCGCCTCCTCCGAGCCCACCAGCGCCCGCAGGTGGGCCTCGGCCTGGTCGCGGGTGCCGGTCGTCGTGCTCATGGGTCCACCCCACCACGACCCACCGACGACCCGCCCCCGGGATCGACAGGCGCCGTTCCTGGGGTTCGCACCGCTGCCCTTCGTGGCTCGCTGCGCTCGCACCTCAGGGAGCGAGGGGGCAGGTTGCGCTCGCACCTCAGGGAGCGAGGGGGCAGGCTGCGCTCGCACCTCAGGGAGCGAGGGGTCTCGCTGCGCTCGCACCTCAGGGAGCAGGGGGCACGCTGCGCTCGCACCTCAGGGAGCGAGGGGGCACGCTGCGCTCGCACCTCAGGGAGCGAGGGGGCACGCTGCGCTCGCACCTCAGGGAGCGGGCCTGGCCGGCGGCCTCAGCGGCGCACGACGACGGTGGCGGTGTTGGTGACGACGCCGACGAGGGCGGGGGAGGCGGCGAGCGCGACGGGCCAGTACGTCGTGGCGACGCCGTCGGTGGGCAGGGGCACCGAGCGGCGCGAGCCGTCGCGCAGGTCGAGGGTCACGAGCGCCTCGGTGCCGCCGACGAGGAGGGTGTCGGGGTCGAGGGAGGGCAGGGCGTCGAGGACGGTGCCGTAGGGCAGGTACTGCGGGGTCGACGGCACCGAGAACGACCAGAGCTCCTCGCCGTCGGCCGCGCCGTACGCCGTCCAGGTGCTGCCGGCGCGCACGACCACGCGGTCGCCGCGCACGGTGGTGTCGAAGGCGGTGCCGCGGGCGGGGGTGACCCGCCAGCGTTCGGAGCCGTCGTCGGGGGAGCGGCCGACGAGGGTGGGCTGGGCCTCGCCGTCGACCGCCTCGACCACCACCACGGTGCCGTCGTCGGCGCCGCCGGCGAGGGACAGGTCGCGCCCCTCGCCGCCGGGGACGCTCCACCGGGTCGTGCCGTCGTCGACGGCGACGCCGGCCAGGGAGACCTCGTCGTCGTTGCCGGCCAGCGCGCCTGGGTCGAGCAGGTCGGTCAGCGGGCTGCCGCCGACCACCACGAGCCCGTCGTCGGCGCTCGTCTCGAGGCGGTCGCCGGCGCCGGCCGCGGGTCGTGACGTCCAGGCTGTCCCGTCGGCCCCGACACGCAGCAGCCGCTGGCCGGAGTCGCCACCTACCAGCACCAGCACCGAGCCGTCGTCGAGCACGCGCGTCGAGACCGGCTCGTCGGTCACCGGGTCGCCCCCGAGCGAGGCGCACCACTGCCGCTCGCCGGACGCGAGGTCGAGCGCGACGACCTCGGGCGCGGAGTCGGCGGGCAGGGTGACCACGACGTACTGCGACCCGCTGCGGTCGAAGGTCGAGCTCGGCGTGCCGACCGCCACGCTCCACCGCGGCTCCAGCGTGCGGTCGTCGAGCAGGGTGAACCGGTTGTCGTCACGCAGGCGCACACCGAGCCCCGCGGCGTACGACGTCACCTGGGGCGGCTCGTAGTCGTAGCCGTAGGAGCCGACCACCTCGCCGTACCGGCCGAGCGCCCGGACGAGCCGCGGGTCGGCCGGCTCCGCCGGGTCGGCGAAGGGGCTGCTCGACGAGGCGGCGTCGTACGACGCCACGGCCGCGCCGCACGGACGCTCCTCGGAGCGCCAGGCCAGTCCCACCCCGACGCCGGTGAGCACGAGGACGAGCACCAGCCCGCCCACGACCACCCACCTGCGCACGGGCGCCAGTGTGCCGGGCGCTCAGGCCTGCAGGCGGAGGAACTCGAGGTGGCGCTCGTACTGGTCGAGCACGTCGTCGATGAGCTGGGCCTGGGTGTAGCCCATGACGTCGTAGCCGAGCCCGCCGTGGGTCAGGTGCACCTCGATGCGGCCGTAGACGTCGTGGCCCCCCGGGACCCGACCGCCGTACGCCGGCACCGGGGCCTCGGTGGGCCACATCTGGTAGCGGAACGGGTGCTCGCCGCCGGTCTCGAGCCGCACGCAGCGGGTGCCGTCGTCCTCGACGGTCTCCTCGGCCACCGCCTCGACGTCGCGGCGGCACAGCTCCTCGGCGACCTCGCGCAGCGCGGGCAGGGCGACGTCGGTGAGGTAGCGGTCGGTCTCGGCCGGGCTCGGGAACTCCAGTGCGTGCGAGAGCCGGTGGCGCCAGTTGCGCGAGCGGTGGCCGGCGAGGTCCTGGCGGTTGCTGTCGGCGCGGTGGCCCTCCACCCGCAGCGCCCGGAGCAGGCCCCACATCACGCCGACCAGCACGAAGGCGAAGGGCAGGCCGACGATGATCGTGGCGTACTGCAGGGCGTAGATGCCGCCGACGCCGAGGATGGCCAGCGTCAGCGCACCGGTCGCCGCGGCCCAGAAGATGCGCAGGGCCGGCGCGCCGTCGTGGCGGGGCGTCGGCAGCCGCGACGACAGGTTGGCCATCACCAGTGCGCCCGAGTCGGCGGAGGTGACGTAGAACAGCAGGCCGACGAGGATGGCGAGGCCCGCGACGAACGGGAACGCGGGGTAGGCGTCGAGCAGCGCCCACAGGCCCTGGTCGGGGCCGGTGCTGGCGGTGACCGCCTCGGTGAAGCTCACGTTGCCGCTGCGCACCTCGTCGAGCGCGGCGTTGCCGAAGATCGCGATCCACATCACGATGTAGCAGAACGGGATGATGAGGGTGCCGGCCACGAACTGCTTGATGGTGCGGCCGCGCGAGATGCGGGCGAGGAAGAGCCCGACGAACGCCGCCCAGGCCACCCACCAGGCCCAGAAGAACAGCGTCCAGAGGCTCAGCCAGTCGCCGGTGTCCTCGAAGGCGAAGGTCTGCATCGTCATGTCGGGGAACAACCGCGCGTAGTCGCCGACGTTGAGCACCAGGGCGTTGAGCAGGTAGCTGGTGCGACCCGTGACCAGCACGAAGACCGCCAGCGCGATCGCGAGCAGCACGTTGATCTGCGAGATGACCTTGATGCCCTTGTCGACGCCGCTGACCGCCGACAGCGTCGCGATGCCGACGGCCACCACGATCAGCGCCGCCTGGGCGGCGAGGCCCATCGGCACGCCGAAGACGACCTGCAGCCCGACGTTGAGGCTGACGACCCCGATGCCCAGCGAGGTGGCGACGCCGAAGATGGTGCCTAGAACGGCAGCGACGTCGACCGCGTGGCCCGCGGGTCCGTCGACGTGGCGTCCCAGCACCGGAGCGAGCGCCGAGCGCACCGCCAGCGGCAGCTGGGCGCGGTAGGCGAAGTAGCCGAGGGCCAGGCCCATCAGGCAGTACATCCCCCAGCCGGAGATGCCGTAGTGGAACAGCGTCCACACCGTGCCCTCACGTGCGGCCGCCACCGTCTCGCCGTCGCCCGACGGCGGGGTGAGGTACTGCGTGACCGGCTCGTAGACGGCGTAGAACATCAGGTCGGTGCCGATACCGGCGGCGAACAGCATCGCCGCCCAGGCGCCGGTGCCGTACTCGGGCCGGGAGTGCTCGGGGCCGAGCCGGACGTCGCCGTAGCGCGAGAGGGCGAGGTAGACGACGAAGACGAGGATCGCGGTGGCGAGCGCGATGTAGTACCACCCGAACCACGACGACACCCACCCCACGACCGTGCCCAACGTGCTCTCGGCGTTGGTGGGCGCCGCCACGCACCACGCGGTCACCGCGAGGGTGACGGCGGCAGCGGGCACGAAGACCGGCCAGCGGACCCTGGGACGCTCCTCCCCGGCAGGTGCGGTCGCGGTCGGTCGGGCCTCTGTCTGAGCCATGGCCGAACGGTAGACGCCGTGGGGCCGGTTGGGGAGATGTCAGTTCAGCTGGTCTCAACCGCGACGGCGGCGGATCTCCTCGTTGATCGCCGGGACGACCTCGTGCATGTCGCCGACGACGGCGTAGTCGGCCTTGGTCATCATCGGGGCGTCGGGGTCGCTGTTGATGGCCACGATCGTCTTGGACGACGCGCAGCCGGCCCAGTGCTGGATGGCGCCGGAGATGCCGCAGGGCACGTAGAGCTCGGGCGAGATCCGGCTGCCGGTCTGCCCGACCTGCTCGTGGTGGGGGCGCCAGCCGAGCGAGGTGACCACGCGGGACACCCCGAGCTGGCCGCCGAGCAGCTCGGCCAGCTCGATCACGTCGCCGAAGCCGTCGGGCCCCCCGGCGCCGCGACCCGCGCCGACGACGATGCGCGCCGACTTCAGCGAGCCCGCGGCCTGGGTGTCGACCGGCTCGACCGAGACGGCCTGCACGACGCGATCGGCATCGGTCAGCCCGAGCGGCAGCGCGGTCACGGTGGCCGGACCGGCGGTGTCGGCCGGTGCGGCCTCGACCGCGTGCCCGGCGACGGTGAAGACGACCGGGCGGGCCTCGAGGACCATCTCCTCGAGCGCCGCGCCGCCGACGACCTGGCGGGTCACCGTGAACGGCGAGAGCGAGGAGAAGGCGACGACGTTGGCGGCCATGGGGTGGTCGAGGCGGGTGGCGACGCGCGCCATCACCTCGTTGCCGCGGTTGGTGCCGCCGGCCATCACGACGACGGCCTGCTGCTGCTCGCGGGCGGCGATCACGGCGCTCGCGTGCGCCGCGCCGGAGAAGCGGCCGAGGTCGGGGGAGTCGGCGTGCAGCACGGTGCGCACGCCGTGCTCGGCGAGCTCCTTGGGCACCGAGTCGCTCATCGGCCCGACCACGACCGCGTCGACGGGGATGCCTCCGCCCGCCGCGGCCAGCGAACGGGCGAAGGTGACGGCCTCGAGCGAGACCTCGTTGGCCTGGCCCTCGGCGGTCTCCACGTAGACGACGATCATCGGCTGACTCCCAGCTGCTGGAACAGGTCGACGACCGCGCTGGCCGCCTCGGGACCCTCGCCGAGCACCGAGGCGCTCGACGCCGTCACCTCGGGCAGGGTCAGGCGCACGCGACCGCTGCCGGCCGCGGCGCCGGCGAGCGCGCGCTCCTCGACCGCCACCTTCTTGGCCTTCATGCGGCCGGTGATGGTGGGGTAGCGCGGCTCGACGCCGCCCTCGAGGATCGTCACGACCGCGGGCGTCGGGACGCGGTACGTCGACCGGCCCTCCGCGCCCTCGGCGACGAGCGTCAGCACGTCGCCGTCGGCCTGCACCGTCTGCACGCCCGTGACGACGGGCCGCTCGAGGGCGTGGGCGAGGCGCACGCCGACCTGGAAGTCGCCCGAGTCGGCGGCGTCGTTGCCGAGCAGCACCACGTCGTGGCTGCGGCCCTCGGCGCGGTGCGCCGCGACGACCGCGGCGATCTCGCGCGCCACGTCGGCCGGCCCGAGGGCGACCGGGTCGGCCTCCACCAGCGTCGCCGCGGTGCAGCCGACGCCGAGCGCCGTGCGCAGCTGCTCGACCGACTCGGCCTCGCCGATGGTCAGCACGGTGGCCTCGCCGCCGGTGGCGGCGGCCAGCTGCACCGCGGTCTCGACGGCGCACAGGTCGTGGTTGGACAGCGTCCAGCCCACGAACCGCGCGTCGGCCGCCTGCGCGTCCTCGCGCAGCAGCACCTCACCGGAGAAGTCCGGCACCCGCTTGACGCAGACCAGGACGTCCATCAGCGCATCCGCTCGTTGCTCGGGTCGAGCAGCGGGGTGCTGTCGACGGACCCGACGGTCACCGGGTAGAGCTCCTCCATGTAGGACACGGCGAGCCGGTTGCCGATCGTGGCCTGGTCGGGCGGGAGGAACGCCATCAGCACGTGCTTGCCGAGCGACGGCGCCGAGCCCGCGCTGGTGACGTACGGGTGGTGGCCGTGGCCGTCGGTGAGCACCTCGCCGTCGCGGGTCACGACCGGCTCGCCGCCCAGCATGTAGCGCTTGGTGCCGTCGGCCGAGGTGTGGTCGTCGACCGTGAGCGTGCAGAGCACGGTGGCGGGGGCCTCGTCGCGCTGGGCGAGGTAGGCCTCGCGACCGACGAAGTCGGCCGCCTTCACCTTGGGCCGCTGCATCCCGGTCTCGACGATGGTGCGCTCGGCGTCGAGCTCGGCCCCGAACGCGCGGTAGCCCTTCTCGATGCGTCCGGTGGTGCCGTAGACGCCGATGCCGACGGGTACGACGCCGTGGTCGCTGCCGGCGGCGAGCAGGGTGTCCCACAGCGCCGAGGCGGCCTCGAACGGCACGTAGAGCTCCCAGCCGAGCTCGCCGACGTAGGAGATGCGGCTGGCCAGCACCGGGGCGTCGACCCCCTTGACCTGGATCTCGCGGCAGCTGAGCATGCCGAAGCCCTCGTGGCTGACGTCGTCGGAGGTGAGGGAGGCGAGCACCTCGCGGGCCGCGGGGCCCCAGATGCCGATGGTCGAGACCTGGTCGGTGAGGTCGGTGAGGGTGGCGCCCTCGGCGAGGTGGCCGGAGAACCAGGCGCGGTCGGCCATGCCGTGGGCACCGCCGGTGACGACGCGGAAGTGGTCGTCGCCGAGCCGCATCACGGTGAGGTCGGACAGGAAGCCGCCCTTGGCGTCGAGCACCGGGGTGTAGACGACCTTGCCGACGGCGACGTCGCACTGCGCGACGCAGGTCTGCTGCACCGAGGCCAGCGCGCCGGGGCCGGTGATGTCGAAGACGCAGAACGCGGTCAGGTCGACGACGCCGGCGTGCTCGCGCATCGCGAGGTGCTCGGCGTTGATGATCGGGCTCCACCAGCGGGCGTCCCACTCGTGCTCGCGCGGCATCACGGCGTCGCCGTACTTCTCCACGAGGGGGGCGTTGGACTCGTACCAGAACGGGCGCTCCCAGCCGACGGTCTCGTAGAAGACCGCGCCGAGGGCCTGCTGCTGCTCGGCCATCGGCGACCAGCGGATGCCGCGGTCGGACTCGTACTGCTCGGCCGGGTGCACGATGCCGTAGGTCTTGATGAACGACTCCGACGTGCGGGCGCGGACGTGCTCGCGGGTGGTCTCGTGGTCGTGGAAGCGCGCCATGTTGCTGTGGTGGACGTCGATCTCGCTGTGGCCGTGGGTCATCCACTCGGCGACGGCGCGTCCGACGCCCGGGCCCTCCTTGATCCAGACCGCGGCCGAGACCCACAGGCCCGCGACCTCGGACTCGCCCAGGATCGGGTTGCCGTCGGCGGTCAGCGAGAGCAGGCCGTTGATGGCGTAGCGGATCTCGGCGCCGTCGGCCCCGAGCAGCTCGGGCATGAGCTCGAGGGCCTGCTCGAGCTGCGGGTCGAAGTCGGCTGACGTGAACGGCATCTCGGTGGGCGACAGCTTGGCCTGCTCGATCGAGGGGATGTCCTCGGGCTCGTGCAGGATCGCGCGGTGGGCGTAGGAGCCCACCTCCATGTCGGCGCCGTGCTGGCGCTCGTAGCAGAGCGTGTCCATGTCGCGGATGATCGGGAAGGAGATCTCGCCCTCCTTCTCGGCCAGCTGCGGGCAGGGCCCGACCGAGATCATCTGGTGCACGGCGGGCGTCAATGCGATGCGCACCCCGGCCATGTCGCCGATCTTGGGGCTCCACACGCCGCACGCGATGATGACGTGGTCGGCCTCGATGGTGCCGGCGTCGGTCACGACGGCGCGGATGCGGCCGTCCTCCACGGTCAGGTCGGTGACCTCGACGTTGGGGACGACGGTCAGCTCGCCGGTCTCGAGCGCCCGCTCGCGCATGATGGTGCCGGCCCGCAGGCTGTCGACGACGCCGACGCTCGGGCACCAGAAGGCGCCGATGATCTGCTCGGCGTCGAGGAAGGGCACCTTCTCGGCGACGGCCTCGGGCCCGACCAGCTCGGCCTCGATGCCCCAGGCCTTCGCGCTCGACATGCGGCGGCGCAGCTCCTCCATGCGCTCTGGCGTGCGCGCCACCTCGAAGCCACCGGACTGCGTGAAGACACCCATCTCCTGGTACTGCGCGACCGAGTCGAGGGTCAGGTCGGTGATCTCGCGCGAGTGGTCGACGGGGAAGATGAAGTTGCTCGCGTGACCGGTCGAGCCGCCCGGGTTGGGCAGCGCTCCCTTGTCGAGCTGGACGACGTCCTTCCACCCCAGTCGGGTCAGGTGGTGGACGAGGCTGTTGCCGACGATGCCGGCGCCGATGACGACGACGCCTGCGCGGGTGGGGACGGTGGCCACGGGGTCTCCTGGTGCTCGATCGTTGTTGCGCCCTTCGCAACGCAGTGCGTCATGCGAAACGACGTACGTCATCGTCACCCCGCGTTCCGAGCGGTGTCAAGGACCGCGGGCAGCCGTCGTCACAACCATCGCCGGCCCGTCCGGCCGAGGCGTCCCTGCTCGGGCACGCCTCGGCTCAGCCCTCCCCGACCTCGCGGGGCTGCAGGTCGTCGGCCCGGGCAGCCTCGGGCCGGGCGTCGGGGGCGAGCGAGCCGCCGTACGCCGCGGCGACGCGCGGCGGGGCGGGCTCGGCGTTGCGGGGGTCGCCGGGCGGGTAGAGCGACGAGCCGCTGCCGTGGCGGTAGTACGGCGCCTCGGCGGCGGCGAGCGGCGTGTTGCCGAGGATGAGGTCGGCCGCCTTCTCGGCGACCATCATCACGGGGGCGTAGATGTTGCCGTTGGTGACGTAGGGGAAGACGCTGGCGTCGACGACGCGCAGCCCCTCGACGCCGTGGACCCGCAACGAGTCGGGGTCCGTGACGGCGTCCGCGCCGACCCCCATCTTCGCCGTGCACGAGGGGTGCAGCGCGGTCTCGGCGTCCTCGCGGACCCAGTCGAGGATCTGCTCGTCGGTCTCCACCGCACGCCCTGGTGACAGCTCGCCGCCGTCGAACGGTGCGAACGCCGGCTGGCCCAGGATCTCGCGGGCGACGCGCACCGCCTCGACCCACTCGCGGCGGTCGTTGGGGGTGCTGAGGTAGTTGAAGAGCATCCGCGGCTTGCGGCGCGGGTCGGTGCTGTCGATGCGCACCCAGCCGCGGGTGTCGGCGTACATCGGCCCGATGTGCACCTGGTAGCCGTGGGCGTAGCGGTCCTGCCCAGCCGGCGCCGACCCGTCGTAGCGGATCGCGATGGGCAGGAAGTGGAACATCAAGTTGGGCCAGCCGACGTCGTCGTTGCTGCGGGCGAACCCGCCGCCCTCGAAGTGGTTGGAGGCGGCCGTGCCGGTGCGCTTGAGCAGCCACTCCAGCCCCACCAGCGGGCGGTTGTGCCACTTCAGGCCCTCGACGATCGAGACCGGCTGCAGCGAGGCGTGCTGGATGTAGACCTCGAGGTGGTCCTGGAGGTTCTCGCCGACGCCCGGCAGGTCGTGCACCACGTCGATGCCGAGCGGGCGCAGCAGGTCGGGGTCGCCGACGCCGGAGAGCTGCAGCAGCTGCGGCGTACCGATGGCGCCGCCGCACAGCAGCACCTCGCCCGCGGCGGCGTGCTCCCGCTTGCGACCGGCCCGGAGGTAGTCGACGCCGACGGCCCGCGTGCCCTCGAACCGGACCCGGGTGGCGTGGGCGAAGGTCTCGACCCGGAGGTTGGGCCGCTTCATCACCGGGTGGAGGTAGGCGCGGGCCGCCGACATCCGCACGCCCTTGACGATGTTGCGGTCGAAGCGGCCGAAGCCCTCCTGGCGGTAGCCGTTGACGTCGTCGGTCAGCGGGTAGCCCGCCTCGCGGGCGGCCTCGAAGAAGGCGTTGAAGAGCGGGTTGGTGGCCGGGCTGCGCTCCAGGACGAGCGGGCCGGAGCCGCCTCGCCAGGCGTCGGCGCCGACCTGCCCGTCGGGCATGACCAGCGACTCCATCCGCCGGAAGTACGGCAGGCAGTGGCGGTAGTCCCACGACTCCATGCCCGGGTCGGCCGCCCAGCGCTCGTAGTCCATGGGGTTGCCGCGCTGGAAGATCATGCCGTTGATCGAGGACGACCCGCCCAGCACCTTGCCGCGGGCGTGGTAGACCCGGCGGCCGCCCATGGCCGGCTCCGGCTCGGACTCGTAGCGCCAGTCGTAGAGCGGGTTGCCGATCGGGAACGGCAGCGCCGCCGGTGCGTGGACGAGCGGGTCGAACCGGTCGGTGCGCCCCGCCTCCAGCACCAGCACCGTGGTCGACGGGTCGGCGCTGAGCCGGTTGGCGAGGGCGCACCCCGCCGACCCGCCACCGACGATGACGTAGTCGTAGCGGTCGCGGCGGCGGCTCACGACGCACCGCCGGTCGTCTCGTCGGTCGAGCCTGCCCCGTCGGGCGGGCCTGTTGGGACCACCGGTGCGTCGCCGCCGAACCAGCCGGACGGCGCCGGTGCGATGTTGTGCCACACGTGCTTGGTCTCCTGGTACTCCGCGAGCCCGTGCTCACCCAGCTCGCGGCCGGTGCCGGACTGCTTGTAGCCGCCCCACTCGGCCTGCGCGACGTAGGGGTGGAAGTCGTTGATCCAGACCGTGCCCATGCGCAGCCGAGCGGCGACCCGCTGGCCGCGCCCGGCGTCGGAGGTCCACACCGCGCCGGCGAGGCCGTAGATCGAGTCGTTGGCGATGCGCACGGCGTCGTCCTCGTCCGCAAAGGTCTCGACCGTCAGGACCGGCCCGAAGGACTCGTCCTGCGCCACGCTCATCGAGGAGGTGACGCCGGTGAGGATCGTCGGCTCGAAGAAGAAGCCGTCGGCCAGCGCGCCGTCGGTGGCGCGGCGCCCGCCGAGCGCGACGTGGGCACCCTCGGCGACCCCGGCCTCGACGTACGCCGCCACCTTGTCGAGGTGGGCCTGCGAGATCAGCGCCCCGGTCTCGGCCTGCTCGTCAAAGGGACCGCCGAGCCGGATGTCGGCCGCGCGGCGCACGAGCTCGGCGACGACGTCGTCGGCGATGCTCTCCTCGACCAGCAGCCGGGCGCCGGCCGAGCAGACCTGCCCGGAGTGCAGGAAGACCGCGGTCAGCGCGTTGTCGAGCGCGGCCTCGCGGTCGGCGTCGGCGAACACGATGTTGGGGTTCTTGCCGCCCAGCTCGAGCGCGACCTTCTTCACGGTGCCGGCGGCCGCGGCCATGATGCGCTTGCCGGTCTCGAGGCCGCCGGTGAAGGAGACGAGGTCGACCCGCGGGTCCGTGCTCAGCGGTGCGCCCGCCTCGGCGCCCGCGCCGAGCACGAGGTTGCCGACGCCGGCGGGCAGGCCCGCCTCGTCGAGCAGCCGCACCAGGTGGATCGCGGTGGAGGGGGAGAGCTCGGAGGGCTTCAGCACGAAGGTGCAGCCGGCGGCCAGCGCGGGGGCGACCTTCCACGAGACCTGGAGCAGGGGGTAGTTCCACGGCGTGACGAGTCCGCAGACGCCGGCCGGCTCGTGCACGACGCGGCTGACCACGGCGGCGTTGCCGGTGTCGACGACGCGACCGCCGTGCGCGTCGGCGACGTGGCCGTAGTGACGGAACACGCTCGTGACGTCGTCGACGTCGTACTCGCTCTCGACGAGCCGCTTGCCGGTGTCGAGCGACTCGAGCCGGGCGATCTCGGCCCTGTCGCGCTGCAGCAGGTCGGCGACGCGCAGCAGCAGGTCGCCCCGCTCGCGGGCGCTGGTGCGCGGCCAGGGGCCGGTGTCGAAGGCGTCGCGGGCCGCGGCGATCGCGGCCTCGGTGTCGACCGCGGTCGACTCGTCGACCTCGGTCACGAGCGTGCCGTCGGCAGGGCAGCGGATCTCGCGTCGTCCGCCCTCACGGGCGGCGACCCAGGCACCTGCGACGAAGTTCTCCGGCATGGCTTCCGTTCCGGGCCAGCGCCGCGGCGGCGGCGACCGGCCCTGAGCTGCGAGTCACTGTGGTCAGGGGGTCACGACGGGGTCAAGGCTCGTCACCGAGGCGTGACCAGGTGGCGTGGACCAGTGCCGGCGACGTCATCGGCGTCCCCACCCGAGCCGGTGCGACAGCTCGTCGGCCGCCGCGAGCAGGTGCGGCACCACCTCGGCCTGCCGGGCCTCGGTCAGGCGGAAGGTCGGGCCGGAGACGCTGATGCTGGCGACGACCTCACCGTGGGCGCCCCGCACCGGCGCGGCGACGGCGGCCAGGCCCACCTCGAGCTCGTCGACGGCGACGGCGTAGCCGGCCTCGCGCACCTGGTCCAGCTCGCGGCGCAGCGTCGCCCGGCCGGTCACGGTGCGCTCGGTGTAGGCCGGCAGCCGCCCGAGCGTCTCCTTGAGCGTCGCGTCGTCGAGCCACGCCAGCAGCACCTTGCCGTTGCTCGTGGCGTGCAGCGGGATGTGCTGGCCCACCCAGTTGTGCGAGCCGAGCGCGCTCGGCCCGGCGACCTGGTCGAGGTAGAGCGCGCTGCCGCCCGACAGCGTCGCGAGGTTGACGGTCTCGGCGCAGTCGGAGGCCAGCTGCTTGAGGATCGGCCGGGCCTCCTGCACCACGTCGAGCCGGGCCGTGGTCGCCCCGGCCAGCCGCAGCAGGCCGACGCCGAGCCGGTACTTGCCCCGCCCCTCGACCTGCTCGACCAGCCCGTGCTGCTCCAGCGTCGCCACCAGCCGGAACGCCGTGCTCTTGTGCACGCCGAGCTCGGCGGAGATCTCGGTGACCCCCGACTCGCCCCGCCGCGCCAGCACCTCGAGGATGGTCAGCGCCCGGTCGACCGACTGCACGCCCCCCGCCGGTGCCTCGGCCGCTGCGTTGCTCATGGCGCGACCGTAGACCTCCTGGCGCAACAGCGGTAGGTGGCGGGCTCAGTGAGAACTCCCCGGTTGACCGGGGAGTTCTGACTGGATCGGCCTTGATCAGGGCCGATCCAGTCAGAACGAGGCCGAACAGTCGCCCGGCCGGCAGGTCCGTACCCCCGCTTGCGAGACTGAGCGGGTGCAAGCCCGCTACGCCACCACCTGTGCCGCCTGCAAGACCCGCGTCGCGCCGGGCGAGGAGATCGTCAAGGGGGGCAGCGGCTGGGTGCACGAGGCCTGCAAGGGGGCTGCGAGCGGCGTCGCGACGAAGGCTGCGAAGCCGAAGAAGGACCTCGGCCACGACGCCCCGCCGGTGCCCGAGGGCACGACCGAGGTCTTCACCGACGGCGCCTGCAAGGGCAACCCCGGGCCCGGCGGCTGGGCGTGGGCCGTCGAGGGCGGGCCGCAGGGCTCCGGCGGCGACCCCGCGACGACCAACCAGCGCATGGAGATCCGCGCCGCGCTGGAGGCGGTGCGCGCGCTCGACGGCCCGCTGGTGGTGGTGAGCGACTCGACGTACGTCGTCAACTGCTTCCGCGACCGGTGGTGGGCCGGCTGGCGCTCGCGCGGCTGGACCACCAGCGCCAAGAAGCCCGTCGCCAACCGCGACCTCTGGGAACCCCTGGTCGACCTCGTCGAGCAGCGCGGCGACGTGACCTTCCGCTGGGTCAAGGGCCACTCCGGCCACCCGATGAACGACCTCGTCGACCGGCTGGCCGTCGAGGCGAGCCACGCCGTCTAGCGGAAGACCACGGTGCGGGTGCCGTTGAGGCGCACCCGCGACTCGGAGTGCCAGCGCACGGCACGCGACAGCACGGCCGCCTCGACGTCGCGACCGGCGGCGACCAGCTGGTCCTGCGTGTGGCCGTGGTCGACGCGCATCACGTCCTGCTCGATGATCGGGCCCTCGTCGAGGTCGGCGGTCACGTAGTGCGCGGTGGCGCCGACGAGCTTGACGCCCCGGTCGTGGGCCTGGTGGTAGGGCTTGGCGCCCTTGAAGCTCGGCAGGAACGAGTGGTGGATGTTGATCGCCTGCCCCTGCAGCGCCCGGCACAGGTCGTCGCTGAGCACCTGCATGTAGCGCGCGAGCACCACCAGGTGGATGCCGAGCTCGGCGTGCAGCGCCAGCAGCTCGGCCTCGGCGTCGGCCTTGGTGGCGGGCGTGACCGGGATGTGGCGGAACTCGATGCCGTGCGAGCGCACCAGCGGCTCGGCGTCGCGGTGGTTGGAGACCACCACCGGCACGTCGATCTTGAGGCTGCCGGTCGACTGCCGGAAGAGCAGGTCGTTGAGGCAGTGCAGGTGCTTGCTGACCATGAGCAGGGTCCGGTACGGCGCTGCGGCCGCCCACAGCTCGTAGGTCATGGCGAACCGCTCGGCCACGGCGGCGAAGTCGGCCCGGAGCTCCTCGGCCGTGGCGTCCCCGTCGACCTCGAAGTCGATGCGCATGAAGAAGCGGCCGCCCTCGCGGTCGCCGTACTGCTGGCTCTCGACGATGTTGCCGCCGTGGTCGACCAGGAAGCCGGACACCGCGTGCACGATGCCGGGCTGGTCGGGACAGTCGAGGGCGAGCACGAAGTCGCCGGACACGGCGCCCGAGTGGGTGCCGGACAGGGAGACGGCCATCAGTCGCCCAGCTCCGTGCGGCGGCGCGACACGAACTCGCGCATCTCCTCGTCGATCGCGGCGTCGAGCTCGGGCTTGACGTACTCCTCGAGCTTGGCCTGGTAGATCTTCGACGCCCGGGCGGCGGTGTCGAGCGCGCCGCCGCGCATCCACCGGTCGTAGTTGTCGGACGACGACAGCATCGGGCGGTAGAAGCAGGTGCGGAAGCGCTCCATGGTGTGCATGGCGCCGAGGAAGTGCCCGCCGGCGCCGACCTCCTCGTGGGCGCCGAAGGCCAGGGAGTCCTCGTCGATCTCGAGCGGGGTGAACTCGTGCTGCAGCATCTGCAGCAGCTCGGCGTCGACGACGAACTTCTCGAAGCCCGCGACGAGACCGCCCTCGAGCCAGCCGGCCGAGTGCATCACCCAGTTGGCGCCGGCCAGGAAGGTCGGCAGCAGCGTCATCAGCGCCTCGTAGCCGGCCTGCGCGTCGGGCACCTGCGAGGAGGTCAGCGTGCCGCCGGAGCGGAACGGGAGCCCGAAGTGCCGCGCGATCTGGCCGGTGCACAGCAGGCCGATGCCGGACTCGGGGGTGCCGAAGGTCGGAGAGCCCGACTGCATGTCGATGTTGGACAGGAACGAGCCGAAGACCACCGGGCAGCCGGGACGGATCGTCTGGGCCAGCGCGATGCCGGTGAGGGCCTCCGCGATCTGCTGCACCAGCGCGGCGGGGATGGTCACCGGGCTCATCGCGCCCATGAGGATGAAGGGCGTCAGCACGACGGCCTGGTTGGCCTCGGCGTACTCGAAGAGCGCGTCGAGCATGCGGTCGTCCCACCGCAGCGGCGAGTTGCAGTTGATCAGCGAGATCAGCGCCGGCGTCTGCTCCATGCTCGCGCGGCCCGCCTCGCGGCCCTGGCCACCGCCGAGCAGGATCGAGGTCAGCTCGATGGTGTCGGCGGCGTTGGGGCCGGAGACGACGTTGCCCATGAAGGGCTTGTCGGTGAGCGTCGCCAGCGCGTAGGTCATGTCGAGGTGGCGGCTGTCGAGCGGGGTGTCGTTGGGCTCGCAGATGACACCGCCGGCGGAGTCGAGCACGGGGAAGACCTGCGCGAGCTTGGTGAAGCGCTCGAAGTCGTCCATCGTCGCGTCGCGGCGTACGTCGCCCTCCCGCACGAAGGGCGGGCCGTAGACGGCGCCGAAGGCCATCGCGTCGCCGCCGATGTGCAGGCTGTGCGCGGGGTTGCGCGCCTGCAGGTCGAACTCGCGCGGCGCCTTCGCGACCTGCTCGAGGATCCAGTCGGGGTCGAAGAACACCGTGTCGCCCTCGACCTTCTGGCGGGCGGCCCCGAGGACGTCGAGGGCGCGCTGGCTCATGAACTCGACGCCGAGCTCGCTGACCAGGCGGCGCCAGCCGCGGTCGAGCGTCGCCATCGCGTCCTCCGAGAGGATCTCGTAGCGGGGCATCCGGTTGCGGAACATCGGGGGTCCTCCTGTGGCGCGAGATGGTGTCGCGAGGGTGCTTGACCGCGGCTCCCTGGGAAACCTAGCCTCACGATATGGGCAGTGAGTTCCACATGGTGGGAGCACGTGACGCAACTCTGACCTGCCCCCGGAGGGCTGGTCAAGCATGAGCGGGAGTGTCGGTGCCGCGGGCCCGGAGAAGGCTCCCGAGAGCAGCGGGACGCAGGCGGTCGACCGCGCGGCGTCCCTGCTCACCGCCGTGGTCGAGGCCGACACCCCCGTCACCTTCGGCGACCTCGTCGAGGCCACCGGACTAGCCCGCTCGACCACCTCGCGCATGCTCGCGGCCCTCGAGCGCACCGGCCTGCTGGAGCGCACGGCGCAGGGTGAGTACGTCGGTGGACCGCTGTTCGTGCTGTACGCCGCTCGCCACGACCGCAACTGGCAGCTGGCCAAGCTGGCGCGACCGACCCTCGAGCTCATCGCCGGCGAGACCCGCGAGACGACCCACCTCGGCGTGGCCAACGGTGGCGGGGTCGAGCACGTCGGCCAGGTCGACGGCAGCTACCTGCTCGGTGCGCCCGACTGGAACGACGTCGAGGTGCCGGTGCACTGCTCCGCGCTCGGCAAGGTGCTGCTCGCCCACAAGGCGCTCGACCTGCCCGACGGCCGGCTCTCCACGCCGACCGACCAGGCCTACAGCACCCGCGCCGACCTCGAGGACGAGCTCGCCCAGATCCGCGAGCGCGGCTGGGCGACGACCTTCGACGAGCTCGAGCTCGGCCTCTCGGGCATCGCCGCCCCCATCTTCGGCCCCGACGACGACGTGGTCGCCGCGGTCGGTGTGTCCGGACCCACGACGCGCCTCGAGGCGCGCACCGAGGAGATCGGGCAGTTCATCGCAGACCAGGCGCAGCAGCTCTCCCGCAGGCTGCAGCGCCGTACGACCCTGGAGAAAGGCCCCTCCGCATGACACCCGACGACATCCTGCGTGGTCTCTTCGACGAGACCCTGGTGGGCAACGGCCCCCGGGTGCTCGAGCTGACCCACGAGGCGCTCGCCATGGACATGGAGCCGCAGACGCTGCTCTTCGACTCCCTCATCCCCGCCCTCGAGGAGGTCGGCGCCCGCTTCGAGCGCGGCGACTTCTTCGTGCCCGAGATGCTCATCGCCGGCCGCGCCATGGCCGGCGCCATGGAGGTGCTCCGCCCGCTGCTCGCCGACACCGGCGTCGAGACGGTCGGCAAGTTCCTCATGGGGACGGTCAAGGGCGACGTGCACGACATCGGCAAGAACCTCGTCAACATCATGCTCGAGGGCGCCGGCTTCGAGGTGATCGACCTCGGCGTGCAGGTGGCGCCCGAGACCTTCGTCGCCAAGATCACCGAGCACCAACCCGACATCGTCGGCTTCTCGGCGTTCCTCACCACGACGATGCCGATGTTCAAGGCCAACATCAACGCGCTCGAGAAGGCCGGCATGCGAGACGACGTCATCGTCATGGTCGGCGGCGCCCCCGTCACCCAGGAGTACGCCGACGCGGTCGGCGCCGACGGCTACGCCGCCGATGCGTCGGGCTGCGTGCGCCGCGCCAAGGCCCTGCTCGACGAGAAGCGTTCGAAGGTGCCCGCCTGATGAGCGCCGCGACCCCGCTGCACACGTCGATCCGCTCGGCGACCAAGGAGGTCGTCATCGGCAGCGACCGCCCCTTCTGCGTCATCGGCGAGCGGCTCAACCCGACCGGCCGCCGGATCTTCCAGGAGCAGGTCAAGGCCGGCGACCTGTCCGCCATCGAGCGCGACGTCAAGGCGCAGGTCGAGGGCGGTGCCGACGTCCTCGACGTCAACATGGGCATCCCGCTCGTCGACGAGGCCGAGCTGCTCGCGAAGGTCATCAAGATGGTGCAGGGCATGACCGACCTGCCGATCTGCATCGACTCCTCGGTCGTCGCGGCGCTCGAGGCCGGCCTGTCGGTCTACCAGGGCCGCGCGCTGGTCAACTCGATCACCGCCGAGGACGAGCGCATGGAGCAGATCCTGCCGCTGGTCAAGAAGTACGGCGCCGCCGTGGTCGCGCTGCCCAACGACGTCGACGAGATCCCGATGGAGGCCGAGAAGCGCCTCGAGCTGGTCGAGAAGATCGTGCGGGTCGCGACCGAGGAGTACGGCATCGCGATCGAGGACATCGTCATCGACCCGCTGGCCATGCCCATCGGCGCCGACCAGGCGACCGGTCTCGCGACGCTCGAGACGATGCGCGGCATCCGCGACCGCTGGGGCATGAACATGACCTGCGGCGCCTCCAACGTCTCCTTCGGCATGCCCGGTCGCCACGAGCTCAACGGTGCGTGGCTGGCGATGGCGATGACCGCGGGGCTCTCCAGCGCGATCATGGACGCCCGCACGCCCAGCGTGGTCGGCGCCGTGCGCGCCGCCGACCTCCTGCTGGGCCACGACGAGTGGGGCATGACCTGGATCTCGCGGGCGCGGCAGATCGCGGCGCGCGAGAAGGCGGCCCAGGAGGCAGCGGCCCAGGAGGCAGCGGCGCAGGCCGAGGCGGTCCCAGCGACGTGACCCCACCACCCCTCGGAGGCCGCACGGGCGACGCCCTCGCGGAGGAGCAGCTCGAGCTGGCGCAGGAGCTCCCGCTCGAGCAGTTCCCCCGCGAGGCGCTGCTGCCCGCGCCGGGGGCGCCGCTGCCGCAGCACGACGGCAGCGGCCGGGTGCACCTGGCCTTCACGGTGGTCAACAAGGACGCGCCGTCGCAGGAGCGGTCGGTGCGGGTGCCCCCGGGCGTCACCGTCTTCGACGCGGCGTCGTGGAACGGCATCGCCGTCGACTCGACCTGTGGCGGCCACGGCACCTGCCACAAGTGCAAGGTCCGGCTCGACGCGCAGACGCCGGTCACCCGCCACGACCGTCGCACCTTCAGCGACGGCGAGCTCGCCGAGGGCTGGCGGCTGGCGTGCCTGGTCTCGGCGACGCAGGACCTCGCCGTCGAGGTGCCGCCGCT
This sequence comes from Nocardioides marmoraquaticus, assembly GCF_054777915.1. NCBI lineage: Bacteria > Bacillati > Actinomycetota > Actinomycetes > Propionibacteriales > Nocardioidaceae > Nocardioides > Nocardioides marmoraquaticus. Next base: position 163,369 of record NZ_BAAHAA010000001.1, on the reverse strand, counting down.
GACCACCCGGCCCAAGGCCGCCACGGTGGGGGTCGGGCGCCAGGTGATCCTGCGCCCGGCCGTGCAGAAGCGCTACGTCGAGCTCGACGAGCCGACCCTGGCCGACCAGCGCACCGACCTCGTGCGGCTGCAGGACGCCGTGCAGGACTTCGAGCTCAAGGTCGGTCTGGCGGTCCTGCGCGAGCTTCCCGGCCTGCTGCGCTTCGCCGACTGGAAGGTCACCGCGGTCGTCGTCGACGACGAGCTCGTCGCCGTCGAGCCGGGCGACACGACCGCGACGCGCTACGCCGTGGCGTACGACCTCGGCACCACCACCGTCGTCGCGACCCTGCTCGACCTCGCCACCGGCACGCCCGTCGCCGTGGCCTCGCGGCTCAACAAGCAGCAGCCCTTCGGCGGCGACGTCATCACCCGCATCAGCGCCACGATGATGGACGGCGAGGCGCTCGGCCGGCTGCAGGCGCTGGCGGGCGAGACGCTCGACGAGCTGGCCCAGCAGGTGTGCGCCGAGGGCGGCGTCGAGCCGCACCACGTCTACGAGGTCGCCGTCGCCGGCAACGCCACCATGACCGCGCTCCTGCTCGGCATCGACCCCGAGCCGCTCGGCGTCGCGCCCTTCGTGATGAGCAGCGCGCACGTGCCCACGGTCCCGGCCGGCGAGCTGGGGCTCTCGCTGCACCCCCGTGCCCAGGCCGTGCTCTTCCCCTCGCTCGGGGCGTACGTCGGCGGCGACATCGTCGCGGGCATGCTCGCGACCGGCATGGACCGCGACAAGCGCACCCGCCTCTTCATCGACGTCGGCACCAACTGCGAGATCGTGCTCAGCAACGGCGACACCGTCGTGTCGACCGCTGCGCCGGCCGGCCCGGCGTTCGAGGGCGGCGCGATCCGCTGCGGCATGCGCGCCGCCGACGGAGCGATCGAGGTGATCAAGCTCGATGTCGACGGCACCGTCGACCTCGGCGTCATCGGCGACGTCGAGCCGCGCGGGCTGTGCGGCTCCGGGCTGGTCGACGCCGTCGCCGAGCTCGTCAAGGTCGGGCTGCTCGACGGCTCCGGCCGCCTCGTCACCGACGAGCGGGCCGCCGAGATCTCGCCCGGCCTCGCGCCGCGACTGGCCAAGGTCGGCGAGGAACGCGTCTTCGTGCTGCACCGGCCCGCGGCCGACACCCCGGTCGAGGAGTGCGTCTACCTCTCGCAGCGCGACGTGCGCGAGCTGCAGTTCGCCAAGGGCGCGATCGCGACCGGGTGGACGCTGCTGCTCGAGGAGCTCGGCCTGGCGCACGGTGACGTGCAGCAGGTGCTGCTCGCCGGCTCCTTCGGCTCCTACCTCTCCCCGGCCTCGGCCGTGCGGATCGGGCTGGTGCCGACCCTGCCGGTGCTGCGGATCGTCTCCGCCGGCAACGTCGCCGGCGAGGGCGCGAAGATGGTGCTGCTCTCGCAGCGCGAGCGCGCCGGCGCCGACGCCCTGCTCGAGTCGGTCGAGTACGTCGAGCTGTCCGACCGCGCCGACTTCAACGACCGCTTCGTCGAGCAGCTCGCCTTCCCGGGGGCGTCGTCGTGACCGCGGCGGTCGAGCAGGCATCGTCGGTCGAGCCGCTCTCGTCGGTCGAGCTTGTCGAGACCATCGGATGGTCTCGACGAGCTCGACCAGCGGGTGGTGCTCGACCAGCGCAGGGCGCTCGACCGGCGAAGCGGGTGGCGCTGGTGGCGTGCGGGGCGCTGGCGCAGCCCGCGGGGCGGGTGGCGGCGGCGTACGGCTGGGAGCTCGACGTGCACCCGCTGCCGCCGCTGCTGCACAACCGGCCGCAGCGCATCGCGGGCGAGGTCGAGCGGCTGGCGGGCGAGCTGGCCGCGTCGTACGACCACGTGGTGGTGGGCTACGCCGACTGCGGCACCTACGGCGCCCTCGACGAGGTGTGCGACCGGCTGGGGCTGCGCCGGCTCCCGGGGCTGCACTGCTACGACGTCTTCGCCGGCGCTGACCGGGTCGAGGCGATGACGGAGGCCGAGCCGGGCACCTACCTGCTCACCGACTTCCTGGTGCGCTCGTTCGCGCGCACCGTCGAGCAGGAGCTGGGGCTCGACCGCTACCCCGAGCTGCTGGACGACTACTTCCGGCACTACACCCGCGTCGTGTGGCTCGCGCAGAGCGACGACGCGGTCGAGCTGGCCGAGCTGCGGCCGCTCGCCCAGGACGCCGCGGACCGGCTCGGGCTGCCGCTGCACGTCGTACCCACCGGGACCGCCGGGCTCGCCGACGCCCTCCGGTCGCTGCTCCCCGAGGAGGCCACGTGTCCACCCTGAAGTCCTCTCCGCTGGCCCGCCGCGGCCAGCGCGCCGGTCGTGCCGGTCGCGACGCGGCGATGAAGCGACTGCTGCAGCACACCCGCTACGAGGTGCTGCCGACCGCGACGACCGAGGAGAAGGTCGTCACCTCGGTGCCGACCGACGTCGCCGTCACCGTCACCGCCTCGCCCGGCAAGGGCCTCGAGGCGACCCTCGAGCTCAGCGAGGCGCTGGGTCGGCAGGGGTACGACGTCGTGCCCCACCTCGCGGCCCGCATGGTGCGTGACCGCGCCGAGCTCGTCGACATCCGCGCCCGGCTGCGCGCGGCCGGCATCTCGTCGGTGTTCGTGCCCGGCGGCGACGCCGAGCCCGCCGGTGACTACGTCGACGCGTTCAGCCTGCTCGAGGACCTCGCGACGCTCGAGGACCCCTTCACCCACGTCGGTATCACCGGCTACCCCGAGAGCCACCCCACCATCACCGACGACCTGACGGTGCAAGCGATGTGGGACAAGCGGCGCCACGCCACCCACGTCGTCAGCAACCTGACCTTCGACCCGGCCACGATCCGTGACTGGGTCGCCCGGATGCGGCTGCGCGGCATCACGATGCCGCTGTTGCTGGGCATGCCCGGCCCGATCGACCGGGCCAAGCTGCTGACGATGGCCACCAAGATCGGCGTGGGCGAGTCGACCCGGTTCCTGGCCAAGCACAAGGGCACCTTCGCCCGCCTCGCCGCCCCCGGCGGCTTCACCGGCGAGCGCTTCCTGCGCGACTGCGCGACGGTGGCCGCCCAGCCCACCGCCGGCATCGAGGGCCTCCACGTCTTCACCTTCAACCAGGTCGCCCAGACCGAGGCCTGGCGTCAGGAGCTGCTGTCCGAGCTGGGCTGAGGGGCGGCGCAGGCCGTCAGCGCGGTGCTGTGGTGTCACCAGGTGACAGCGCAGCACCGCACTGGTGCGGAACCCTGCGCCGGGCCGCTGTGGGCTGAGCTGCCCGTCGCTCGACGAGCCGTCCACCGACCGGGTGGCAGGCTCGGCGGCATGGGTGACTCCGACCGGTTCGACGAGAGCCCCGATGCCGAGTTCTACCGGTTCCCGCGGTTCGTGACCCACATCGACGACGCGGCGATCGCGGCGGTCACGGCGCTGTACGACGAGCTCGGCGTCGGCGGGCACGTGCTCGACCTGATGTCGTCGTGGGTCTCGCACCTGCGGCAGGCGCCGGAGCGACTGACGGTGCTGGGGCTCAACGCCGAGGAGCTCGACGCCAACCCGATGGCGACCGACCGGGTGGTGCACGACCTCAACGCCGACCCGAGGCTGCCGTTCGCGGACGCGTCGTACGACGCGGCGCTGTGCTGCGTGTCGATCGACTACCTCGTCGACCCGGTCGCCGTGCTGGCCGAGGTCGCCCGAGTGCTGCGACCGGGGGCGCCGGTGGTCATCACCTTCTCGAACCGCTGCTTCCCGACCAAGGCGGTGCGGGCGTGGGTGGCCACCGACGACGCCGGACGGTGCGACCTCGTGGTCGACCACCTCGCCCGGGCCGGAGGCTTCGAGCCGGCGACGGTCGAGCGGCGCACGCCCGGTGGGACGTACCTCGGCGACCCGCTCCTCGCGGTCGTCGCACGCCGGGCGGAGCCGTGAGCGACGTCGAGCGCACCGCACTGGTCGGGCGCGTGGTCGAGGTGGTGCGGGGCCGTGGCCCGGTCGCCGTCGTCGGCCACCCGTGCCCGTGGCGCGACGACCTCGTCGACGTGCTCGCCGAGCGGCTCGACCACCCCGTCACGGCGTACGACGCCGTCCCCGACGACGTCGGTGCGGTCGCGTGGCTGGAGCTGTCGGCGGGTGAGGCGTGGCTGATGCGCGCCGAGGTCGAGTGGGTGGCCAGCGGACGCCGCGCCCGCGGCGCGCCGCTCGTGCCCGGTGCTCGCTGGGTCGCGAGCCCCGGCGGCGACCACCCGGACGACATCGACGACGTGATGACGGCCCCGGACGGGAGCGACGTCGTCTTCGTCCCGGTGAGCGGCGTACGGCCGCCTCGGCGCCTCAGGCTGTTCTACGACTGGTGCGACCACGTGCTCTGGGACGAGGGGTACGCCCACCTCGGCGAGCTCGAGACGTTGCTCCCCCTGTCGCCGCAGCTGCGGGACCGGCTGGCCGCCTTCGTCGCGACCGTCGACGCGTCGGTCGACCGCCGCACGTCGGACATCCGCTACGCCGGGATGCAGGAGGACGAGCGCTCCCTGGCGCGTGCCGTGGCCGACGAGCTGGAGGGGGAGTTCGTCGTGGAGACGTGAGGGCTGCCGACGCGGCTGTCGCTCCCTGAGGAGCCCGCGAGGGACGAGCGGGCGTCGCGAAGGGGCGCTCTCCCTTCGTGGCTCGACCTCGAGAGGGTCGCAGAGCGACCTCCTCGGCCCGGCGGCTGCGCTCGCACCTCAGGGAGCGGGTCCGGTCTCGCTCCCTGAGGAGCCCGCGAGGGACGAGCGGGTGTCACGAAGGGGGCCGCCCCTTCGTGGCTCGACCTCGAGACGGTCGCAGAGCGACCTCCTCGGCCCGGCGGCTGCGCTTGCACCTCAGGGAGCGGGTCCGGTCTCGCTCCCCGAGGAGCCCGCGAGGGACGAGCGGGTGTCACGAAGGGGGCCGCCCCTTCGTGGCTCGACCGCGAGAGGGTCGCAGAGCGACCTCCTCGGCCCGGCGGCTTCGCTCGCACCCCAGGGAGCGGATGCGTTCTCGCTCCCTGAGGAGCCCGCGAGGGGTCGCGGCTACCAGATGCGGACGCGGTCGGCGGGGTCGAGCCAGAGGCCGTCGCCGGGCTGGACGTCGAAGGCCTCGACGAACTCGGTGAGGTTGCGGGCGATGTTGGCGCGGAACTCCGGCGGGGAGTGGGGGTCGGTGGCGAGGTAGGTCTGGGCCAGCTCCGTGCGGCGCTTGGTGCGCCAGCAGAAGGCCCAGTTCATGAACAGGCGCTGCTCGCCGGTGCGGCCGTCGACCACCGGGGGCTCCTCGCCGTCGAGGGCGATCCGGTAGGCCTTGAGGCCGATGGTGAGGCCGCCGAGGTCGCCGATGTTCTCGCCGACGGTGAGCGAGCCGTTGACGGTCTCGCCGGGCAGGTCGCGCGGCTCGTAGCCGTCGTACTGCTCGACCAGGGCCTTGCTGCGCTGCTCGAAGGCCGACTTGTCGTCGGCGGTCCACCAGTCGTTGAGGTTGCCGGAGCCGTCGTACTGCGCGCCCTGGTCGTCGAAACCGTGGCCGATCTCGTGGCCGATCACGGCGCCGATGCCGCCGTAGTTCTCCGCGGCGTCGGCGTCGGCGTCGAAGAACGGCCGCTGCAGGATGCCGGCCGGGAAGCAGATCTCGTTGGTGCCGGGGTTGTAGTAGGCGTTGACGGTCTGCGGGAGCATGAACCACTCGTCGCGGTCGACCGGGCTGCCGATCTTGCGCAGCTCGCGGTCGGTCTCGTAGGCGGTCGAGGCGAGCACGTTGCCCAGCAGGTCGTCGGCGCTGATCTCGAGGGGCGAGTAGTCGCGCCACTTCACCGGGTAGCCGATCTTGGGCAGGAAGGTGTCGAGCTTGTCGTGCGCCCGCTTCTTGGTCTCCTCGGTCATCCAGTCGAGGTCGGTGATGGACTGCCGGTACGCCTCGATGAGGTTGGCCACCAGCTCGTCCATCAGCTCCTTGCTGCGCGGCGGGAAGTGGCGGGCGACGTACTCGCGGCCCACGGCCTCGCCGAGCGCCCCCTCGACGAGCGCGACGCCGCGCTTCCAGCGGGCGCGCAGCTCGGGGGTGCCCGACAGGGTGCGGCCGTAGAAGTCGAAGTTGGCCTCCACGAAGGCGCTCGAGAGGTACGCCGCCGCCGTGCGGATGGCGCGCACCGACAGGAAGGCCTTCCAGTCGTCGAGGTCGGTCTCGGCGAGCACCTGCTCGAGGTGGGTGAAGAACGAGGGCTGGCGGACGACCATCTCGGCGACGGTCGCCTCGGTGCCGCCGAGGCCCTGCACCCAGGCGCGGAGGTCGAAGCTCGGCAGGTCGGCCTGCAGCTCGGCCAGCGTGCGCAGGTTGTAGGTCTTGATGACGTCGCGGGTCTCGGCGCGCTCCCAGTGACCCCGGGCGATGCGGGTCTCGAGGTCGAGCACGCGCCGGGCGGTGCCGGCGGGGTCGGGGCGCTCGGCCAGGCCCAGGATGCGCTCGAGGTAGGCGACGTACTTGTCGCGCACCTCGGCGTGCTTGTCCTCGCGGTAGTAGCTCTCGTCGGGCAGGCCGATGCCGCCCTGGCCGACCTGCACGAGGTAGCGGTCGGACTGCCGGTCGTCGGTGTCGACGAAGGAGCCGAACAGGCCGCTGCCGCCGCGCCGCTCGAAGCTGCCGACGAAGGCGGCCAGCCCGGCGAGGTCGGTGATGGCGTCGACCCGCTCGAGGAGCGGGACGATGGGGGAGTGGCCGAGCCGCTCGACGCGCTCCTCGTCCATGAACGAGGCGAAGAGGTCGCCGATCTTGCGGGCGTCGTCGCCCTCGACCTCGCCGGCCGCGCAGTCCTCGATGATCGCGCGCACGTGCTGCTCGGCCTGGTCGGCCAGGGCGACGAACGGGCCCCACGAGGACCGGTCGTCGGGGATCTGCGTCGTCTCCAGCCAGCGGCCGTTGACGTGGCCGAAGAGGTCGTCCTGGGGGCGGACGTCGGGGTCCATGCCCTCGCGGGCGTCGTCGAGGATCGTCACGCGCCCGAACATACCCCCGGGGCACGACGCTCCGTCCGCCTGGTGAGAACCGTTGTCAGGGCAGTGCCGGCCACCCGCCTCAGCCGTGCCGGCGCCGGTGCTCGGCGCGCAGGGCGACGTACTCCTCGACCTGCTCGACGGCGTCCCAGGCGGCCTTGAAGACCCGGGCGCTCTCGGCCTTGACGGGGTCCTCCGGGCCGCGCGGCAGCTCGCGCCGGCCGTGCGAGCCGCTCTGCCCCCGCTTGCCGGCCGGGACCGGGCCGTCGTACTTCGTGCCGCCGGGGTGGTTGGCGTAGCGCCGCGATCGCGTGTAGCCCATCTGCAGGAACTTCCGCGCCATGTCGGCGCCCACCAGGTCGCCCTCGGCGAGGTAGGCGTGGAACCGCTCGGTGATCGCCGCGGCGCTCTCGCGGGCCAGGTCGGGCGTCCTGAACCGCCACAGCGGCAGCAGCTCGGACTTGTACGGCTCGACCGTCAGCACCCCCCGCTCCCCCCGCGCCACCCGGTAGGTCTCGGGGTGCGCGCGGGCGTCGGGGCGGGTCTCGCGAGCGGCGTCGTCGCTGGTCACAAAGGTGGTCGTACCCGAAGGGCAAGGCAGGGTCGCACAGTGGTGCCCGTTTGTCATAGGAATCGCGACATGTCAGGTGATTGCAGGTTGAACTACCGGACCGGTCTACTCCGATTAGCCCACTTCGGCCTGGATGTCCGCTTTCGGCTGGATCCGCGATCGGTTGATCGGTCAACCTCGTGTCACCGGTTCGAACCCCGGACCGGCCGCAGACACCAACGGGGAGACCACCATGACCATCCGATCGATCGTCACGAGCAAGCGCTTCGTCGCCGCCGCCACCATCCCGGCCACCGTCCTCGCCAGCGGCGCGCTGGTGATGGCCTCGTCCTACTCCGCCTTCTCGGCGAAGACCGACAACCCGGTGAGCAACTGGGCCGCCGGCACCGTCAACCTGACCGACGACGACAACGGCGCGGCGCTGTTCACCACCGGCACCAACGCCGGCAACCTCAAGCCCGGCGCGTCCGGCACGAAGTGCATCGTCGTGACCTCGAGCGGCTCGCTCGCGTCCACGGTGAAGCTCTACGCCAAGACCGGCAGCTACACCCAGTCCAAGGGCCTGGGCGACAACATCAACCTCAAGGTCGAGGAGGGCACCGGCGGGTCGTTCAACGACTGCACCGGGTTCACCGCGCAGGGCGCCGCGATCGTCGACTCCTCGCTCACGGCCTTCTCGAACACCAAGCAGGACTTCTCCACCGGCGCCGGCGCCTGGGCCCCGAACGGCGGCAACGCCACCAAGACCTACCGGGTCACCTACAAGCTCGCCGACAACACCCCGGACACCGCCCAGGGCGGCACTGCCTCGATCGCGCTGGTCTGGGAGGCGCAGAACAGCTGATCCACCCCGCCCGGTCTGCGCCCGGGCCCCGCGGGACGACCGGTCGTCGCCGCCGCGGGGCCCGGGGACCCGGGCACAGCAGCACCAGCACCACGAGCAGCACGTCATCAGCAGGGCCGACGAGACCGGGAGGGGGAACCATGGCCGAGCAGCAGCAGTCGCAGCGCCACTCGCACGTCGACCGGGTCCCCGGTCAGCGGACCGAGCTCGCCACCGGGCCCGCCACCGGGGTCCGGATCCCCGGTCAGCGCCTCGAGAGCCCCGCCGGTCCGGCCGCCACGCCGGTCGTCGAGCGGACCGTCGCCGCGGCGCCCGACGCCGGCTGGGAGGCGCTTCCCTGGCGCACCGTCGCCCGGGTCTCGGCCTGCCGGAGCCTGCTCACCCTCGTCCTCACCATGCTCGTCCTCGCCGTCCTGCCGCTGGCCGTCGGCTGGACCCCGCGCGTGATCATGTCGGGCTCGATGGAGCCCAGCATCCACACCGGCGACGTCGTCGTCACCCGACCCGTCGACGGCTCCGAGATCGGCCGGGGCACGGTCCTCACCTCCGTCGACCCCGACAAGCCCGGCAAGACCCGCACCCACCGCATGGTGGAGCGCGACGAGGACGGCATGGTCGTCACGAAGGGCGACGCCAACCCGGACGCCGACTCCAGCCCGGTGCCCGACAGCGACGTGCTCGGCGCCGGCGTCCTGCGCGTCCCCTACGTCGGCCTGCCCGCCCACTGGCTCTCCGTCGGCCAGCTGGCCCCGGTCGGCCTCGCTCTCGTCGTCCTGACCGGGGCGGTCCTGGGGTCGTTCCGGCCCCGGACCCCGCGCACCATGGACGACTCCCGTCGTGGCGGCGGCACCGGCACCAGCGCAGGGGGCCCTCACCGCCCCGCGCGCCGTGTCCGTGCCCGGGGCCGGCGCGCACGCCGCGCCGGTGCCGCCGTCACCCTCACCATGGCGACCGCCCTGGTCGTCACCGCGGTCCCGGGGTCGTACGCCGCCTTCTCGGCGAAGCCCGCGACCCCCGCGAGCTCGTTCTCCGCGGGCGGGCAGTTCTACCCCTATCGCGACGCCGTCCTCGGCGACGCGCCGTCGTTCTTCTGGCGGCTCAACGAGGCGGCGGGCGGGTTCGTAGCCGACGCCTCGGGCAACAACCGCAATGCGACCGCCGACGGCGGCGTGGTCTTCGGTCGCGACGGCGCCCTGGTCGGCGAGCCCGGCGCCACCGCCGCGGGCTTCGAGGGTGGCGTCGTGCTGTCGTCCGGCTCCGTGGCCAGCGTCAGCGCGAACTTCAGCGTCGAGACCTGGGTGCGCACCACCAGCACGGCCGGGGGGCCACTCGTGGCCCTCACCTCGGCGGCCAACACCGGCGTCATCGACCGGGCGCTCTACCTCGGGACCGACGGCGCCGTCCGGTTCGGCCGGCAAGGGTCGCTGCGCGTCGCCGGCCCCCGGGTCAACGACGGCCAGTGGCACCACGTCGTCTACACCAACTCCAGCACCGGCAACCCCAGCAACCAGCGCGCCCGGCTCTACGTCGACGGCCAGCTCGTCGCCACGAGCTCTGCCGTCACCGGCAGCACCACCGGCTACTGGGACGCCGGCCGCTCCACCTTCGCCATCCCGCTGCTGTGGAACGGCAACCCCGACAACACCTTCCGCGGCGACCTCGACGAGATCGCCGTCTACACCGACGTGCTCACCGCTGCCGAGGTCCAAGACCACTACGTCGCGTCCGGCCGCTGAAACTTACAAGCAGGCTTGACTGTTTGTAAGTCACTGGGACACGATCACCGCGTGACGGCGATCCGGGTGCCCCAGGAGGAGCGCACCCGCGCCATGCGCCAGCGGCTCCTCGAGGCCACGGTCGAGTGCCTGGTCGAGCGGGGCTGGAGCGGCACGTCGACCACGCTGGTCTCGCAGCGCGCCGGGGTGAGCCGCGGCGCTCAGCTGCACCACTTCCCGACCAAGAACGACCTGGTCCTCGCCGCCGTCGCCCACCTCAGCGAGGTGCGCGGCGACGAGCTGCGCCGGGCCGCCGAGCGGCTGCCGCGAGGCAAGCGTCGTACGCGGGCGGTGCTCGACATGCTCGCCGAGCACTTCACCTCGCCGGTCTTCGCGGCCGCGCTGGAGCTGTGGGTCGCGGCCCGCACCGATCCCGAGCTGCACGCCGCTGTCGCGCCGCTGGAGCAGCGCGTCGGCCGCGACACCCACCGGATCGCGGTCGAGGCGCTCGGCGTCGACGAGTCGCGCGCCCGGGTGCGCGAGCTCGTGCAGGCCACGCTCGACCTCGTGCGCGGGCTCGGCCTCGCCGCGACGCTGACCGACGACACCGCCCGCCGCCGTCGCATCCTCGCGGCGTGGGCGCACACCCTCGACGAGGAGCTCGCGGCATGAGCACGCTCGACACCGTCCTGGCCGACCTCGACGCCGAGTCCGCGTGGCTCGAGGGCGCGGTGGCCGGTGCCGACCTGCGTACGCCGACCCCGGCCGCCGGGTGGGACGTCGGCGCCCAGGTGGCCCACCTCGCCTGGACCGACACCGCCGCGACGTATGCCGCCCAGGCGGCCGGCGGCGACAAGGCCGCGTGGGACGACCTCGTGCTGCAGGCGATCGCCGACCCCGACGGGTTCGTCGACCGGCTCGCCCGCGAGGGCTCCTCCGACCCCGACCTGCTCGAGCGCTGGTCGCGGGGCCGCGTCAGGCTGGCCGACGCGCTCCGGGCGGTGCCGGAGGGCGAGCGGCTGCCGTGGTTCGGCCCGCCGATGAGCCCGACGTCGATGGCGACCGCGCGGTTCATGGAGACCTGGGCCCACGGCGTCGACGTCGCCGAGGCGCTGGGCGTGACCGTCGAGCCGACCGACCGGATCCGCCACGTGGCCCACATCGGGGTGCGCACCCGGGGCTTCGCCTTCTCCGCGCACGGCCTGGAGAAGCCTGCGGCCGAGCCGCGGGTCGAGCTCGTCGCGCCGTCGGGCGAGACCTGGACCTGGGGCCCTGACGACGCGACGGAGCGGGTGAGCGGGCCGGCGTACGACTTCTGCCTGCGCGTCACCCAGCGTCGCCACCGCGACGACCTCGACCTCGTCGCCGAGGGCGAGGGTGCCGACCGCTGGCTCGACCTGGCGCAGTGCTTCGCCGGCCCGCCCGGCGAGGGCCGCGCTCCGGTGGGGGGACGGCCGTGACGGCGGGGCCCTTCGAGACGTCCGCAGAGCGACCTCCTCAGCGAGCGTCCCTCCGCGTCGGCAACTGCTCCGGCTTCTACGGCGACCGGCTCTCGGCACTGCGCGAGGTGGTCACGGGCGGGCCGCTCGACGTCGTCACGGGCGACTACCTCGCCGAGCTGACCATGCTCATCCTGGGCAAGGACCGCATGCGCGACACCGCGCTCGGCTACGCCCGCACCCACCTGCGCCAGCTCGAGGACTGCCTCGGCGAGGTGCTCGAGCGCGGGGTGCGAGTGGTCACGAACGCCGGCGGCCTCAACCCCGGCGGGCTCGTCGACGCCCTCGGCGAGGTCGCCCGCGGGCTGGGGCTCGACCCCGCGGTCGCCTGGGTCGACGGCGACGACCTGCAGCCGCGCGCGGCCGAGCTCGGCTGGGACGGCGCCCTCACCGCCAACGCCTACCTCGGCGGCTTCGGCATCGCCCGGGCCCTCGGCGCGGGTGCCGACGTGGTCGTCACCGGCCGCGTCACCGACGCCTCGCTCGTGGTCGGCGCTGCCGCCTGGCACCACGGCTGGCAGCCCGGCGACCACGACGCCCTCGCCGGCGCGATGGTCGCGGGCCACGTCGTCGAGTGCGGCACCCAGGCCACCGGCGGCAACTTCTCCGGCTTCCTCGACCTGCCGTGCGCTGCGCAGCCGCTGGGCTTCCCCGTCGCCGAGGTCGCGGCCGACGGCTCGTCGGTCATCACCAAGCACGACGGCACCGGCGGCGCGGTCACCGTCGACACCGTCACCGCGCAGCTGCTCTACGAGGTGCAGTCGGCCGTCTACCTCGGCCCCGACGCCTCGGTCGACCTCGACTCGGTGCGGCTCTCCCAGCAGGGCCCCGACCGGGTGGCGATCGCCCCCGTGCGTGGTCTCGCGCCCCCCGAGCAGCTGAAGGTCTGCGTCAACGAGCTGGGCGGCTGGCGCAACAGCGTCGAGCTCGTGCTGACCGGTCTCGACGTGCCCGAGAAGGCGGCGTGGGTCCGTGAGCAGCTCACCCCCCGGTTGCGCGCGTCGTCGGTCACCTGGTCGCCGGTCTCCGCGCCCGCTGCCGACGCCGCCACCGAGGAGTCGGCGTCGGTGCTGCTGCGCTGCACCGTCAAGGACGCCGACCAGGCCGTCGTCGACCGCGCGTTCTCCGGCGCCGTCGTCGAGCTCGCCCTCGGCTCCTACCCCGGCTTCACCATGACCGCCCCGCCCGGCCGCGCCACGCCGTACGGCGTCTACCGCGCGGCGTACGTCGACCGGTCGCTCGTCACCCACACCGTCCACCTGCCCGACGGGTCGGTGGAGGTGGTGGCGGACCCGCCCTTCGTGACGCCTCGTTCCTCGGCTCCTCAGGGAGCGGGGGAGGCCGGTGACCGCTCTCGGGCCCCCTTCGTGACGCCTCGTCCCTCGGCTCCTCAGGGAGCGGGGGAGGCCGGTGACCGCTCTCGGGCCCAGGGGCCCTCGCACCTCGACCAGCCCGCAGTCGGGTCCACCCGCCGAGCCCCGCTCGGGCTGGTCGCGCACGCGCGGTCGGGCGACAAGGGGGGCGACGCCAACGTGGGCGTGTGGGCGCGGCGGCCGGAGGCGACCGACTGGCTGCTCGGCCTCCTCACCCCCGACCGGGTGCGCGAGCTGCTGCCCGAGGCGGCCGACCTCGAGGTCGAGGTGCACCACCTGCCCCACCTGCACGGCCTCAACGTCGTGCTGCACGGCCTGCTCGGCGACGGCGTCGCGGCGGGCACGAGGTTCGACCCGCAGGCCAAGGGCCTCGGCGAGTGGCTGCGGTCGAGGTACGTCGACGTCCCCGAGGAGCTCCTGTGACGCAGACCGGCTGGACCCCCGAGCAGCTCGCGCTGCAGGACGCGACCCGGGCCTTCGTGGCCCGCGAGGTCGCGCCCCACCTGCAGGAGTGGGAGGACGCGGGCGAGATCCCGCGCGAGCTCCACCTCGCCGCGGCCAAGGCCGGGCTGCTGGGCCTCGGGTTCGCCGAGGAGGTCGGCGGGCAGGGCGGCACGCTCCTCGACTCCGTGGCGATGCAGGAGGCGTTCTTCGAGGCGGGCGGCTCGTCGGGGCTGGCCGCCGGGTTGTTCACCAGCGGCATCGCGCTGCCCCACCTCGCCGCCCGCGGTACGCCCGACCAGGTCGACACCTTCGTGCGGCCCGCGCTGGCGGGGGAGAAGATCGGCTCGCTCGCGGTCACCGAGCCCGGCGGCGGCTCGGACGTCGCCGGCATCACGACCCGCGCGGTCAGGGACGGTGACCACTACGTCGTCGACGGCGCCAAGACCTACATCACCAGCGGCGTGCGGGCCGACTTCGTCACCACCGCCGTCCGCACCGGCGGGCCCGGCCACGGCGGCGTCAGCCTGCTGGTCGTCGAGAAGGGCACGCCCGGCTTCACCGTCGACCGCTCGCTGCGCAAGCTGGGCTGGCACTGCTCCGACACCGCCGAGCTCGGCTACGACGGCGTGCGGGTGCCGGTCGCGAACCTCGTCGGCGAGGAGGGCTCGGGCTTCTACCAGATCGCCCAGCAGTTCGTCGTCGAGCGCGTCGCCCTCGCGGTGCACGCCTACGGCATCGCGGCCCGCTCGCTCGCGCTCGCAGCGGCGTACGCGAAGGAGCGCCAGACCTTCGGCCGGCCGCTCGCCAGCCGCCAGGTGGTGCAGCACCAGCTGGTCGAGATGCACCGGCAGGTCGACGTCGCCCGCACCTACACCCGCGACGTCGCCCGCCGCCACGACGGCGGCGAGGAGGTCATCGCCCTCGCGTGCCTGGCCAAGCAGACCGCGGTCGAGGCCTGTGACCACGTCGTCGACCGCGCGGTGCAGCTCTTCGGCGGGGCCGGCTACATGCACGGCACAGAGGTCGAGCGGCACTACCGCGACTCCCGCATCCTCGGCATCGGCGGCGGCGCCACCGAGGTGCTCACCGACCTGTCCGCCAAGCTGTTGGGGTACACCGCATGAGCCTGCTGCCCGACCCGTCCGACTCCGTCTCGCTGGCCGTCAACGCACCGCCCGCCGAGGTGTGGGCGCTGGTCAGCGACGTCACCCGCATCGGGGAGTTCTCCCCCGAGACCTTCGAGGCACGCTGGACCCGCGGCTCGACCGGGCCCGAGGTCGGCGCGACCTTCAAGGGCCACGTCAAGCGCAACGGCGTGGGTCCGACGTACTGGACCGGGTGCACCGTCACGGTGTGCGAGCCCGAGCGGCACTTCGAGTTCCGCGTCGGCACCGACAGCGTGACCGTCAACAACTGGGGCTACCGGCTCGAGCCGGAGGGGTCGGGCACGCGGGTCACGGAGTACTTCCGGATGGAGCCGCTGCTGCCGTTCCGGCTCTACTGGCTGGTGCTCGGCCGCCTGCGCGGCCGCACCAACCGGCGCGGCATGCGTACGACGCTGGAGCGGATGAAGGCGGTGCTCGAGAAGTGACCGCGGTCTCGACAGGCTCGACCGACGAGAAGGTCGGCAACCGCGAGGCGGCGCTGGAGAAGATCGCCGCCCTCGACGCCGAGCACGCCAAGGCGGTGGCCGGCGGCGGGGAGAAGTACGTCGCCCGCCACCACGACCGCGGCAAGCTGCTCCCGCGCGAGCGCATCGAGCTGCTCGTCGACCCCGGCTCGGCCTTCCTCGAGCTGAGCCCGCTCGCCGGGTGGGGCTCCGACTTCACCGTCGGCGCCAGCATCGTCACCGGCATCGGCGTGGTCGAGGGCGTCGAGTGCGTCATCACCGCCAACGACCCGACGGTCAAGGGCGGCGCCAGCAACCCCTGGACGGTCAAGAAGGCGTTCCGAGCGGGGCAGATCGCCGAGGAGAACGACCTGCCGACCATCGCGCTGGTCGAGTCGGGTGGGGCCGACCTGCCGACCCAGAAGGAGATCTTCATCCCCGGCGGCAGGACCTTCCGCGACATCACCCGCGCCAGCGCGCGCAAGCAGCCGACGATCGCGCTGGTCTTCGGCAACTCCACGGCCGGTGGTGCCTACATCCCCGGCATGAGCGACTACACGGTGATGGTCAAGGAGCAGGCCAAGGTCTTCCTCGGCGGCCCGCCCCTGGTCAAGATGGCGACCGGCGAGGAGTCCGACGACGAGTCGCTCGGCGGTGCCGAGATGCACGCCCGGGTCTCCGGCCTCGCCGACCACCTCGCCGTCGACGAGCACGACGCCATCCGGATCGGCCGGCGCATCGTGGCCCGGCTCAACCGCGAGCGGCGCCCTTCGAGGCTCGCTGCGCTCGCACCTCAGGGAGCGGGGGGCAGCACGCTCGCACCTCAGGGAGCGGGGGGCAGCACGCTCGCACGTCAGGGAGCGGGGGGCAGCACGCTCGCACCTCAGGAGGCTAGCGGGCTGACGCGGTCGTCGGTCGAGCGTGTCGAGACCAGGAGCCGGCAGGCGTACGCCGAGCCGGCCGGCGACCCGGAGGCGCTGCTCGACCTGGTGCCGCAGGACCTCAAGGAGCCGTTCGACCCGCGCGAGGTCATCGAGCTGGTCGTCGACGGGGTGAGCGAGGGCAACGGCGTGCCGTTCGACGAGTTCAAGCCGCTCTACGGCTCCTCGCTCGTCACCGGCTGGGCCCGGCTGCACGGCCACCCGATCGGCATCCTCGCCAACGCCCAGGGCGTGCTGTTCAGCGAGGAGGCGCAGAAGGCCACGCAGTTCATCCAGCTCGCCAACCAGGTCGACACACCGCTGCTGTTCCTGCACAACACCACCGGCTTCATGGTCGGCGCGGAGTACGAGCAGGGCGGCATCATCAAGCACGGCGCGCAGATGATCAACGCCGTCTCCAACTCCTCCGTGCCCCACCTGACGGTGATCCTGGGGGCGTCCTACGGCGCCGGCAACTACGGCATGAACGGCCGCGCCTTCGACCCCCGCTATCTGTTCACCTGGCCCAGCGCCAAGAGCGCCGTGATGGGTCCCGCGCAGCTCGCCGGCGTGCTCAGCATCGTCGCCCGGGCCGCCGCCGAGGCCAAGGGAGCGGCGTACGACGAGGAGGGCGACAAGGGCATGCGCGAGCTCGTCGAGCAGATGGTGGAGGAGCAGTCGTTGCCGTACTTCCTGTCGGGGATGCTCTACGACGACGGCGTCATCGACCCCCGCGACACCCGCACCGTGCTCGGCATCTGCCTGTCGGTGATCAGCCGCTCGACCTGGTCGGGCGCCCGGGGATACGGGGTGTTCCGGCCGTGATCGCACGACTGCTCGTCGCCAACCGCGCCGAGATCGCGGGCCGGGTGTTCCGCACCTGCCGCGACCTGGGCATCGGCACCGTCGCCGTGCACTCCGACGCCGACGCGGGCCTGCCGTACGTCGCCGAGGCCGACGTCGCGGTGCGGCTGCCCGGCGTGACGCCGGCCGAGACCTACCTGCGGGCCGACCTCGTCGTCGAGGCGGCGCTCGCCGCGGGGGCCGACGCGGTGCACCCGGGCTACGGCTTCCTCTCCGAGAGCGCCGACTTCGCGCGCGCCGTCGAGGCCGCCGGGCTGACCTGGGTCGGCCCGACGCCGGGGTCCATCGAGCAGATGGGCTCCAAGGTCGAGGCCAAGAAGCTCATGGAGGCCGCCGGCGTCCCCGTGCTGACCAACCTCGACCCCTCGACCGTCACCGAGTCCGACCTGCCGGTGCTGGTGAAGGCGAGCGCCGGGGGCGGCGGGCGCGGGATGCGCGTCGTACGCACCCTCGGGCAGCTGGCCGACGCGGTGGCCGGCGCGGAGGCCGAGGCGGCGTCGGCGTTCGGCGACGGCACCGTCTTCGTGGAGACCTACGTCGAGCGCGGCCGGCACGTCGAGGTGCAGGTCGTCGGCACCACCGTGGTCGGTGACCGCGACTGCTCGCTGCAGCGGCGCCACCAGAAGGTGGTCGAGGAGGCGCCCGCGCCGGGCCTGCCCGACGGCGTGCGCGCGGCGCTGCACGAGGCGGCGGAGTCCGCCGCCGCGGCGATCGACTACCGCGGCGCGGGCACCGTCGAGTTCCTCTACGACGAGGCGTCCGAGCGGTTCTTCTTCCTCGAGATGAACACCCGGCTCCAGGTCGAGCACCCCGTCACCGAGGCCGTCCACGGGGTCGACCTCGTGGCGGCGCAGCTCGCCGCGGCCGAGGGCACCCCGGTGGCTGTCGCCACCCCGGCGCGCGGCCACGCGATCGAGGTGCGGCTCTACGCCGAGGACCCGGCGGCCGACTACCAGCCGCAGTCGGGGCTGCTGACCCGCTTCGAGGTGCCGGCGGGCGACGGGGTCCGGGTCGACGCGGGCTTCGTCAGCGGCACCGAGGTCTCGACCCACTACGACGCCATGCTCGCCAAGGTCGTCGCGCACGCCCCGACCCGCGAGCAGGCGGCCCGACGACTGGCCGGCGTGCTCTCCCGGGCCCGGATCCACGGGCTGACGACCAACCGCGACCAGCTGCTCGCGGTGCTGCGTCACCCGGCCTTCCTGGCCGGGGAGGTCAGCACGGCCTTCCTGGCCGAGCACGACCTCGACCTCGGGGCGCTGCCGGGCACCGCCGTCGAGCAGGGCCTCGGGCTCTTCGCGGCCGCCGTCGCCGTCACCGAGCGGGCTGCGTCGCTGCGGCCGGTGCAGCCCGGCGTGCCGACGGGGTGGCGCAACGTGGTCTCGGCGCCGCAGACGACGTCGTTCGAGGTCGCCGGCACCCGGGTCGACGTCGACTGGCTCGGTGGTCGCGACGGCTCGACGTCGGCCGACCGGCACGGCGAGGTCGACGGTGCCCGGGCGGTCGCGGTCGAGGGGGGCCCGGACGACTGGGTCGTCACCGTCGACCACGCCGGCCGGCGACGCCGCTTCGCGGTGGCCACGGCGGGCGACCGGGTCGACGTCGACTCCGGCGCCGGCCACCTGGCGCTGCGGCTGCTGCCGCGCTTCACCGACCCGGCCGACGCCGTCGCGGAGGGCTCGCTGCTCGCCCCGATGCCCGGCACCGTCGTCGCCGTGCCCGTCGCCGACGGCGCGACGGTCGCGGCCGGCGACCCCGTCGTCGTCCTGGAGGCGATGAAGATGCAGCACACCATCCGCGCCCCCGGCGACGGCACGGTCGGTGACCTCGCCGCCGTCGGCACCCAGGTGGCCGCCGGCGACGTGCTCGCCGTGGTCTCGACAGGCTCGACCAGCGACGACGAAGGAGAACCCGCATGACCACCTACACCGAGTCCGAGGAGCGCCAGGCGCTGCGGCGCGAGGTCGCCAAGCTGGCGTCGGCGTACGGGCGGGAGTACTTCACCGAGAAGGCCCGCGCCGGCGAGAAGACCACCGAGCTGTGGCTCGAGATCGGCAAGCAGGGCTTCCTCGGCACCAACGTCCCGGAGGAGTACGGCGGCGGGGGCGGCGGCATCGGCGACACCGCGGCCGTCTGCGAGGAGCTGGCCGCCCAGGGCTGCCCGCTGCTGCTCATGGTCGTCAGCCCGGCGATCTGCGGCACCATCATCAGCCGCTACGGCACCGAGACCCAGAAGCAGACGTGGCTGCCCGGCATCTGCGACGGCACCGGCACCATGGCCTTCGCCATCACCGAGCCCGACGCCGGCACCAACACCCACAAGATCACCACCACCGGCCGCAAGGACGGCGACGAGTGGGTGCTCAACGGCCGCAAGGTCTGGATCTCCGGCATCGACGAGGCCGACCACGTCCTGGTCGTCGCCCGGGTCACCGACGACGGCAGCGGCCGGGTCAAGCCGGTGCTCTTCGTCGTGCCGACCGACGCGCCGGGCTTCGAGGCCCACCCGATCCCGATGGAGATCGTCAGCCCGGAGCGGCAGTTCCAGGTCTACCTCGACGACGTCCGGCTGCCCGCCGACGCGGTCGTCGGCAACGAGGACGGCGGGCTCGAGCAGCTCTTCGCCGGGCTCAACCCCGAGCGCATCATGGCGGCCTCGTTCTCGACCGGCCTCGCGCGCTTCGCCCTCGACAAGGCGGCGGCCTACGTCAAGGAGCGCGAGATCTGGGGCGTCCCCATCGGCACCCACCAGGGCCTCGCCCACCCGCTCGCGCAGAGCAAGATCGAGATCGAGCTGGCCCGGCTGATGACGCAGAAGGCCGCAGCCCTCTACGACGCCGGGCTCGACGCCGAGGCGGGCGAGGCCGCGAACATGGCCAAGTACGCCGCCGCCGAGGCCGCCTGCGACGCCGCCGACCGCGCCGTCCAGGCCCACGGCGGCAACGGCATCACCCAGGAGTACGGCGTCGCCGGCCTCCTCGTCGCCGCCCGCGCCGGCCGCATCGCCCCCGTCTCCCGCGAGATGATCCTCAACTACGTCGGCATGCACTCCCTCGGCCTGCCGAAGTCGTACTGAGGGCCCAGCCTGATGACCGACGAGCTCGTCAGGTACGCCGCCGAGGGCGACGTCGTGACCGTCACCCTCGACTCGCCGCACAACCGCAACGCCCTGTCGCGGGCGCTGGTGACCCAGCTGCTCGACGCCCTCGAGCGAGCCGACGGCGAGGCGGCCAAGGTGGTGGTGCTGCGCAGCGCCGACCGGGTGTTCTGCTCGGGCGCCGACCTCAAGGAGGCCGGCGCCGGGGGGATGGCCGAGGGCACCACCGCGCTGGTCGAGCTGCAGCGGCGCATCGTCGCCCACCGCAAGCCGGTCGTCGTACGGCTCGGGGGGCCGGTGCGGGCCGGGGGTCTCGGCATCGTCGCGGCCGCCGACGTGGTGGTGTGCGGCGACGACGTGACCTTCGCCTTCACCGAGAGCCGGCTCGGCCTGGCGCCCGCGGTCATCAGCCTCACCGTGCTGCCGCGGCTGACCAGCCGCGCGGCGTACGACACCTTCCTGACCGGCCGCACCTTCGGTGCCGACGAGGCGGTGGCGATGGGCCTGGTCACCCGCGCCGTCCCCGCTGCCGACCTCGACGCCGAGGTGACGCGGACCTGCGACGACCTCGCCCAGGCGCACCCGCAGGGGCTCGCCGAGACCAAGGCGCTGCTCGCCCGGCCGCTGCTGGCCCGCATCGACGAGCAGGCCGCCGAGATGAGCGACCTCAGCGCGCGGCTGTTCGCCTCCGACGGCGCCCGGGAGGCGATGACGGCGTTCCTGGAGCGCCGGTCGCGGGGGTAGTCCCGGACGCGCCACCGCCCCACCCGACGGGCGCGGGTGGGGCGGTGCGACGAGCGGGTCAGCGCCTCCCGCGGCGGCGTCCGCCGCGGCGGCGCCAGGGGCCGGTGACGGCGAAGGTGGTGCCGGGGTCGTAGACGTTGAAGAACATCACCCGGCCGTCGGGTGAGAACGAGACGCCCGACAGCTCGCCGGTGTTGCCCGGCGTGGTCGTCTGCCGGTTGCGGGCGAAGACGAACGGCTCGCCCCTGGCGGTGGTGCCGAGCATGTAGTTCTCGCCGTCGGAGTCCTCGCAGATCATCAGGCCGCCGTACGGCGAGACGCAGATGTTGTCGGGGCACTCGTAGACGTCGTCGGCGTCGGTGCCGACGAAGATCAGCTCCAGCGTCAGGGTGTTGCGCCGGGTGTCGTAGCGCCACACCTGGCCGTCGTGGCTGTCGGCCGAGCCGTCCTTCGGGCGGGCGAAGCTCGACACGAAGTAGGCGGAGGCGTCGGCCGCCCCCCACCACGCGCCCTCGAGCTTCTGCCCGCGGGTGATCGGCTTGGGGTAGTCCTGGGCGCGCGTCGGGTCGGTCGCCGCCGTCGGGTCGGGCACGTCGAGCCACCGGATGCCGCGGAACGTCGTGCCGGCCGTGCGGACGGTGCTGAGGTCCTCCAGCCCCGGGACGTGGAGCGCCTGCAGCGTGCCACCGGCGCGCAGCGACCCGTAGCCGCCCCTGGGCTTGCGGGGCAGGAAGCGGTAGTAGCTGCCGAGCGGGGCTCCCGAGAAGGCGTCCTCGGTCTCGTAGGCGATGCCCGTGCGCGGGTCGATCGCGACCGCCTCGTGCATGAAGCGGCCCATGTCGGTCAGCGGCACCGGGTCGGCGTTGCGCCGGTTGTCGTAGGGGTCGACCTCGAAGATCCAGCCGTGGTCCTTGGTGTAGCCGTTGGTGCCGGTGCGGTCCTCGGTCTCCTCGCAGGTCAGCCACGTGCCCCACGGGGTGATGCCGCCGGAGCAGTTGATGGCCGTGCCGCCGAGGCTGACGTACTCCTCGCGCACCGTCAGGTCGCTCCTCAGCGCGAGGTTGGTGGTGCCGCCGCCGGCGCCCGGGTCGTAGGTCGTCCTCAGCCCGGCCGTCGGCACGCGGAACTCCGCGTCGGGGTAGACCTCGTGGTTGCGCACCAGCCGGAAGCCGCCGCCCCGCTTGTTCTCGAAGCTGCCCATGCCGTCGTGGTTGCTGGGCACGGGGCCGCCGCCCGAGCGCATCGGCCGGCCCTCGCGCGACAGGATGCGGTAGGAGAAGCCGCGCGGCAGGTCGAGGATGCCGCGGGGGTCGCGCACGAGCGGGCCGTAGCCCTTGGTGGGGCCACGACGTCCGGCGGCGGGCATCGCCGTGTAGAGGGCGTCGGCGCGTCCCGACAGGCCGATGGCCAGGCCGGCCGAGCCGGTGCCGAGCAGCATGGCGCGACGGCTGAGGGCGGCCGCGCGGGACGCGTCGTGGGTGGGGGCGTCGGTCATGGGTGTGTCTCCTCCGAGTAGGCCTGTGACGCTAGTCACTGCCCCCGACAGGCGTCTACGCCCCCCGGACCTGCGGATCGTCCCCGAGGCCGACTCGTGCGCCTGGCACGGCGACCGTGCCGCCCAGCCCCGTGACGCTCGCCGCCACGACCGGATGGTGGCCGAGGGCTGGTGCACGCATCGGGGACCGCCCGGTCACCCCAACCAGGCCTCGAGCCGGTCGAGGCCCTCGACGAGGGAGTCGTGGGAGCCGGCGAAGGAGAGGCGCACGAAGTCGCGGCCGCGCCGCGTGTCGAAGTCGATGCCGGGCGCGGTCGCGACGCCGGTCTCGTCGAGCAGCCGGTGGCACCAGCCGTGGGAGTCGTCGGTGAGGTGGCCGACGTCGGCGTAGACGTAGAACGCGCCGTCGGCGGGGGCCAGCCGGTCGATCCCCATCGCCGGCAGGCGGTCGAGGAGCAGCGCGCGGTTGGCGGCGTAGCGGGCGACGTGGCCGTCGAGCTCGGCGTAGGACTCCGGGGTGAAGGCGGCGACCGCGGCGCGCTGCGAGAGCACCGGTGGGCAGATCGTGAAGTTGCCGGTGAGCACCTCGACAGGACGGCGGAGGTCCTCCGGCACCAGCATCCAGCCGAGCCGCCAGCCGGTCATGGAGAAGTACTTGCTGAACGAGCCGAAGACGATCCCCGTGCGCGAGGTCTGCCAGGCGCTGGAGGTCGGCTGGCCGTAGGTGATGCCGTGGTAGATCTCGTCGCTGACCAGTCGCACGCCGTGCTCCTCGCACCAGCGGGCGAGCCGGGCCAGCTCGTCGGGCGGCAGCATCGTGCCGGTCGGGTTGGCCGGGGAGGCGACCACCAGCCCGTGCACCGGGCCCTCCACCTGCTCGAGCACCTCGACGGTCGGCTGGAACCGGGTCTCGGGCCCGCAGTCGACCTCCACCACCTCGACCCCGAGCGCGGCCAGCACGTTGCGGTAGCAGGGGTAGCCGGGGCGGGCCATGACCACGCGGTCGCCGGGCTCGAAGGAGGCGAGGAAGGCCAGCAGGAAGCCGCCGCTCGACCCGGTCGTGCCGACCACGTCGTCGGGGCCGACGTCGATGCCGCTCGCGCGACGGTGGTGCTCGGCGACGGCGGCGCGCAGCTTGGGCACCCCCGTGGCGACGGTGTAGCCGAGCCGGTCCTCGTCGAGCAGCCGCTTGGCCTCCTCGCGCACCGCCCGGGGGGCGGGCGTCGACGGCTGGCCGGCCACGCAGTCGACGAGGTCGCCGTGGGTCTGCTGTCGCCGCTGGGCGGCGGCGAGCAGGTCCATGACGAAGAACGGCGGCACGTCGGCGCGACGGGCGACCTGCATCCGGGACACGGCGTCGGTGCTCACCGCTCCAGCCTAGGCAGCGGCGGCGGTCGTCACCGGGGTGCGCCTAGGTTGTCCCGGTGACCGACGCACCGGACCGTCCGCTCGAGCTGCTGGCGATGGCCGCCACGACCGCGGCCTGGACGGCGGTGCCCGACTACGTCTCCGGTCGCACCGGGCAGCGCCTGGCGCGCGCCGGGGTGGCAGCCGCGAGCGCGGCCGCCCTCTGGGCCACGCGCGAGTCGCGGCGCCCCGCGTGGGAGCACGCCTCCGACGACACCGGAGCCCACCTCGGCGACGCCGCCACCGCCGTAGGCCCGGCCGCGGTGGCCGCCTCGGTGCTCGCCCTGCCCGCCGCCGTCGTCGGCGGCAAGCGGCTCGAGGAGTGGGCGGTCGCGGCGCTGGAGCGGCGCGGCGTACGGCGGCCGCGCACCGTGGTCGCGCTGGCCTGGGGCGTCGCCGCGGTTGCCCGACCCGCCGCCGCGCTGGTGCGGGGCCGAGCCGCTCGCTGACGGCTCAGCCGGCGCGCTCGGGCAGCGGGCCGAGCCAGGGCTCGAGGCCGTCGACGGGCGTCGACCACGACAGCCGCAGCTCGTCGGGGCGCAGCAGCATCGAGCGGAACGCGTCGGCCAGGGCGTACGGCGGGTCGCCCAGGCCGACGACCACCACGCGGGTCTGCGGCGTACGGCGCCCCCAGGCCTCGGTGTCGCCGATGCTGAGCTGGCCGCCGCAGCCGTCCCAGGTGCAGACGCGGCCGGGCCGGGTCGGCAGCCAGAAGCACCCGCGCGAGCGGTGCGGGCCGCCGCCGACCGCGGCGAGGTCGGCCAGCAGCCGGTCGGGGTGGAAGGGCAGGGCCGAGACGAGGTCGAGGCGCCAGACGTGCTCGAACCGCGCGCGGGGCAGCGGCGTACGACGCACGGGGGCCACCCAGTCGAGCGTGCGGTCGTGCTGGTGCAGCCCGCGCACCAGGGTGGCGCCGTCGACCCGGGCGACCCCGGCCGCGACCTCGACGCCGGGGCGGGCGAGCGCCTGCAGCAGCTCGGTGCCCGCGGGCCCGGCGTCGCCGTGCACGACGACGAGGTCCGCGTGCTCGACCTGGGCGGCCTCGACCTCGCCGACGCCGCGGCGGTCGTCGTCGGAGCTGTGCAGCCCGCGCTCGGCGAGCAGGTCGTCGCCGAGCAGGTCGGCCTCGACCGAGGCGCCCGCGACGGCGACGACCGCGGCGACGCGCAGCCGCCGCGCGAGGACGGTGTCGTGGGCCAGGACGTGGCAGACCTGCCGGGCCTCGGCGCCGACGGGGAGGTGGGCCACGATGCTGCGCCACCGGCCGGAGGCCGCCAGCCGCTCCAGCGTGGGCAGCACGTCCTGGCGCAGGGCGCAGCTCACGCACGCGTGCTCGAGGTCGATCTCCTCGACCTCGACGACGCCGTCGAGGTCGCTGACGACGCGGCGCAGCGTGCTGCTCCCGACATCGATGTGGTGCTGGACGGCGACAGCGTCCGGCAGGTCGAACTGCAGCCCGACCATCGTGGAGGCCATCGCCTCGGGGTCGACGCCGGTGACCAGGACGACGGGAATGCGCACGGGGGTCCTCTCGTTCCTATGATGACAATCATTGTCATCCTGCCTGAGGAGAGGTCCCCATGTCACGCAACGACGTCCGCCCGGTCGTGAAGCTCCGCTCCACCGCCGGCACCGGCCACACCTACGTCACCCGCAAGAACAGCCGCAACGACCCCGACCGGCTCGTGGTGCGCAAGTACGACCCGGTCGTGCGTCGCCACGTGGAGTTCCGCGAGGAGCGCTGATCCTCACGCCGCTCAGAAGGAGTCGGGTCCCCAGGGGGCGCGGTGCCACGACAGCGCGGCGGAGGCGGCGGCGACGGCGCCCGGCGTGTGCTCGGCGACGCGGCCGGCGCGGTGCAGGTCGACCAGCGAGGTGCCGGCGAGGTACGCCGCCCCCAGCGCGAGCACGTCGAGCCCGAGGTCGGCCGGGTCGTCGGTGCGCTCGACCGTGGTCGACGCCGCCGGGCCGTCGGTGCGCAGCCGCCAGCGTCCGGCGTTGTCGGGCAGCACGGCGTCGCTGACCTCGACGACGACGTCGACGGGGGCGGCGTACGCCCGCAGCCGCAGCGCGGCGGGCACGTCGACGACGCGGAGGTAGATGCCGTCGAGCACCTCGGTGCGCACCGCGTCGTGGTCGCCGACCATGAGCCGCAGCGGCTCGTCGGCGGCCGCGTTGCGCCACCGGAACCGGCGCGCGAGGTCGATGTCGCACAGGTAGCGCCACAGCGAGGCGTACGCCGCGCCCTCCGCCCACAGGCCGACGACGCGCACCTCGCCGTCGGGCAGCCCGGCGGCGTCGTGGTCGTCCTTGAAGCGGTACGACGCGAACCCGTCGGGCTCGCCCGCGTCGTCGTAGTGCACGACGAACCGGAGGTGGTCGGCGCCGGCCCGGGCGTCCTCGGCGTCGTAGGTGTCGATCGCCCAGCCGTTGTCGGCGGCGCGCGACATCGTGCCGGGCCGCTCGGCGGCCAGGACGGGGTGCAGCCGGCGCGCGACCGCCTCGTACTGCTCGCGGTCGAGCTCGGCGACCGAGCCGCTGGTGCGGACGTCGGGCAGGAAGCCGAGGTCGCGGGTGCGTCCCTGCAGCCCGCGCCGCGGGATCGCCGGCGCGAAGCCGAAGCGGCCGTAGATGACGGCCTCCGAGGCCCACAGGGTGGCCACGGGCTCGCCGCGGCGCACGCAGTCGTCGAGCTGGCGGCGCATCATCCGGCTCAGCAGCCCGCGCCGCCGGTAGGGGGTGTGCACGGTGACGGTGGTGACGGCGGCGTGCGACACCTCGGCCCCGCCCGGCAGCCGCAGGTCGCGGGTCAGGGCCGCGAAGGTGGCCACCCAGCGCTCGCCGACGCGGAACCCGAACGCCCGGTCGGGCTCGATCACCGCCCGGTCGATCGCGAGCTGCTCGTCGGAGGTCGTCTCCTGGAAGCCGCGCCCCACGGCCCGGATCCAGGCGTCGAGGTCGTCGGGGTCGACGTCCGCGAGGGTCGGCTCCGTCAGGTGCGGCGCCGGCGGCAGGGTGAGGTCGTGGGCGGCCATGCGCCCATCCCAGCGCACCCCGGGGGGTGGTCGCCAGCGGGTTTCGACGGTGACCTGTCGGCCCGCGGTCCCAGCAGCGCAGCAGCGCGCCCGCGCTGGTCGCGGCGACCCCGCCACGCCCTAGACTTCGTCTCCCGACGACCGCCGAGGTGCCGCGCCCGTGACCTTCGACGTCCACGACCTCGACCGGCTGCTGCTGGTGGGCTCCGGGGTGCTCCTGCTCTGCATCCTGGCGGTGCGGCTCAGCGTGCGGGCCGGGCTCCCCAGCCTGCTCGTCTACCTCGGCATCGGCCTGCTGCTGGGCGAGTCGGGGCTGGGGGTGGAGTTCGAGGCGGCCGAGGTCGCGCTCGCGCTCGGCTTCGCGGCGCTCGTGCTGATCCTGGCCGAGGGCGGGCTGACGACGCCGTGGCAGGAGATCCGGCCGGTGCTGCGCATCGGGGTCGCCCTGGCCACGCTCGGGGTGGCGACGAGCGTGCTCGTCCTGGCGCTCTTCGCGCACCTCGTGCTCGGGCTCGACTGGCAGCTGGCGGTGCTGCTCGGCGCCGTGCTGTCGCCGACCGACGCCGCCGCGGTCTTCTCGGTGCTGCGTCGGGTGCCGCTGCCCCGGCGCATCACCGGTGCGCTGGAGGCGGAGTCGGGCTTCAACGACGCGCCGACCATCGTGCTGGTGACGCTGGTCAGCGCGGGCGGCCACGGGGCGCTGGGGTTCGCCGTCGACTTCGTCTACCAGCTCGGCGTGGGCGTGCTGGCGGGCGCCGCCGTCGGCTGGCTGGGCGCCTGGGTGCTGCGCCGGTCCGCACTTCCCGCCTCCGGGCTGTACCCGCTCGCGATCCTGTCGCTGTGCGCCCTCGCGTACGCCGCGACCGCGACGGCGCACGCCTCGGGCTTCGCCGCCGTCTACGTCGCCGCGCTGGTGCTCGGCAACGCCGAGCTGCCTCACCGGGCGGCGACCCGGTCGTTCGCCGAGGGCCTGGCGTGGCTCGCGCAGATCGGGCTGTTCGTCATGCTCGGCCTGCTCGCCTCGCCGGGACGCATCAGCCTCGAGACGGTCGCGCTCGCCGTCGTCGTGGGGGTGGTGCTGTCGCTCGTGGCGCGGCCCGTGTCGGTGCTGGCCTCGTCGGTGGTGCAGCCGCTGCCGCCGCGCGAGGGCCTGTTCCTCGCGTGGGCGGGGCTGCGCGGGGCGGTGCCGATCGTCTTCACCACGATCCCCTTGGCGCAGGGGGTGCCCGGGGCCGAGCGGCTCTTCGACATCGTCTTCGTGGTGGTCGTGCTCGACACCCTCGTCACCGCCACGACGCTGCCGTGGGCGGCTCGGGTGCTGCGCGTCGTACGCCGCAGCGAGCCGCGCGACCTCGAGGTCGAGGCCGCACCCCTCGAGCGGATCGCCGCCGACCTGCTCCAGGTGACGATCTCCCCGGCGTCGCGGCTGCACGGCGTCGAGGTCGCCGAGCTGCGGCTGCCGCCGGGGGCGTCGGTGTCGCTCGTGGTGCGCGACGGACGGACGATCGTGCCCGACGGTCGCACCGTGCTGCGGCAGGGCGACGACCTGCTCGTGGTGACGGCCCGGCAGGTGCGCGAGGAGACGGCCCAGCGGCTGCGTGCGGTCTCGCTCGGCGGTCGCCTCGCCCAGTGGCTCGGCACCCGACCGCCGACCTAGCGCGTCGCGCCGGTCAGTCGACCTGGATGCACTGCTCGATCGGCTCGGCCAGTCGCAGCCGCTCGGGGGCGCTCCGGCCGAAGCGGTCGCCGAGCCGGTTGCCGACGACGACGTCGACCCCGGGGCCGAGGTCCTGCGAGGTGACCTCGATCCGCGTGCCCTGCCCGAGGGTGCGGGCCACGAGCCGCGCCGCGGTGTCGTCGGGCTGCGTGGTGCGGACGAGCGCACGGCGGACGTCGACCCGCGGCGGGGCGTTGCCGACCTCGCCGGGGACGAACCCGAGCGCCTCGAAGCGGTCGATCGTGCGCCCCGCGAGGCCCGAGGTGGTGCCGGCGTTGAGCACGGTGACCTGCACGTCGCCGCGCCCGATGAACCGCTGCACCTGGCGCTCGTCCTCGGAGCACTCCTCGCCGTTCGACGACGACGCCCCGAAGGGTGCCGTGGCAGCGCGGTAGCCGTAGAACGCCATGCCCGCCAGCACCACGAGCAGCACCGTCAGCGTGGCCCCCGAGACCACCGTGCGGCGCCGCATCAGGCCGCCACCACGTGCACCCGTGCGTGGAGCACGTGACGCTGCTGGAGCGCCGCGCGCAGCGCGCGGTGCAGGCCGTCCTCGAGGTAGAGCTCGTCGTGCCACTGCACGACGTGGGCGAAGAGATCGCCGAAGAAGGTGGAGTCCTCGTCGAGCAGCGCCGCCAGCTGGAGGGTGTCCTTGGTGGTCACCAGCTGGTCGAGACGCACCTGCTGGGGCGGCAGCTGCGCCCAGTCGCGGGGCTCGAGACCGTGCGCAGGGTAGGGCCGTCCCTCGCCCACGCGCTTGAAGATCACGCGGTCACTATAGGGAGACGCGCGAGACGCCTATGGTCTCGCCATGAGCGAGAGCATCGTCGGGACGATCGCCCCGGGCTACGTCTTCGAGGGCCCCGTCATCGAGCTGGGGGCGCTGATGACCGACGCGCAGACGGTCACCGACGTGCCCATCCGGGTGCCCCTGGCGATGCTCAACCGCCACGGGCTGGTGGCCGGCGCGACCGGCACCGGCAAGACCAAGACCCTGCAGCTGCTGGCCGAGCAGCTCTCGACCGCCGGCGTCCCGGTCTTCGCCGCCGACGTCAAGGGCGACCTGTCGGGGCTCGCGGCCCCGGGCGAGGGGGGCGAGAAGCTGCTCGCCCGCACCGCCTCGGTCGGGCAGCAGTGGCAGGCCCGCGGGTTCCCCGTCGACTACCTCGCCATCGGCGGCGTCGGCACCGGCGTGCCGCTGCGCGTCACGATGAGCGCGTTCGGCCCGACCCTGCTGGCCAAGGTGCTCGGGCTCAACGACACCCAGGAGTCGTCGCTGGGCCTCGTCTTCCACTACGCCGACCAGGCCGGGCTGCCGCTGCTCGACCTCGCCGACCTCCGCGAGGTCGTCAAGCACCTGGTCTCCGACGAGGGCAAGGCCGAGCTCAAGCAGCTCGGCGGGCTGTCGCCGGCCACCGCGGGCGTCATCCTGCGCGAGCTGATCGCCTTCTCCGACCAGGGGGCCGACGCCTTCTTCGGCGAGCCCGAGCTCGAGACCGGCGACCTGCTGCGGCTCGCCGACGACGGCCGCGGCGTGATCTCGCTCGTCGAGCTGCCGCAGCTCGCCGACCGGCCGCTCGTCTTCTCGACCTTCCTGATGTGGCTGCTGGCCGACCTCTTCCACGACCTGCCCGAGGTCGGCGACGTCGACAAGCCCCGGCTCGTCTTCTTCTTCGACGAGGCCCACCTGCTCTTCGACGACGCCTCCGAGGCGTTCCTCGACCAGGTCGCCCAGACGGTGCGGCTGATCAGGTCGAAGGGGGTCGGCGTCTTCTTCGTGACCCAGCAGCCGACCGACGTGCCCGACGAGGTGCTCGCCCAGCTCGGCTCCCGCATCCAGCACCAGCTCCGCGCGGCCACGCCGAAGGACGCCAAGGCGCTGAAGCAGACCGTCGAGACCTACCCCTTCCCCGCCTACGACGACCTCGGCCGGGTCTTCCTCGGCCTCGGCATCGGCGAGGCGGTGGTGACCGTGATGGACGAGCGCGGCGCCCCCACCCCCGTCGCCTGGACCCGGCTGCGCGCGCCCGAGTCGCTGATGGGCCCCGTGCCGCCCGAGCAGATGCAGGCGGCCGTCACCGCCTCCCCGCTGCACGACAAGTACGCCGAGCCCGTCGACCGCGAGTCGGCCCGCGAGATCCTCGCCGGTCGGCTCGAGCGGGGGGCCGAGAAGGCGGCCGCCGAGCAGCCCGCGCCCGCCGACACCGTCGAGGACCGGCTGCGTCGCGAGGGCGAGCAGGCCACGCGCGGCTCCCGCCGGCCGTCGCGGCGTACGACGTCCCGGCCGCGCGGCACCGTCGACGACGTCGTCGGCTCCCCGCTGTTCAAGAGCCTCGCCCGCACCGCCGTCCGCGAGATCGCGCGGGGGATGTTCCGGACGGGGCGCCGCTGACCCGCTTTTCGAACGAAACGGCCCCGACACGCCGGGGCGGCAGGTGCTGATCGGTCGGATCTCTCGCGACGAGGAGCGTTTCGTTCGAAAAGTCGACGACGGCGACGTGGCGGTCTGACCCGGCGCCCGCCCGGCCGAGCGCGGGGTCCGCCTCCCGCGGGCTGGGTACCGTCGAGGAGGTGGACCTCCTCAGCCCCATGCAGCGGCGGCTCGGCCTCGCGCTGCGCTCGCGCGTCGCGGGTGACGACGCCCCGGAGAAGGCGCGGGCGATCTGGGAGGCCGAGGGAGAGCGGTGGTTCACCGCCGACGACCCCGTGTGGCGGGTCAACGCCGACGCCGCGATGTTCCCCGGCGGGATCGCCGCACTGCTGCTGCAGTCGCTGCACCCGAGCGCGATGGCGGGCGTCGCCGGCCACTCCGGCTACCGCGGCGACCCGTGGGGCCGGCTGCAGCGCACCAGCCTCTACCTCGCCACCACCACCTTCGGCACCGTCGAGGCGGCCGAACAGTCCATCGCCGTCGTCCGGTCGGTGCACCGCCGGGTGCGCGGGGTCGACGAGCGCGGCGTCCCGTACGCCGCCGACGACCCCCACCTGCTGCGCTGGGTGCACGTCGCCGAGGTCTGGTCGTTCCTGCGGGCCTACCAGGCGTACGCCGCGACGCCCCTGACCGACGACGAGGCCGACCTCTTCGTGCGGCAGACCAACGTCGCGGCCTCCCGGCTCGGGGCCACCGACCTGCCAGACGACGTCGCGTCGCTGGAGGCCTGCCTGGAGGCCTACCGGCCCGAGCTGCGCCTCACCAAGGCCGCCCGCGAGGCCTCGCGCTTCATGCTGCTCAACCCGCCCGTGCCGGTGCTCGCCCGCCCCGGCTACGCCCTGATCGCGGCCGGCGGCATCGCGCTGCTGCCGGCCTGGGCCCGGCGCCAGCTGCTGCTGCCCGTCCACGGCCCGGCGGTGCCGGTCGCCTCGGGCGCCGGTGCCGTCGCGACCGGTCTCGTCCGCTGGGGCATGGCCGGCCTCACCGACCGCCGCCCCGGCGACCGCGCCTGACCCCTGCCCGCCGGACGCGCCAACGGGCGCGGCGCGGCACGTGACACCCCGTCGCGAGGATCGTGCAGCCGTCCTGGGGACCACTCGGTGGCGTCACGTGCGGCCCCGCCGACGCCCCCCACCCGCCCGGCCGAGGTCGTGGGCGAGCAGCGCGACGGCGAGGGAGGTGCGCGAGGCGGGGGAGTCGAGGGGGTGGCCGACGACCTCGGCGAGCCGGTCGAGGGCGGGGTAGAGCGACGAGCGGTTGCGGTGGGTCGCGCGGGCCAGGGCGGTGACGTTGCCGCCGGCGTCGAGGTGG
The DNA here is from genome assembly GCF_054777915.1 of Nocardioides marmoraquaticus. Classification (NCBI taxonomy): domain Bacteria; kingdom Bacillati; phylum Actinomycetota; class Actinomycetes; order Propionibacteriales; family Nocardioidaceae; genus Nocardioides; species Nocardioides marmoraquaticus. The sequence goes on along the minus strand of NZ_BAAHAA010000001.1, from coordinate 131,287 downwards.
GCGCGCAGCAGCCCCAGCAGGTCGGTGCCGTGGCGGGCGTCGTGGGCGAGCACCCGGCCGAGCTCGGCGTCGACGAAGGCCGACAGCGCGGGCGTGTCACCCAGCGCGGCGAGCAGGCCGTGCAGCCGTACGTCGGCGTGGCGCACGACGCCCGGGCGCGGCGGCAGGTCGACGGCCACGTCGGCGACCGTGCGGGCGGCGCGCAGCGAGCCGGGCACGTCGACGAGCCGGTCGACCACCTCGCCGGCCGCGACGACCCCGTCGGTGCGCACCCGGTCGAGGGCGTCGAGCGACCCGAGCGGCACGAGCGCCCCGACGCGGCCGTCGTCGAGCTCGGCGGCCAGGACGTCGAGGCCGGCCGTCCGCAGCGCGCGCCGGAGCCCGTCGACGCCGCCGACGGCGACCAGGCCGACGTACGCCGCTGCGGGCCGCAGGCCGACGGCGCGGAGCCCGGCCAGCGCGTCGGCCTCGGTCGCCAGCCGTCCGACGAGCAGGTCGGCGAGCAGGCTGCCGTGCAGCCGGAGCTCGGTGGCGACGTCGTCGCGCTCGATCATGCGGCCGAGCTCGAGCGCCTGCGCTGCGCGCTCGAGCACCACCGCGGCCCGCCTGTCGCGATCGCGGGGGGCGACCAGCCGGGCCCAGACCCGCCCCTGCACGCCGACGACCGTGGTGGTCCACGACTCCGGGCCGACGACGGCCGTGCCGCCGCGCCACGTGGCGAGCCGGGAGCGCCGCTCCCAGTCGTCGAGCAGCGTGGCGGAGGAGCCGCCGGCGGCGAGCACGCGGCGCCGCTGGTCCTCCAGCACCACGGGGGAGCCGAGCAGGTCGGCGGCGGCGTCGACCACCGCGGCCCGGTCGGAGCGGCGCAGGGCCAGCGCGGTGAAGGTGGTGTGGACGTCGGCCGCGAACGCCACCCCGGCGAGCTCGGAGGCGACCCGGTCGCGGTGCACCAGCTCGGTCACCTCCACGAAGCGGGTGCGACCGTGCAGCACCATCAGCGGCCAGCCCCGGTCCCGGGCACGTCGTACGACGTCAGGGCGCAGCGAGCGGCCGCCCAGCTCGACCACGACCCCGGCGGCGCCGCCGTCGACGAGCCGGTCGAGCTCGGCCTCGGCGTGCGGGGCGTGCAGGAAGCCCCCAGTCGTCAGCAGCAGCTCGCCCCCGTCGAGCAGGCCGGCCACGTCGGGCAGGTCGCTCACGTGCACCCACCGCACCTCGACGTCGAGGGCGTCCTGGCCCGCCAGCACCTCGGGCTCGGCGCGCGCGACCGGCTCGGCGGCCAGCACCTGCGCGACGGTCATCACCACGACAGTCTGTCGTACGGATGCCGTGGAGAGCGACGGTCCGTCCCTGGCGCGAGGCGCAGGGCGCGCCGCAGGCTCGCGCCATGACGACGAGCATCGGGCACTGGATCGACGGCCGGCCGACGGACGGCAGCGGCCGCACCGCCGAGGTCACCAACCCCGCGACGGGCGAGGTCAGCGCGCAGGTGGCGCTGGCCGACGCCGCCGAGGTCGGGACGGCGGTGGCCGCGGCCGAGGCGGCGTACCGGGGCTGGCGCGACACCTCCCTGGCCGCCCGCACGCAGGTCGTCTTCCGCTTCCGCGAGCTGCTCAACGCCCGTAGCGACGAGCTCGCCGCGATCATCACCGCCGAGCACGGCAAGGTGCTCTCCGACGCCCAGGGCGAGGTGGCGCGCGGCCGCGAGGTCGTCGAGTTCGCCTGCGGCATGCCGCACCTGCTCAAGGGCGGCTTCACCGAGAACGCCTCGACCGGCGTCGACACCCACTCCGTGCGCCAGCCGCTGGGGCCGGTGGCGATCATCAGTCCGTTCAACTTCCCGGCCATGGTGCCGATGTGGTTCTTCCCGGTCGCGATCGCCGCGGGCAACACCGTGGTGCTCAAGCCCAGCGAGAAGGTGCCGAGCGCGGCGCTGTGGCTGGCGGAGCTGTGGCGCGAGGCAGGCCTGCCCGACGGCGTCTTCAACGTCGTCAACGGTGACAAGGAGGCCGTCGACGCGCTGCTCGAGCACCCCGGCATCACGAGCGTCAGCTTCGTCGGCTCGACCCCGATCGCGCGCTACGTCTACGAGACCGGCACCCGCCACGGCAAGCGCGTGCAGGCACTCGGCGGCGCCAAGAACCACATGGTCGTGCTGCCCGACGCCGACCTCGACCTCGCCGCCGACCAAGCCGTCAACGCCGGCTACGGCTCGGCGGGCGAGCGCTGCATGGCGATCTCGGCGCTCGTCGCCGTCGGCGGGATCGGCGACACGCTCGTCGACAAGATCCGCGAGCGGACCGAGGCGCTGCGCACGGGTGACGGCACCCGCGGCTGCGACATGGGCCCGCTGGTGACCCGCGCGGCGCAGGAGCGCGTGTCGTCGTACGTCGAGGCGGGCGAGGCGGCCGGCGCCAAGGTCGTGGTCGACGGCCGCGACGTGCAGGCCGACGCCGACGGGGCGGGGTTCTTCGTCGGCCCGACGCTGCTCGACCAGGTCACCCCCGACATGAGCGTCTACGCCGACGAGATCTTCGGGCCGGTGCTCAGCGTGCTGCGCGTCGAGACGTACGACGAGGCGCTCGCGCTGGTCAACGCCAACCCCTACGGCAACGGCACCGCGATCTTCACCAACGACGGCGGGGCCGCCCGACGGTTCGCGAACGAGGTCGAGGTCGGCATGGTCGGCGTCAACGTGCCGGTCCCGGTGCCGATGGCCTACTACTCCTTCGGCGGCTGGAAGCACAGCCTCTTCGGCGACTCGCACGCCCACGGCACCGAGGGCGTCCACTTCTTCACCCGGGGCAAGGTCGTGACAGCGCGGTGGCTCGACCCCCGTGGTCGAAGCAGCCACGGCGGCGTCGACCTCGGCTTCCCGACCAACGCCTGAGGAGGCGGCCATGACCACGCGCGCCCACGAGCTCGACCGCAAGCACGTCTTCCACTCCTGGTCAGCCCAGGCCGAGATCTCGCCGATGGAGATCACCTCGGCCGAGGGCTCGACCGTCTGGGACGCCGAGGGACGCTCCTACCTCGACTTCTCCTCCCAGCTCGTCTTCACCAACCTCGGCCACCAGCACCCGCGGGTGGTCGAGGCGATCCAGCGGCAGGCGGCCACGCTGTGCACGGTGGCGCCCGCCCACGTCAACGCCGCCCGGTCCGAGGCGGCGCGGCTGATCGCTGAGCGCATGCCCGACGGCATCGAGAAGGTCTTCCTCACCAACGGCGGCGCCGACGCCAACGAGCACGCCGTCCGGATGGCGCGCCTGGCGACGGGCCGGCCGAAGGTGCTGACGGCGTACCGCAGCTACCACGGCGGCACCCAGACCGCGATCAACCTCACCGGCGACCCGCGACGCTTCCCCAACGACCAGGGTGCGGCGGGCATCTCGCGGTTCTTCGGACCGTTCCTCTACCGCTCGGAGTTCCACGCCGAGACCGAGGCCGAGGAGGAGGAGCGCGCGCTGCAGCACCTGCGCCGCACGCTCGAGGCCGAGGGCCCGTCGACGGTGGCCGCGATCCTGCTCGAGACGGTGCCGGGCACCGCGGGCGTGATGGTGCCGCCGCCGGGCTACCTCGCCGGCGTGCGCCGCCTCTGCGACGAGCACGGCGTGCTGCTCGTGCTCGACGAGGTGATGGCCGGCTTCGGCCGCACCGGCGCCTGGCTGGCCCTCGACCACTGGGGCGTGCGTCCCGACCTGGTCACCTTCGCCAAGGGCGTCAACTCCGGCTACGTGCCGATGGGCGGCGTCGCGATCGCCGACCACGTCGCCGCGGTCTTCGACCACCGCGCCTACCCCGGCGGGCTGACGTACTCCGGCCACCCGCTCGCCGCGGCCGCCGCCGTGGCGACGCTCGAGGCGATGGCCGACGACGGCGTCGTCGAGCACGCGGCGGCCCTCGGCGCCGACGTCATCGGCCCCGGGCTGGCCGCCATCGCCGAGCGCCACCCGTGCGTCGGCGAGGTACGCGGGCTGGGGGTGTTCTGGGCCGTCGAGCTCGTCCACGACCGCGGCACCAAGGCGCCGATGGACATGGGCCCGGTGATGGCGGCCTGCAAGAGCCTCGGCCTGCTGCCCTTCGCCACGGCGAACCGGATCCACCTGGTGCCGCCGTGCACCACCACCGCCGCCGAGGCGCAGGAGGGCCTCGACATCCTCGACCGCGCCCTCAAGGCCGGCGACGAGCTGCTCGGCTGAGTCGGTCGGGGTCGGTCGGGGTGCGCAACGGGGAGGTCTCCCACTGGATGGCCCGTGCCCTCCCGGTCCCTGAGGAGCGCGAGGAACGAGCGCGTCACGAAGGGCCGAGGACCGACCTGCCCGACCAGGCCGACCTGGTCGTGGTCGGGGGCGGGCTCAGCGGGCTGTGGACGGCGTACCACGCGTTGTCGCAGGACCCCTCCACGAGCGTGCTGGTGCTGGAGGCCGAGCACGTCGGGTACGGCGCGTCCGGCCGCAACGGCGGCTGGCTCTCGACGCTCGTGCCGGGCAACCGCGAGGTCTACGCCCGTCGCGCCGGGGTCGGCCCGGTGCGCTCGCTGCAGCGCGCGCTGGTCGACGCCGTCGGCGAGGTGCTCGACGTGCTCGACCGGGAGGGTGTCGAGGCGGGGCAGGTGCGGGGTGGGCAGCTGCAGGTCGCCCGCACCGGCGCCCAGCTCGCCCGGCTCCGCGCCGGGCACGCGGCACACCTGCGCTTCGGGATGCGCGACGACGAGGTGCACCTGCTGGGGCCGGCCGAGACCCGCGAGCGCGTGGCCGTTGACGGGCTTGCCGGGGGGCTCCTGGTCCCGGCCACCGCGCGCGTCGACCCCGCTCGCATGGTGCAGGGGCTGGCCGCCGTCGTACGCCGCCTCGGCGCCCAGGTCGTCGAGCACACCCGCGTGACCTCCGTGGCGCCCGGCGTCGTCATCACGACGCGCGGACCGGTGACGGCGCGCGACGTGCTCGTGTGCACCGAGGCCTACTCCGCGGCCCTCCTCGGCGGCCGGTCGCTGGTGCCGGTGAGCTCGTCGATGGTCGTGACCGAGCCGCTGCCCGTCGCGACCTGGGACCGGATCGGCTGGGCCGGCCGCGAGTGCGTCTCCGACGCCGCGCACGTCTTCGTCTACGCCCAGCGCACCGACGACGACCGCATCGCGATCGGCGGCCGCGGCACGCCGTACGCGTTCGGCTCGGGGCTGCCGGGCGAGGGCCGGGTCGACGACCGCACCGTCGCGGTGCTGCGTGACCGGCTGGCGTCGTTCTTCCCCGGGCTCGACCTGCCGCTCGCCCACGCCTGGCGCGGCGCGATCGGCGTCACCCGCGACTGGTGCGCCAGCGTGCGCTTCGACCCGGTCACCCGGGTCGGCGGCGTCCAGGGGTACGCCGGCCACGGCGTCACCGCCACCCACCTCGCCGCCCGCACCCTCGTCGACCGCCTCCACGGGCGCCGTACGCCGCTCACCGCGCTGCCGTGGAACGACCACGTCGCCCGCGACTGGGAGCCCGAGCCGCTGCGCTGGCTGGGCATCCACGGGATGTACCGCCTCTTCGCCGCCGCCGACCGCTGGGAGGAGTCGCGCGGCTCCACCCGCACCGCCCTCCCCGCCCGCCTCGGCTCCCGCCTCGCCGGCCTGCACGAGTAGACCCCTCGCGAGCTGGTCGAGGTGCGAGCCCCGAGAGCCGGGGAGGTGGGCGCCGCTCTCGAGCCAGTCCGGTCCACGTCTCGCACGTGGATCGGGTCCGTGATCCTGCGAGACGTGGACCGTCGGAGCGGGTTGCGGGGCCGTCTCGCTCCCGGGTCAGGGCTGGTCGAGGTGCGAGGGCCGCCGGGCCCGAGCCTCGAGACCCGGGGAGGTGGGCGCCGCGACCGGGTCACCGGGTCTCGCGGCGCCTCGCCCAGGGGCTCGGTGCACCTCGACCAGCCCTGGGTGGCCAGGGGATGCGGCGCTCAGCCGAACGGATAGGGGCCGAACCGGCCGATGGCGACGACGGCTGCGAGCACGCCGAGCACGACCGGCGGGACGAGGGCGTTGGTCTCGCCGCGGCGGACGTGGACGACCACCGCTCCGACCATCGTCACGAGCAGGCCGAGGGCGGCGAGCGGGGCGAGCCACTCGGCGACACCGACGAGCGGCGGCACCACCAGGCCGACAGCACCCAGCACCTCGAGGGCGCCGATGGTCTTGACCGCGCCGGGCGAGAAGTCGTCGACGTACCCCATGCCGGCCTCGCGCAGCTGGTCGCGTGAGCGAGCGAGCTTCATGCCGCCGGCGCCGAGCATGGCGACGGCGAGGACGGCGGCGACGATCCACAGGACGGTGTTCACGGGTGCTCCTCAATTTTGGTTGACACAGAAAGTGAATCGCAGGAAAGTTTCTGCGTCAAGTAACGTAGGGGCCGTGAGCGACCCCCGCTGGCTCGACGACGACGAGCGCGACGCCTGGATCACGCTGCTCAAGGTGGCGACCTGGCTCCCGCAGCGGCTCGACGGCCAGCTGCAGCGCGACGCGGGCGTGAGCCTCGCCGAGTGGCAGGTGCTCTCCTGGCTGTCGATGGCGCCGGAGCGGACGGCCCGGTTGAGCCTGCTCGGCAGCCGGGCGAGCGTGTCGTTGTCGCACCTCTCGCGTGTGGTGTCGCGGCTCGAGCGCGCCGGGTGGGTCCAGCGCCGACCCGACCCCGACGACGGCCGCGCCACGCTCGCGGTCCTGACGAGCGCCGGCTGGGACAAGGTCTTCGCGACCGCTCCCGGTCACGTCGCCGAGGCCCGTCGTGTCGTCGTGGACCGACTGTCGCGCGAGCAGGTCGTCCAGCTGCGCGAGATCGGTGCGGCCCTCGAGGGCGGCCTCGCCCCCGGGTGCTGAGTCGTGTGCCTGAGAGGGCGCTGGGGCGCCCCCTCAGGCACACGACTCGACGCGAGTCCGGCGCGGGTTGAGACATCACTGTCCCGCATGAGACATTGATGTCTCGTTCGAGACGGAGGTGTCGCATGTCGAGGCGCGAGGAGATCCTGGCCGCTGCCCAGCGGCGGCTGAACTTCGACCCGACCAGCTCGATGGCCGACGTCGCGGCCGCGGCCGGGATCGGACGGGCGACGCTGCACCGCCACTTCTCGGGCCGCGAGGACCTGCTGACCGAGATCGGCACCCGCTCGCTCGACCGCTGGGAGCAGCGGCTCGACGCTGCCCGGATCGAGGACGTCTGCAGCAGCGACGACCCCGACCGGCTGCGCGGCACGCTCGTGACGCTGCTGGGCCAGTACCTCGAGGACTCCGACGACTTCGGCTTCGGGCTGACCGACCAGTTCATGCTCACCGAGCCGGGTCTCGTCAGGCGCGGCGAGGCGCTCGCCGAGCGCGAGATCGAGCTCTTCGCCTCCCTGCAGTCGGCGGGCGTGCTGCGCGACGACGTCAGCCCCCGCTGGTTGTCGCAGGCCTGCTACGGCCTGCTGGTCGCCGCGCGCGACGCCCTGCGCGCGGGCGACGTACCCCGACGCGACCTCGACGCCGTCGTCTCCTCCTTCTTCCTCGACGGAGCCGCTGCTCCGGGAAAGCCGTGACACCGTGACCGCCACACCCCTCACCCGCACCCCCGCTCCGACGGGGCACCCCCGCCGCTGGGCGGGCCTGGCCGTGCTCGCCGCGAGCCTGCTGGTCGTCGTGATGGACATGACGATCCTCAACGTCGCGCTGCCCGAGCTGTCGGCCGAGACCGGCGCGACCGCGCTGCAGCAGCTGTGGGTCGTCGACGCCTACCCGCTCGTGCTCGCGGGCCTGCTGGTGCCGGTCACCGCGCTCGCCGACCGGGTGGGGCGCAAGCGGATGCTGCTCACCGGCTTCGCGATCTTCGCCGTCGCCTCGACCGTCGTGCTGTGGGTCGACTCGGCCGCCACCGTCATCGCGCTGCGCGTCGCCCTGGGCCTGGGCGGGGCGATGATCATGCCGTCGACGCTGTCGCTCATCCGCACGCTCTTCACCGACCCCCAGGAGCGGGCGTACGCCCTCGGCATCTGGGCCGCGATGGCCTCGGTCGGCGCGGCTGTCGGCCCGGTCGTCGGGGGTGCGCTGCTCGAGGTCTGGAGCTGGCACGCGGCGTTCCTCGTCAACGTGCCGCTGATGGTGGTCGCGATCGCGACCGGCCTGGTGCTGCTGCCGGAGAGCCGCTCCGACCGCTCGGGCCGCATCGACCCCGCCGGCGTCGTGCTGTCGGTCGGCGGCATGGTCGCGCTCGTCTTCGGCATCAAGGAGGTCGGCAAGCACGGCGTCGACCTGCTGGCGATCGGCTGCCTGGTCGCCGGCGCCGCGCTGCTGACCGCGTTCGTACGCCGCAGCCTGCGGCAGCGCGACCCCATGCTGGCCGTCTCGCTGTTCGAGCACCCGCTCTTCCGCGCCGGTGTCGTGGCGGCGCTGGCGTCCAGCATCACCATGATGGCGCTGCTGTTCGTCGGCTCGCAGTGGCTCCAGCTCGTCGAGGGCTTCGGTCCGCTGCTGGCGGGCGTCGCGCTGCTGCCCCTGGCGGTCGCCGGCCTCGTCGCGTCGCCGCTGGCCCCCGCGCTCGCCACGCGCATCGGCGGTCGTGGGGCGGTCGTGCTCGGCCTGCTGCTGCTCGCCGCCGGTCCGCTGCTGCTGTTCTTCCTGCCGCGGCCGATGCCGTACTGGATGGTCGGCGTCGCCCTCGGCCTGGTCGGTCTCGGCACCGGCGCGCTCGCGCTGGCCTCGGCGCTCATCATGGGCAGCGCGCCCCGCCACCAGGTCGGCTCCGCGGCCGCGGTCGAGGAGATCTGCTACGAGCTCGGTGCCGTCATCAGCATCAGCGTGCTGGGCGGGCTGAGCGCCGCGCTCTACCGCGCCCACCTGCCCGAGTCGGCGTCACCCGCCGCGCGGGAGTCGCTCGCGCTCGCGCTGGACACCCCGGTCGCGGCCGCGGCCCAGGCGGCGTACACCGACGCCTTCGCCTGGGTCGGCCTCGCCGGCGGCCTGCTGATGCTCGTGGCGGCGTACGTCGTGCGGCGGCTGCTGCCCGCCGACCTCGACCTGGCCGAGCTCGAGCACTGAGCGGTCGACGGGTTTGCGCCGCCCCGTCGCGCGGCCACACTGGGGGAGACCCCTGTCGAACACACGGAGGAGCCGCATGACCACCGACGTCTGCCCCGACACCACCTCGCTGCAGGCGACGCCCTCGCAGCTCGAGGACGTGCACGGAGCCCGCAACTACCACCCGCTGGCCGTCGAGGTCAGCCACGGTGAGGGCGCCTGGGTGAGCGACGACGAGGGCCGCCGCTGGCTCGACTTCCTGGCGGCGTACTCCGCGCTCAACTTCGGCCACCGCCACCCCGACCTGGTGCAGGCCGCCAAGGACCAGCTCGACCGGCTCACGCTGACCAGCCGGGCCTTCCACCACGACCTGCTGGGCCCGTTCTGCGCCGAGCTCTCGGAGCTGACCGGCAAGGACCTCGTGCTGCCGATGAACTCCGGCGCCGAGGGCGTCGAGACCGCGCTCAAGGTCGCGCGCCGCTGGGGCTACGAGGTCAAGGGCGTGCCCGACGAGCAGGCCACGATCATCGTGATGGACGGCAACTTCCACGGCCGCACGATCAGCATCGTCTCCTTCTCCGGCGACCACGCCGCGCGCAACTACTACGGCCCCTACACGCCCGGCTTCAGGGCCGTGCCGTACGGCGACGCGGCCGCGCTCGAGGCCGCCATCGACGACACCGTCGTCGCGGTGCTCGTCGAGCCGGTGCAGGGCGAGGCCGGCGTGGTCGTGCCGCCGACCGGCTACCTGCAGGAGGTGCGTCGCGTCTGCAACGAGCGCGAGGTGCTGATGATCGCCGACGAGATCCAGTCGGGCCTCGGCCGCACCGGCCGCACCTTCGCCTGCGACCACGAGGACGTCGTGCCCGACATGTACATCCTCGGCAAGGCCCTCGGCGGCGGCATCGTCGCCCTCTCGGCGGTCGCCGCCGACCGCGACGTGCTCGGCGTGCTGACGCCGGGCAGCCACGGCAGCACCTTCGGCGGCAACGCGCTCGCCGTCGCCGTCGGTCGCGCCGTGCTCGGCCTGCTGCACAGCGGAGAGCCGCAGGCGCGTGCCGCCGAGCTCGAGGCCGTGCTGCGCGAGGAGCTCGAGCCGCTGGTCGGCGAGGGGCTCGTGGGCCTGCGGGTGCACGGCCTGTGGGCCGGGCTCGACGTCGACCCTGCGCTCGGCACCGGCCGCGACCTGTGCGAGGCGCTCGCCGAGCGCGGCGTCCTCGTCAAGGACACCCACGGCTCGACCATCCGCATCTCGCCGCCGCTGACCATCGAGCGCGACGACCTCGTCTGGGGGCTGACGCAGGTGCGCGAGGTCGTCGCCGACCTGCGCTCGCGCCTGGGGTGAGCGCGCCGCTCGTCCTCGTCGCGCCGGCGATGGCGGTCGGCTCGCGCTACTACCGGCCGGTGCTCGAGGCGTTCCGTGAGCACGGCTGGGAGGCGTCGGCCCTGCCCCGACGGGGCTTCGAGCCCGGTCAGCCGCGCGCGAGCCGGCGGCACGACTGGTCGTACGCCGACGAGGTCGCCGTCGTCACCGAGGCCGTCGGCGCCGCACGCACCGAGGACCCCGACCGCCCGGTCGTGCTCCTCGGGCACAGCCTGGGCGGCCAGCTGTCGCTAGCCCACCAGCTCGGTGCGACGCCGGCCGACGGCCTCGTCACGGTCGGTGGCTGCCTGCCGCACCACGTGCTGTGGCCGTGGCGCGGCCCACAGATTGCCCTCATGGGGGGTGTCGCCGTGCCGGTGCTCACCGCGGTGCGCGGCTACCTCCCGCCGCCCGCCTTCGGGGCCCCGGGCGCCCGCACCCTGATGCGCGAGTGGGGCCGCATGGCCGTGACCGGCCGCACGCCGTTCCCCTCCGACGGGCGCGTCGCCGCGCCGTCGCTGCTGGTCAGCCTCGAGGACGACGGACTCGCCCCGCGACGGGCCGTCGATGCCTTCGCCGACCGCTTCTTCGAGCCGGCGTACGTCACCCGCTGGCACCGCCGCCACGCCGAGGTGCCCACCGGCGCCAGCAACGACCACCTCGCCTGGGCCCGCTCGCCCGCCTCGGTCGTCGACCGGGTGGTGGCGTGGTGGGACGGCGCCTGAGACACCGCGCGACGAGCAACGGGGAGGACCGCCGGCACCTGGTGCGGACGATCCTCCCCGATCAGCGGCGGAGGATAGGGGATTCGAACCCCTGAGGGCGTTAACCCAACCCGCTTTCCAAGCGAGCGCCATAGGCCACTAGGCGAATCCTCCGCGGGAGAGGTTACCGGTCCGGGTTCGCGTCGTCACAACGGACCTCATATGGTTCTCCCAACCCCCCGTGCGGCGGCATCTCACTGAATCCCCCAGGGCCGGAAGGCAGCAAGGGCAGGTGGGCTCTACCGGGTGCGCGGGGGGCCTTTGCATGCCCGGGCCCCGACGACAGCCGGGTCTGCTCCCGGGCCGGTCGGGACTGTCGGCGGCGCTGGTTAGGGTGGCCGCGTGCAGGCCTCCCTCGCCCTCTACCGCCGCTACCGGCCGGAGACCTTCGCCGAGGTGATCGGGCAGGACCACGTGACCGCGCCGCTGCGCCAGGCGCTGGCCAACAACCGGGTCAACCACGCCTACCTCTTCTCGGGCCCCCGCGGGTGCGGCAAGACGACGAGCGCGCGCATCCTGGCGCGCGCGCTCAACTGCGAGCAGGCGCCGATCTCCGACCCGTGCGGCGAGTGCCAGAGCTGCCGCGACCTCGCGCGGGGCGGCCCCGGCTCGGTCGACGTCATCGAGATCGACGCGGCCAGCCACGGCGGCGTCGACGACGCCCGCGACCTGCGCGAGCGGGCGTTCTTCTCGCCGGTCAGCAGCCGCTACAAGGTCTACATCATCGACGAGGCCCACATGGTGTCCTCGCAGGGCTTCAACGCGCTGCTCAAGCTGGTCGAGGAGCCGCCGGAGCACCTGAAGTTCATCTTCGCCACCACCGAGCCCGAGAAGGTCATCGCGACCATCCGCTCGCGCACCCACCACTACCCGTTCCGGCTGATCCCGCCCAAGGTGCTCTCCGACCACCTCGCCGACCTGTGCCAGCGCGAGGGCGTGCCGATCGACGCGGCGGCGCTGCCGCTCGTCGTCCGCGCGGGCGCCGGCTCCGCGCGCGACTCGCTGTCGGTGCTCGACCAGCTGCTCGGCGGCGCGGGGCCCGACGGGGTGACGTACGACGTCGCCACCTCGCTGCTCGGCTACACCCCCGACAACCTGCTCGACGAGGTCGTCGACGCCTTCGCGGCCCACGACGGGGCCGGTGTCTTCGGGGTCGTCGACAAGGTCATCGAGACCGGTCAGGACCCCCGCCGCTTCACCGAGGACGTGCTGCGCCGGCTCCGCGACCTCGTCATCGTCAGCGCCGTGCCCGGCGCCCACGCCTCGGGCCTGGTCGACGCGCCCGACGAGCAGGCCGAGCGGCTGGTCGCCCAGGCGGCGCGGTTCGGCCGCGCCGGGCTGGTGCGGGCGGCCGACCTCGTGGCCGCCGGCCTGACCGAGATGCGCGGCGCCACCACGCCCCGGCTGCTGCTCGAGCTGCTCTGCGCGCGGGTGCTGCTCCCCGGTGCCGACGCCGGTGAGCTCGGCCTCGCGGCGCGGCTCGAGAAGGTCGAGCGCCGTCTCGACGTGAGCGGGGGAGGCGCGGCTGCCGCTGCTGCTCCCGTCCGGGCCGAGCCGCCACCGACAGCCGATCCGCGCGAGGCGGCCCGGGAGGCAGCCCGGGGGGCGGCGCAGGCCCCTGCCACCTCGTCGCCCGAGCCCGTCGAGGCCACCCGGTCGGAGCCGGAGGGGGCGCCCTTCGAGACGCCTGCTCGTCCCTCGCAGGCTCCTCAGGGAGCGGAGGGGGCGCCTGCTCGTCCCTCGCAGGCTCCTCAGGGAGCGGAGGGAGCGCCGGCGGCCCGTTCGTCGGTCGAGCCTGTCGAGACCACGCAGGCCGAGCCGGGGGCGCCCTTCGAGACGCCTGCTCGTCCCTCGCAAGCTCCTCAGGGAGCGGAGGGGACGACTGCTCGTCCCTCGCAGGCTCCTCAGGGAGCGGAGGCGCCTGCCGCCCGTTCGTCGGTCGAGCCTGTCGAGACCAGCCGGTCGGAGGCGCCTGCGGCCCCCTCGTCGGTCGAGCTTGTCGAGGCCACGGAGACCCAGGGCCCGGGGCGGCTGGGGCTGGCCGAGGTGCGGCGGTTGTGGCCCGACCTGCTCGAGCAGGTCAAGACGATGCGGCGCTTCACGTGGATCCTGCTCAGCCAGAACGCCCAGGTGCTGTCGGTCGACGCGAGCACCCTGACCATCGGCTTCAAGAACGCCGGCGCGCGTGAGTCGTTCCTCGGCGGCGGCAGCGAGGAGATCCTGCGGCAGGCGGCCATCGAGGTGGTCGGGGCCGACTGGCGGATCGAGACGGCGGTCGACCCGTCGACCGAGCCGGGCGGGCAGCCGCGGGTGACGCGACCCGCCGTACCCCCTCCGCCGGAGGCCCCCGTCGACGAGGTGCCCGCGCCCCGACCGGTCCGGCCCGCCGCGGCCGAGGAGGCCCGTGCCTCGCTGGCCCGCGCCGCCGAGCGCCCGGTCGGCGAGGCCCCACCCCCGGGGCCCGACCTCGACGCCGACGCCGACCGTGACGACCCGACGTCCGCCGACGACGGCCTCGACTCCGCCGAGCTGCTGCAGCGCGAGCTCGGAGCGACCGTCATCGACGAGACCCCCCACTGACCCGGAGACTGACTGACATGACGCAGACCCCCGACGAGCACCCCGACCGCGCGCAGACCCCTGAGCCCCTCCCGGGCGACCAGGGGGGCGACCAGGGCGGCAACCCCTTCGGCGGCTTCGACCTCGGCGCGGTGCTGGAGCAGGCGCAGGCCATGCAGAGCCAGCTGGTGCAGGCGCAGCAGGAGCTCGCCGAGACGACCGTGCAGGGCAGCGCGGGTGGCGTCACGGTCACCCTCGACGGCACCGGCACCCTCACCGCGGTCGACATCACCCCCGGCGCCGCGCAGGCCGACGACGACGAGTCCTGGACCGACCTCGGCGACCTCGTCGTGGCCGCCTACCGCGACGCCAAGGGCCGGGTGGACGACCTCGCGGCCCAGGCGCTCGGCCCCTTCGCCGGCGGCGACGCGACCGGCGGCGGAGGTGGGTTCGACCTCGGCGGCCTCTTCGGTGGCGGCGGCGACGAGCCGCGACGCCCGATGGGCTTCTAGGCGGCCCACGCGTGTACGAAGGCGTCCTGCAGGACCTCATCGACGAGCTGGCCCGGCTCCCCGGCGTCGGGCCCAAGGGCGCGCAGCGCATCGCCTTCCACCTGCTCGCGGCCGACCCCGACGACGTCCGGCGGCTGGCGACGACGATGCAGGAGATGAAGGCCAAGGCCACCTTCTGCCTCACCTGCGGCAACGTCTCGCAGTCCGAGCGCTGCCGCATCTGCACCGACCCACGGCGCGACCCGACGCTGATCTGCGTGGTCGAGGAGCCCAAGGACGTCGTCGCGATCGAGCGCACCCGCGAGTTCCGCGGCCGCTACCACGTGCTCGGGGGTGCGATCTCGCCGCTGGCGGGCATCGGGCCCGACCAGCTGCGCATCCGCGAGCTGCTCGGCCGGCTGGCCGACGGCGAGGTGACCGAGGTGATACTCGCCATGGACCCCAACATCGAGGGCGACGCCACGGCGGCGTACCTCTCCCGGCTGCTGCGCACGCTCGAGCTGCAGGTGACCCGGCTGGCCAGTGGCCTGCCGGTCGGCGGCGACCTCGAGTACGCCGACGAGGTGACGCTCGGCCGGGCGTTCGCAGGAAGGAGATCGACCGGTGACTGAGCACTCCGGCACCACCAGCGAGACCACCAAGAGCGGCGGACCGACGCCGTACGACGAGACCGTCGGCGACCTCGCCCAGCAGGTCGCCGACGCCGTCGAGGCGTTCCTCGTCGGGGTGCGCGCCATCTCGCACGGCGAGGCCGAGGGCGCGGCCGTGCCCCTGCTGCTGCTCGAGGTCAGCCAGCTGCTGCTGGCGGGCGCGCGGCTGGGGGTGCAGGTCGACTTCACCCCCGAGCAGCAGTACCAGCCCGACGTCGGTCCCGACCCCGACCTCGACGCCATGCGCCTGCGCCTGGCCGACGAGCTCGGGGGCATCGACACCTACGCGCTCAACTTCGAGCCCTACGACCCCGAGACGGTGCCCAGCCAGATCTCCGACGACGTCACGGCGATCGCGGCCGAGGTCGCCAACGGCCTGCGCCACTTCCGGCAGGGCGACGTGCTCGAGGCGCTGTGGTGGTGGCAGTACTCCTACCTCGCGTCGTGGGGCACCGCGGCCTGCGGCGTGCAGTCGGCACTGCACTCGGTGGTCGCCCACAGCCGGCTCGACCGCGACGTGGTCGGCGAGAGCGAGCAGCTGCAGGTCGCCGACGCCCTCGAGGCCGGCGAGCTCGACGCGCAGCTGGGGTCGGAGGTCGTGGACACCGGTCGGGGCTGACGCCGCGCGCCCGTAGACTCCGGGGTGGTCCGTCCGGCGGACCGTCCGTCCAGCAGTCGAGCCATCGAGGTCCTCCCGTGGTCGCCACGTCCACCGCCGAGCAGCGGCGGCCCATCGTCGTGCAGAAGTACGGCGGCTCCTCGCTCTCCGACGCCGCCGCCATCAAGCGGGTGGCGCGACGCATCGTCGAGGCGAAGAAGCAGGGCAACGACGTCGTCGTCGCGGTCTCCGCCATGGGTGACACCACCGACGACCTCCTCGACCGCGCCAACCAGGTCAGCCCGGTGCCGCCGGCCCGCGAGCTCGACATGCTGCTGACCGCGGGCGAGCGCATCTCGATGGCGCTGGTCGCCATGGCGATCTCCGACCTCGGCTTCACCGCCCAGTCGTTCACCGGCTCGCAGGCCGGCGTCATCACCGACTCGGTGCACGGCAAGGCCAAGATCATCGACGTCACCCCGGGTCGCATCACCCACGCGCTCGAGGACGGCCACATCGTGATCGTGGCGGGCTTCCAGGGCGTCAGCCAGGACACCAAGGAGATCACCACCCTGGGTCGCGGCGGCACCGACACCACCGCGGTCGCGCTGGCCGCGGCGCTGCACGCCGACGTCTGCGAGATCTACACCGACGTCGACGGCGTCTTCACCGCCGACCCCCGCATCGTGCCGACCGCCAAGAAGCTCGACCGCGTCACCTACGAGGAGATGCTCGAGCTCGCGGCCTGCGGCGCGAAGATCCTGCACCTGCGCTGCGTCGAGTACGCCCGCCGCTACGACATCCCGATCCACGTCCGGTCGTCCTTCAGCCAGCTCCACGGCACCGTCGTGGCCGGCAGCATCGAGGACGAGCACCACCAGGAGGCCACCATGGAGCAGGCGATCATCGCCGGCGTCGCCCACGACCGCAGCGAGGCCAAGATCACGGTCGTCGGCGTGCCCGACAAGGTCGGCGAGGCCGCGCGCATCTTCGACGCCTTGTCCCGCGCGCAGATCAACCTCGACATGATCGTGCAGAACGTCTCGGCGGCGGCCACCAACCTCACCGACATCTCCTTCACCCTGCCGCGCACCGACGGGCAGACCGCGATGCAGGCGCTGCACGCGCTCAAGGGCACCATCGGCTTCGACTCGCTGATCTACGACGACAAGATCGGCAAGGTCTCGCTCATCGGGGCCGGCATGCGCTCCCACCCGGGCGTCACCGCCAAGTTCTTCAACTGCCTGGCCGAGGCCGGGGTCAACATCGGCATGATCTCCACCTCCGAGATCCGCATCTCCGTGGTCGTCGACGAGGGCGACGTCGACGCGGCCGTCGCCGCGACGCACACCGCCTTCGAGCTCGACGCCGACGAGGTCGAGGCCGTCGTCTACGGCGGCACCGGCCGCTAGCGCCACCGAAGGGAACCCACAGACATGGCTCGCATCGGCATCGTCGGCGCCACCGGACAGGTGGGCGTCGCCATGCGCCAGATCCTCCTCGAGCGGGGCTTCCCCGCCGAGGAGGTCCGCTTCTTCGCCTCCGCCCGCTCGGCGGGCACCGTGCTGCCCTTTGGTGACCGCGAGGTCACCGTCGAGGACGTCGCCACCGCCGACCCCACCGGCCTCGACGTCGCGTTGTTCTCGGCCGGCGCCACCACGTCCCGGGCCCAGGCGCCGCGCTTCGCCGACGCCGGCGTGACCGTGGTCGACAACTCCTCGGCCTTCCGCCGCGACGCCGACGTGCCCCTCGTCGTGAGCGAGGTCAACCCCGACGCGCTGTCGTCGATCCCGCGCGGCATCGTCGCCAACCCCAACTGCACCACCATGGCCGCGATGCCGGTGCTCAAGCCGCTGCACGACGAGGCCGGGCTGACCCGCCTCATCGCGTCGACCTACCAGGCGGTCTCCGGCTCGGGGGTCAAGGGCGTCGAGGAGCTCGCCTCCCAGGTCGAGGCGGCCGGCGACAAGGCCCGCGAGCTCGCCTACGACGGCGAGGCGGTCGCCTTCCCGGCCCCGTCGACGTACGCCCGCACCATCGCCTACAACGTGCTGCCCTTCGCGGGCTCGCTCGTGCGCGATGGTCTCTCCGAGACCGACGAGGAGCAGAAGCTGCGCCACGAGTCGCGCAAGATCCTCGGCCTGCCCGAGCTGCTCGTCTCCGGCATCTGCGTGCGCGTGCCCGTGTTCACCGGCCACTCGCTGGCGATCAACGCCGAGTTCGCCTCGGCCCTGCCGGTGGAGCGCGCCCAGGAGCTGCTCCGCGGCGCCCCCGGCGTCGAGCTGACCGACATCCCGACCCCGCTGCTCGCCGCGGGCAAGGACCCGTCGTACGTCGGCCGCATCCGTCAGGACGAGGGCGTGCCCGGCGACCGTGGCCTCGCGCTGTTCGTCAGCAACGACAACCTCCGCAAGGGGGCCGCGCTCAACACCGTGCAGATCGCCGAGCTGCTCGTCGCGCGCTGAGCCGCGCTACGACGAGCCGGTCAGGCGTCCGCTCGTGACGCCCTCGGCCAGCACGAACGCGACCGGGGTGACCACGAGCAGGCCCACGCTCAGCCACAGGCCGGGCAGGCTGGCGTAGAGCAGCAGCATCGCGACGAACGACGCGATGCCGACCCCCAGCACGGCGGTGCTGCGCTGCTGGGCGACCCCGAGCACGCCGAGCAGGATGGTGCCGACGGCGCCCTGCGCGACGAGCGTCAGCACGATGGCGAGCAGGCCGATGCCCCCGCACGAGCTCACGCCGCGCACGGTGGTGCAGGCCTGCAGCGACAGCCACACCAGGACGATGCCGGTCAGCGCGACGGCGACGCCGACGACGGCGGCGGCGAGCCGCGGCGAGAGCGCGGGGACGCGGAGGTCGATCGAGGGCAGCGAGGGCCGTGGCAGCCGACGTCCGGTGCCCACGGACTCGTCCTCGGGCTGCTCGGCCCTGGTGGGGCCGGGCGCCTCGGCGACCGCGACCCGGCCCGGGGCCTCGGTGGTCTCCGCGGCGGGCGTCGGCTCGGAGCGGGGCTCCGTCCACGTCATGTCCGGGCCGCGGCGGCGCGGGGCCGGCGGCGGACCGGTGGGCCGCGGCGGCCGGGACGGGGGCGTCTCCTCGGCCACGGGCTGCTCGGTCGCAGGAGGCTCGGGCTCGGGCCCCTGCTCGGGCTGGGGGTCGCGTGACGTGGGTGGGGCGGGTGGCGCGGCGGGGGGTGGCCGTCGGGTGGCCCCCGGGACGGGACGCAGCGGCTGGGTGGGGGCATCGGCACCCACGGGGGCCGCGGTGACGGGCAGCTCCTCGGTGGCCTCGGTCGTGGCCGGGTCCTCGGCGACGGGTGCGTCGCTCGTGCCGCCAGCGGGCTGCTGGCCGCCGCGACGACCCCGCTTGTCCTTGCGACGGCGGAACAGCGACGGCAGCTCGAGGTCGGGTCCTGCGGTGTCCCGCCCCGGGGTGTCCTCGTCGCCGTCGGCCATGGCCGCATGGTGCCACGCTGGTCGGTGCGACCGCAGGAAGTCCGGCGTCGTGAGCACCCGAAGTCGTGTCGAAACGTACGGATTGGCAGCGGTCTGGTCCAGGCGTCCGAGCACCCCTGTTCACCGGACGGCCCCCAGCAGGGTCCCTAGGGTGAGCGACGCGAGCTCCGGGGCCGCGTCCCAGTCACTGATGGTCGAGGAGGGCCCGTGGCCCAGGCGAGCGCTGCCCAGGCGCCGGTGGTACGTCGGCTGCTCGAGCTGTTGCCGCGGGGCGGGGCGCTCCCGGAGGAGTCCTGGCGGACCCGCCACCACGGCATCGTGCTGCTCGCCGCGCTCCACGTCCCGGTGCTGGTCGCCGTGGCGCTGTGGCAGCGGCCCGACCTCACGTCGTTCGCCGGCACGGCCGGGGTCGCGCTGCTCACGCTCGCGGCCTGGCGGCTGCCGGTGCGGCGCACGGCGCTCGCCTCGCTGGCCACCGCGGCACTGCTGCTGAGCACGGCGATCTCCATCCACGTCTTCGACGGGCTCATCGAGCTGCACTTCCACTTCTTCGTGGTCATCGCCGTGGTGTCGGTCTACCAGCTCTGGACGCCGTACCTGCTCGCCATGGGCTTCGTGCTCGCGCACCACGCCGTCATGGGCCTGCTCATGCCCATGCACGTCTACAACCACTCGGCCGCCATGGCGCACCCGGTGTGGTTCGCGCTGATCCACGGCGCCTTCGTGCTGGCCGAGTCGATCGCCTGCCTGACCTACTGGAGGTTCACCGAGCAGGCCCTCGACCGCGAGCGCGACGAGCGGGCGCGGGCCGAGGCGAGCAACGAGGCGCTGGCCCAGGCCCACCGCGAGATCTCCGACCTCATGGCCATGGTCTCGCACGACCTCCGCGCGCCGCTCACCGTCATCACCGGTCACGTCGAGCTCACCCTCGACGCCTGGGACGACCTCGACGACCCCGACCGCCGCGACCTCGTGCGCCGCATCGGCGTCGCCGGGCAGTCGCTGGAGGAGATGCTCTCGGGCACCCTCACCATGTCCGCCCTCGACGCCGACGGGCTGCAGCCGCGTCCCGTCGTCGTGCGCCTCGACGAGCTGGTGCGGGGGGTGCTCGGCTCCCTCGCCGACCCGCTGGCGGTGGTCGACCTGACCGGGCTGGAGCCGGTCCTCGCTGTCGCCGACCGGCAGCACGTGCAGCAGGTGGTGACCAACCTGGTCTCCAACGCGGCGAAGTACGGCGAGGCGCCGTACGTGATCAGCTCGCGCAGCGACGACGAGACCGTCGAGCTGCTCATCGAGGACTCCGGGACCGGCGTGCCCGAGGAGTTCGTGCCGCGGCTGTTCGACCGCTACTCACGCTCCGAGGACGCCCGCCGCGGGCGGCAGCGCGGCACCGGGCTCGGCCTCTACATCGTCAAGACGCTCGTCGAGGCCAACGCCGGTGTGATCAGCTACCGCGCCCGGTCCGGGGGAGGCGGTCGCTTCAGCGTCCGGTTTCCCCGCGGTCCCCGGGTCCTCGCCGGCGGCACCGGCGAGCGACGCGCGGACACCCCGCCGTACGCGTCCGCGACGGAGCAGGGCGTGACCACGGCCTGAGCGGGACCCACCGGGGCGCCCGCCGCGTGGTTCGATGCCTGCCGTGGCGACCGACGACTCCGCGACGTACCACCCGACCGGCGGCGACGTCGTGCCGCTGCGCGAGGCGACGCGGGCGTGGTTCGCGATCTCGCTGCAGACCTTCGGCGGCCCGGCCGGGCAGATCGCGGTCATGCAGCACCACCTCGTCGACCGGCGCCGCTGGATCGGACAGCGCCGCTTCCTGCACGCGCTGAACTACTGCATGCTGCTGCCCGGTCCCGAGGCCCAGCAGCTCGCCATCTACACCGGGTGGTTGCTCAACGGCACCCGGGGCGGGCTGGTCGCCGGGGGGTTGTTCGTGCTCCCCGGGGCGCTGGCGCTGCTCGTGCTCTCCGCCGTCTACGTGCGCTTCGGCGAGAGCGCGGTGGTGGGTGCGCTGTTCGCCGGGGTCGCCCCGGCGGTCATCGCGATCGTCGTGCAGGCGGTGCACCGGGTCGCGAAGCGGGCGCTCGACCACCGCGCGCTGGTCGGCCTCGCAGTGGCGGCCTTCGTCGCGCTGACGGTGCTCGCGGTGCCGTTCCCGGTGGTCGTCCTGGCGGCCGGCGTGGCCGGCTGGTTCCTCGGCCGACGCGTCCCGGGTCTGGGTGACCCGAAGCCCCACGGCGACGCCGGCGACGGCCCGCCCCCGATCATCAGCGACGACGCGCTGCACCACGCGCTGCCCTCGGGGCGCCGCTCGCTCGGCGTGGCCGGGGTCGGGGTCGTGCTGTGGTTCGCCCCCGTGCTCGCGTTCGCGCTGCTCGTCGACTCCACCCCGGTCTTCGTCGACCAGGGACTGTTCTTCTCGGGCGCCGCGGTGGTCACCTTCGGCGGCGCCTACGCCGTGCTGGCGTACGTCGCCCAGCAGGCGGTCAGTGTCTACGGCTGGCTCGCGCCCGGCGAGATGGTGCGCGGTCTCGCCCTCGCCGAGACCACGCCGGGGCCGCTGATCATGGTCGTGCAGTTCGTCGCGTTCGTCGGCGCCCACCGCCAGCCCGGCAGCCTCGACCCCTGGGTCGCGGCGGTGCTGGCCTCGCTGCTCGTCACCTGGGTGACCTTCGTGCCGTGCTTCCTCTTCGTGCTGCTGGGCGCGCCGTACGTCGAGCGGCTGCGCGGCAACCGCGCCGTCTCGACCGCGCTGACCGGCATCACGGCCGCGGTCGTCGGCGTGATCGCCAACCTCGCGGTGTTCTTCGCGCTGCACACGCTCTTCGACGACACCTCCGTGGTGGGTGCGGGGCCGGTGCGCCTCGAGGTGCCGGTGCTCGGCTCCGCCGACCCGGTCGCCTTCGCCATCACCGCCGTAGCGCTGCTGGTGATGTTCGCGCGGGGCTGGAGCCCGCTGCGGACCCTCGGCCTGTGCGCCGCGCTGGGCCTCGCCGTGCTGGGCGTGCAGCTGCCGGTCTGAACGCACGAGCTCCCCGCCAGGGTCTGGCGGGGAGCTCGGTGCTGCACTGGTCGGGGTGACAGGATTTGAACCTGCGGCCTCGTCGTCCCGAACGACGCGCGCTACCAAGCTGCGCCACACCCCGAAGGCCTCCGGAATCCTAGCCGAGGCCCCCGGTCACGCCGAATCCGGGCGTGCGGTGAGCGTCAGCAGCGTCGCCTCGGGCCGGCAGCACAGCCGCACCGGGGCGTACGGCGAGGTGCCCGCGCCCGCGCAGACGTGCAGCCACGACGACCCCGGAGCGCCCGGCACGGCGTCGGCCGGGTGCCGGTGCAGGCCCTTGGCGCGGGCGGGCTCGAGGTCGCAGTTGGTGACCAGTGCGCCCGTGAACGGCAGGCACACCTGGCCGCCGTGGGTGTGGCCCGCGAGCACCAGCTCGTAGCCGTCGGCGGCGTACTGGTCGAGCACTCGCAGGTACGGCGCGTGCGTGACACCCATCCGCAGGTCGGCGTCGGTGGGGGCGGGCCCGGCGACGGCGGCCAGGTCGTCGTAGCCGAGGTGCGGGTCGTCGACGCCGACGAAGGCGATCGAGGTGCCGCCGACGCTCAACCGGCCCGAGGTGTTGGTCAGGTCGAGCCAGCCGCGGTCGCGGAAGCCGCGTCGCAGGTCGTCCGACGGGAGCCGCGGCGTGTGGGTGCTGCGCGTGCCGTCGTCGGGCAGCAGGTACCACAGCGGGTTCTTCAGCGTCGGGGCGAAGTAGTCGTTGGACCCCATGACGAAGACCCCCGGCACGTCGAGCAGCGGCCCGAACCCCTCGAGCACCGGCGCCACCGAGTCGGGGTGGGCCAGGTTGTCGCCGGTGTTGACGACCAGGTCGGGCTGCAGGTCGGCCAGGGACGCGAGCCACGCGCGCTTGCGACCCTGCGACGGCACCAGGTGCAGGTCGCTGACGTGCAGCACCTTGAGCGGCGGGTGCCCGGGGGGCAGCACGGGAGCGCTGAAGCGGCGTACGACGAAGCTGCGGACCTCGATGCCGGCCGCCCATCCCAGGGTCGCGGCGCCGAGGAGGGCGCCCGCCCCGACGGTCAGGCCGGCGGCCCGCAGGACGGGAGAAACTGCCTGGGGCCTCATGCGGCCAGGCTGCCACAATGGCGTGCATGAGCCTCAAGGAGCAGCTGCGCACCGACCTGACCGCCGCCATGAAGGCGCGCGACGAGGTCCGCTCCTCGACGCTGCGGATGGTCCTCACGGCCGTCACCAACGCCGAGGTCGCGGGCAAGGAGGCCCGGGTGCTCAGCGAAGACGACGTCCTCGGGGTGCTGACGAGCGAGGCCAAGAAGCGTCGCGAGGCCGCCGAGGCCTTCGCCGACGCCGGCCGCGACGAGCAGGCCGCCAAGGAGCAGGCGGAGGCCGCCGTCATCGCGGGCTACCTGCCCGAGCAGCTCGGCGAGGCCGAGATCACCGCTCTCGTCACCGAGACCATCGACGAGCTCGGCGTCCGCGCCGACGGCATGCGCGCCATGGGCCGCGTCATGGGCGTCCTCACCCCCCGCACCAAGGGCCGCGCCGACGGTGGCGTCGTCGCCGCCGAGGTCAAGAAGCAGCTCGCCGCCGGCTGATGGACAGCTCGCCCGTCCTTCGAGACGCCCTGCTCGTCCCTCGCAGGGCTCCTCAGGAACCATCTTTCGAGGCGCTTTGCTCGTCCCTCGCAGGGCTCCTCAGGAACCGTCCCTCGCGAGTCCGGGGCCCGTCCCGTCGACGCTCGCCCCGGGAGTCCCCGCTCCCTGAGGTGCGAGCGCAGCGAGCCACGAAGGGCGCTGCCGGGTGCGGGCCTGGGCTGGTCGAGGTGTGAGGGCCGCCAGGCCCGAGCCGCGAGACCCGGTGACGCCGCGCCACCGCGACCACCACTGGCCGTAGACGTCGACGTCAGCTGGTGCGCACGGTGATGGTGCTGCCGCGGGTGAGGCCGTCGCCGGGGGAGGTGGAGAGCTCGCGGGCGCGCCTGCCGTCGCCCTCGACGCTGACCTGGAAGCCGAGGTCGGCCAGGGCCGCGACGGCGCGGTCGGTGCGCTCGCCGACGACGTCGGGCACGGGGACCTCGATGGGTGCGTCGCCGAAGGTGGGCGAGGTGAAGTCCTCGTAGGGCAGCAGGTACTGGATGCCGCGCATGGCGTCGGCCCACATCGGCCCGGCGACCTGGGAGCCGGTGGCGGTGCCGATGTAGCTGCCGCCGACGTACTTGTTGTTGAGGGTGACCCAGTTGCCGTTGGCGTCGGCGCCCGCGACCATCGACGCGGTGGCCATGGTCGGGGTGTAGCCGGCGAACCACACGGAGTACTGGCTGTTGGTCGTGCCGGTCTTGCCGGCCGCGGGCTTGTCGAGCGCGAGGGCCGAGCCGAAGCCGCCCTCGATGACGCCGCGCAGGATGGAGTTGACCTCGTCGGCGGTCGACTGCCGGATCACCTGCTGGCAGGCCGCGTCGTACTTCTTGAAGACCTCGCCGTCGGCGTTGAGGATCTCGGTGACCGGCCGGCTCTCGCAGTGGCGGCCTCGCGCGGCGAAGGTGGCGTACGCCTCGGCGACCTCGAGCGGGCTGGTGTCGGCGACGCCGAGCACGAACGACGGCACCCGCTGGTCGACGGAGTCGGTCAGGTCGATGCCCATCGCCTTGGCGAGCGCGAAGGGCTCGCACAGGCCGGTGCGCTGCTCGAGCTGGGCGAAGAAGGTGTTGACCGACTCGCGCGTGCCGGTGACCAGGCTCTTGCGGCCGCTGGTGGTGCTGTTGGGGACGTTCCAGGTGGAGGTCGAGGCGTAGGGCCCGGTGCAGTCCATGAAGGACCCCTCGGACAGCGCCAGCTCCGGCGGCGAGCTGAAGGTGGTGCCGGAGGAGATCCCCTGCTCGAGCGCGGCGGCGAGCACGAAGGCCTTGAAGGTCGAGCCGGCCTGGAAGCCGTTGGCGTCGCCGTAGCGGGTGGGCACGGCGTAGTTGAGGTAGGTCTCGCCGCGGTCCTTGCGCTCGCCCACGGGCCGCGACTGCGAGATCGCGAAGACCTCGCCGGTGCCGGGCTGCACCATCGCGAGGCTGCCGATGGCCTCGTCGGTGGGGTCGACGCGGTTGGCGGTCGCCGCGTCGGCCGACTCCTGGTAGCGCAGGTCGAGCGTGGTCTTGATGGTCAGGCCACCCTCGTTGAGCAGCTGCTCACGGTCTTCCCTGGTCTCGCCGAGCGAGGGGTCGGAGACGAGGTAGCGCAGCACGTAGTCGCAGAAGAAGGGCGCCGCGGTGCTGGTGCAGCCCTTGCGGGTGGGGGTGATCTTGAGCCCGAGCGGGAGGTCGGTGAGCTTGTCGGCGCGGGCCTGGGGGATCTCGTCGAGCTCGGCCATCCGGTTGAGCACGACGTTGCGGCGGGCCTCGGCGCGCGCGGGGAAGCGGCTGGGGTCGAAGCCGACGGGGTTCTTCACCAGGCCCGCCAGCGTGGCCGACTGCTTGAGGTTGAGGTCGGCCGCGTCGACGCTGAAGTAGTGGCGTGCGGCGGCCTGGATGCCGTAGGCGCCGTCGCCGAAGTAGGCGAGGTTGAGGTAGCGCTCGAGGATCCAGTCCTTGGAGTAGTTCTCCTCGAAGGCGATCGCGTGCCGGAGCTCCTGCAGCTTGCGCTGGTAGGTGTTCTCGGTCGCGGCCGCCCGCTCCTCGTCGGTGTCGGCCTGCGTGACCAGCGTCAGCTTGGCCATCTGCTGGGTGATCGACGACCCGCCCTGGGTGCTCCCGGCGCCGGTCTGGTTGTTGACGAAGGCACGCAGCGTGCCGCGCAGGTCGAGCGCGCCGTGCTGGTAGAAGCGGTAGTCCTCGATCGCGACGATCGCGCGCTGCATCACCGGAGCCACGCGCTTCAGCGGCACGTTGACGCGGTTCTCGTCGTAGAGGGTCGCGAGCAGGTTGCCCTCGCGGTCGAGCACGCGCGAGCGCTGGGCCAGCGGCTCGGCCTCGAGCTCCTCGGGCAGCGCGTCCATCGACTGCTCGGCCGCGCGGGCGCCGTACCCCAGCGCCCCGACGACGGGGACGGCGAGCCCGGCGACCAGGACCCCGAGCACGGCGGAGACGACGACGATCACCCCGAGGTGCGACAGGGCCGATCCGAACGAGACGTGACGACGGCGCGGCATACCACAACCTTACGGAAGCGGTCCCGAAACCCGGCCAGGTGTCTCAGGTGATCTAGTCCGAAGGGACTATGCGACTTTGAACCCTCTGTGTCTGTTTTGAGCCGCCTCGCCTCCTTAATCTGATTCTGGGTCGAAACGGACGTATTGGGACGAGCCGTGGAGTACGACCCGGGACTTGGACTTTGGAGGGGATCATGTCCTGGAACGAGATGTGGGCGAACGCCGCGCTGTGCCAGACCGCCGCACCCGACGAGCTCTTCGTGCGTGGTGCCGAGCAGCACAAGGCCAAGGTGGTGTGCGGGGCGTGCCCCGTGCGCGCCGAGTGCCTCGCGGAGGCCCTCGACAACGAGATCGAGTGGGGCGTCTGGGGCGGCCTGACCGAGCGCGAGCGCCGCGCCCTGCTGCGCAAGCGGCCCAACGTCACCTCGTGGCGGGCCCTGCTCGAGACGGCCAAGGCCGCCCACGAGCGCGACGTCGAGACCGCTCGCGTCGCCAGCGCCTGAGTCACCTGCACCACCGCCTGACCGACCGCACCGCGACCACCGGCCGTCCCCCGGCTGCCGGACGTCGCCGGACCACGCCCCGCCCCCCGTACGGCGGCGTTCCCGGCGCCCGTGGGTCGCGGACAGGTCGCCGGGCGCACGACCGGACGCGGGCTGGTCGCCGCTGGAGCGGGAGGGCTCCGGCGGCGACGGCCCCGGGTCTGGTCAGACGGTCTGGGTCCCGGTGAGCAGCTCGCCGACGTGCCGCAGGCCGTCGAGGTCGTGCACGTCGCTCGCCAGTGCCGGCACCACCGCCGTCGCCACGTCGGGGTGGCTGGCCGCGAACCGGTCGGTCAGCCGCCGCTCGCGCTCCACGACCGTCAGCCGGTCGGCGTGCAGCCGCAGCAGGCCGGCGGCCAGCTCGACCGCGTGGTCGTCGGCTGCCGGGGCCTCGCCGGCCCGCAGCCGCTCCGAGGCCGCCCGGGCCGCTGACGTCGTCATCGACTCCGTCGGCGCGGCGCTCGCCCGGTTGACCACCAGGCCGGCCAGCGGCATCGCCTCGGCGCGCAGCCGCTCGACGAAGTACGCCGCCTCGCGCAGGGCGTCGGGCTCCGGGGCCGCGACCACGACGAAGGCCGTACGACGGTCCTGCAGCAGCTCGTAGGTGGCGGTGGCCCGCGACCGGAACCCGCCGAAGAGCGTGTCGAAGGCCGCGACGAAGGCACGCACGTCCTGCAGCACCTGTGCGCCCACGATCCTGGTCACCGCGTTGGTCACCAGGCCGACGCCGGCGGTCATGAACCGCGCCGGGCCGCGCGCCGGCGCGAGCAGCAGCCTCATGAAGCGGCCGTCGAGGAAGCTGGAGAGCCGCTCGGGGGCGTCGAGGAAGTCGAGGGCGCTGCGCGACGGCGGGGTGTCGACGACGATGAGGTCGTGGCGACCGGTGCGGCGGGCGTCGGCGTCGAGCTGGCCGAGCTTCTCCATCGCCATGTACTCCTGCGTGCCGGCGAAGGAGCTGGAGACCGCGACGTAGAACGGGTTGGCCAGGATCTGCTCGGCCTTCTCGGGGCTGGCCTGGCTCTGCACCACCTCGTCGAAGGTGCGCTTCATGTCGAGCATCATCGCGTCGAGCGACCCGCCGCCCTGGACCCCCGGCACGGGGCGGGGGGTGTTGTCGAGCTCCTCGATGCCCATCGACTGCGCGAGGCGCCGGGCGGGGTCGATGGTGAGCACGCAGACCTTGCGTCCGCGCTCCGCGGCGCGCAGCGCGAGCGCCGCGGAGGTGGTCGTCTTGCCGACGCCGCCGGACCCGCAGCACACGATGATGTGGCGCTCGGGGTCGTCGAGGAGCGCATCGACGTCGAGCACGGGTGCGTCGCCGCGACGGGCGACGAGGGGGCCGACACGGGCGTCGCGGCGGCTCATGCCAGCCCCTGCGCGCACAGCTGGTCGGCCAGCTCGTAGAGCCCGCCGAGGTCGATGCCGCCGGCCAGCTGGGTCAGCTCGACGACCGGGACCCCGAGGCGCCCGACCACGTCGCGCTGGTCGTCCTCGAGCCGGCGGCGCTCGGCGTGGTGGCGCCCCTCGGCGAGCAGGCCGTCGACCAGCCCGGGGGAGGTCGGCACGCCGACGCCCGCCAGCGCCTCCTCGAGGGCGGTGGCGTCGACGGTGTCGGCGAGCAGCGCCTCGCGGTCGTCGGGCGCGATCTCCTGCGGCCGCACCAGGTTGACCACGACCGCGCCGACGGGCAGGTCGGCGCGCTGCAGCTCGGCGATGCCGTCACCGGTCTCCTGCACGGGCATCTCCTCGAGCACGGTGACCAGGTGGATGCGCGCCTCGGCCCGCAGCAGCGAGGTGACGTTCTCGGCCTGGCTCTTGATGGGGCCGACCTTCGCGAGGCCGGCGAGCTCGTCGTTGACCCCGAGGAACTGGGCGATCCGCCCGGTCGGCGGGGCGTCGAGCACGATCGCGTCGTAGTGGCGGGCGCCCTTGTTGCGCTTGTTGCGGCGCGCCGCCTCGTAGACCTTCCCGGTGAGCAGCACGTCGCGCACGCCCGGGGCGATCGTGGTGGCGAACTCGACGACGCCGAAGCGGTCCAGCGCCTTCCCGGCGCGACCGAGCCGGTAGTACATGTCGAGATACTCCAGCAGCGACGACTCCGGGTCGATGGCGAGGGCGTAGACCTCGCCGGGCCCCGACTCCGCCTTGACGAGCAGCCGCTCCTCGTAGGGCAGCGGGGCGACGTCGAAGAGCTGCGCGACCCCCTGGCGGCCCTCCACCTCGCACAGCAGCACCGAGCCGCCGCGCGAGGCGATGGCCAGGGCGAGCGCCCCGGCCACGGTCGACTTGCCGGTGCCGCCCTTGCCCGTCACCACGTGGACGCGCGCGTCGGGGAACAACGAGGCCATGCTCCCGAGCGTAGGGGCACCACCCGGCCGACCGGGGCGGATGTGGCAGGGCACACCCGCGGCCGGCGACGGTGGTCAACGCGCACATGTGACGCCCGCCTCACCTCTGGCAGGATCGCCGTCGGAGGTGGTCCTGACGTGGACAAGGTGGTCGAGAGCGCGGCGGCGGCGGTGGCCGACATCCCCGACGGCGCGACGTTGGCGGTCGGTGGGTTCGGGTTGTGCGGCATCCCGTCGGTGCTGATCGAGGCGCTGCTCGAGGCGGGCACGACCGACCTCGAGGCGGTGTCCAACAACTGCGGCGTCGACGAGTGGGGGCTCGGGCGGCTGCTGGCCGCCAAGCGCCTGCGCCGGATGGTGTCGTCGTACGTCGGGGAGAACAAGGAGTTCGCCCGGCAGTACCTCTCCGGGGAGCTCGAGGTCGAGCTGACCCCGCAGGGCACGCTGGCCGAGCGGATGCGTGCCGGTGGCTGCGGCATCCCGGCGTTCTTCACCGCCACCGGCGGCGGCACCCAGGTCGCCGAGGGCGGCCTGCCGTGGCGCTACGACAGCGACGGCAACGTCGTCGTGGCCTCGCCCGCGAAGGAGACGCGCGACTTCGGGGGGCGTGAGTACGTCCTCGAGGAGGCGATCGTGGCCGACTTCGGGCTGGTGCGGGCGTGGCGGGGCGACCGTCACGGCAACCTCGTCTTCCGCGACTCCGCGCGCAACTTCAACCCGCTCGCCGCGATGTGCGGGCGTACGACGGTCGCGGAGGTCGAGGAGCTCGTCGAGCCCGGCGACCTCGATCCCAACCAGGTGCACGTGCCCGGCGTCTACGTGCAGCGCGTGGTCGCGCTGACGCCCGAGCAGGCGGCTGACAAGCGCATCGAGAGGACCACCACCCGACCCCGACCCGGCGGAGCCTCGGCGGTCGAGCCTGTCGAGACCGAAGGAGCCGCCTGATGCCGTGGAGCCGTGAGGAGATGGCCGCGCGGGCGGCCTCCGAGCTGAGCGACGGGTCCTACGTCAACCTCGGGATCGGGCTGCCGACGCTGGTGCCGAACTACGTCGACGACGACGTCGAGCTGGTGCTGCAGAGCGAGAACGGCATCCTCGGCGTCGGGGCCTACCCCTACGAGGGTGACGAGGACCCCGATCTCATCAACGCGGGCAAGGAGACCGTCACCGTGCGGCGCGGGGCGTCGTACTTCGACTCCGCGACGTCGTTCGGGATGATCCGCGGCGGCAAGATCGACGCTGCGATCCTCGGTGCGATGCAGGTCTCGGCCGGCGGCGACATCGCCAACTGGATGATCCCCGGCAAGATGGTCAAGGGCATGGGCGGGGCCATGGACCTCGTCCACGGCGCCAAGCGGGTCATCGTGCTGATGGAGCACGTGGCGCGCGACGGGTCGTACAAGATCGTCGAGGAGTGCTCGCTGCCCTACACCGGCCGCGCGGTGGTGCAGCGCATCATCACCGACCTCGGCGTCCTCGACGTCACCGAGCAGGGCCTGCGGCTCGTCGAGCTCGCCCCCGGCGTGACGCTGGAGGAGCTCCGCGAGAAGACCGAGCCCGGGGTGCTGGCCGACTGACCCGGGGTGAGTCAGCGGTGTGACTCGTCAGACAGTGCGTGCGGGACGCATCGACGGGCACCCGGTGGTTGAGATGTGAAGCATCCCTTTCCTCGACCACCGGAGGTCCGACCGACCATGTCCCGCGCTTTCGAGCCTGTCCGCATCGGCCGCTGGGAGCTGCCCCAGTCGTTCGTGATGGCGCCGCTGACCCGCAACCGCGCCGGCGAGGGCCACGCCCCGACCGAGCTCAACGCGGAGTACTACGGGCAGCGCGCCGGCGCCGGCCTCATCGTCACCGAGGGCATTGCCCCGAGCCAGGTCGGCCAGGGCTACCTCGACGTGCCCGGCCTCTACACCGCCGACCAGACGGCCGGCTGGCGCCGCGTCGCCACCGAGGTCCACCGTCGCGGCGGTGTCGTCGTGGCGCAGCTGATGCACGCAGGTCGCATCGCGCACGCCGACAACAAGGCCGGTGCCGAGACCGTCGCGCCGAGCGCCGTGCAGGCCCCGGGCGAGATGGTCACCGCCGACGGCCCGAAGCCCCACGACGTGCCGCGCGCCATCGAGACCGACGAGGTCGCCCAGGTCGTGCGCGAGTACGTCGACGCCGCCCGCCGCGCCGTCGACGCCGGTCTCGACGGCGTCGAGGTCCACGCCGCCAACGGCTACCTGCTGCACCAGTTCCTCGACCCGACCGTCAACCTCCGCGACGACCAGTACGGCGGCTCGCCCGAGGCCCGCGCCCGCGTGGTCGTCGAGGTGGTCACCGCGGTCGCCGCGGAGATCGGTGCCGAGCACGTCGGCCTGCGGCTCTCGCCCGGCCACCAGTTCAACGGCATCGGCGAGGAGCTCGGCTCCGACCTGACTGCGACCTACCGCGCCGTCGTCGACGGCGTCGCCCGCCTCGGCATCGCCTACCTCAGCCTGCTGGCCAGCCCGCTCGAGCCGCTGGAGTCCCTCGTGCGCGACCTGCGCGAGCGCTTCGGCGGTGCGGTGCTGCTCAACAGCGGCTTCGGCGACGTCACGTCGCTCGACTCCGTCGAGGAGCTGCTGGCGACCGGCCTCGCCGACGCGGTCGTCGTCGGTCGGCCCTTCCTGGCCAACCCCGACCTGCCCGAGCGCTGGCGCCGGGGTGCCGAGCTCAACGAGCCCGACCCCGACACCTTCTACGGCGGCGGCGCCGAGGGATACACCGACTACCCCACCCTGGAGCAGGCCTCCTGACCCTCGCTCCCTCTCGACCCCGTCGGCCCCGGCAACCCCCCTTCGCCGGGGCCGGCGGCCTGTTCGGAGGGTGGTGACAGCCGTCAAAGTCACTGGTTGACCAGTGACTTTGACGCTGAGCCACGAAAGCTTGCCGCGCTCAGCGTCAGACTTCGTGGCTCAGTGGCGCCCTGAGGGCATGCCCTGGCTCCTCGAGAAGATGTCGGGCTTCGCGTGAGGACCTGCCCGGGGAGC
This sequence comes from Nocardioides marmoraquaticus, assembly GCF_054777915.1. Classification (NCBI taxonomy): domain Bacteria; kingdom Bacillati; phylum Actinomycetota; class Actinomycetes; order Propionibacteriales; family Nocardioidaceae; genus Nocardioides; species Nocardioides marmoraquaticus. The sequence continues at coordinate 99,304 of NZ_BAAHAA010000001.1, read as the reverse complement.
AGCAGAGTCACTGGTTAACCAGTGACTTTGTCGCTGAGCCACGAAGTCTGCGGCTCGCAGCCTCGACCAGACCCGCTCGACCGAGGCCGACCAGGCGCCGGCCAGGCTCACCGCGCTCAGCCTCGTACGGCGGCGACCACGTGCGGCCAGGCGGCGGACGAGGGGTCGACCAGCGACATGTGGTCGGAGTCGATCTCGTCGTAGCCGACCCACGGGTGCCGCTCGACGAGACCACGGGAGAGGTCGACCGGGACGGGCTCGTCCTGGCGGCCGTGCACCACGACGACCGGGCCCGCGGGCCGGTCGGTGAGCAGGGTCATCGGGTCGGCCGCGGCGGGGTCGAGGCCGCCGAGCAGCCGGGCCGCGGCGCCGCCGCCGAGGTCGCGGCGTACCGCCTCGGCCAGGTCGCAGACCGGGGCCAGTGCGACCGTGCGTGCGACGGGAGCGCCCGTCGCGGCGAGCCAGAGGACGAGGTGGCCGCCGGCCGAGTGGCCGACCGCCGTCACGGGTCCGGTCGGAACGCCGGCCCCGGCGAGCAGGCGGGGGGTGGCGTCGAGCGCGGCGCGGACGTCGTCCCCCGTGGTCGGCCAGCCCCCGCCGCCGGCCCGCGGGTGCAGCGCGCGCGAGGCCAGCGACTCGGGCACGCGGCGGTACTCCGGCGTCACCACCGTGTGGCCGAGGTCGGCCAGCGCCCGGGCCTGGGGCCGGGTGTGCTCACGGTCGATCGAGGCCTTCCAGAAGCCGCCGTGGACCACGAGCACCACGCGGCCCGACGGCTCGCCCGCCGGCAGGTGCACGTCGAGCTGGCCGCACGCGTGGGCGGCGTACCGCAGGGTCAGGTCAGGCTCGTTGCCGTCCGGCATGCACCCTAGGGTGGCAGGCATGCAGAAGTGGGAATACCTGACCGCGCCCGTGCTGGTGCACTCGACCAAGGCCATCCTCGACAACTTCGGCGCCGACGGCTGGGAGCTGGTGCAGGTCGTGCCGGGCATGAACCCGGAGAACCTCGTCGCCTACTTCAAGCGGCCGCTCGCATGAGCACGGGCACGCCGGAGGAGCGGCTCGCCGAGCTGGGCCTCGAAGTGCCCGAGGTCGCGAAGCCGGTGGCGGCGTACGTCCCCGCCGTGCGCAGCGGCGACCACGTCTTCACCTCCGGCCAGCTGCCGGTGCACCAGGGCACCCTGATCCACGTCGGCAAGGTCGGTGCGTCGGTGACGCCCGAGCAGGCCAAGGAGGCCGCGCAGCAGTGCGCGCTCAACGCGCTGGCTGCGGTGCGCTCGCTCGTCGGCGAGCTGTCCGCGGTCAAGCGGGTGGTCAAGGTGACGGCCTTCGTCGCCTCGGTGCCCGACTTCACCGGCCAGCCACAGGTCGCCAACGGCGCCTCCGAGCTGCTGGGCCAGGTCTTCGGCGACGCGGGCGTGCACGTGCGCTCGGCCGTGGGCGTGCCGGTGCTGCCGCTCGACGCCCCCGTCGAGGTCGAGCTCGTCGTCGAGGTCTGACCCGAGGTGAGCACGCCGCCCGAGCCCGTCGACAGCCACCGCGTCGCACTGCCCGAAGCCTTCGTCGAGTCCGTACGTCGCTTCCGCGCCGAGGGCCTCGAACCGGCCGAGCCGCGCGACGCGGCCACCGTGCTGCTGCTGCGCCCCGGGGCCGACGGTGCTCCGGAGCTGTTCTTGATGCGGCGGCAGACCTCGATGGCCTTCGCCGGGGGCATGTACGTCTTCCCGGGCGGCGGCGTCGACCGGCGTGACTCCGACGCCGAGGTCCGGTGGGCCGGCCCGTCGCCGGCGCGGTGGGCCGAGCGGCTCGGCACCGACGAGGCGCGGGCCCGGGCGCTGGTGTGCGCGGCGGTGCGCGAGACCTTCGAGGAGTCGGGCGTGCTGCTGGCCGGGTCGGAGGAGGGCGTCGTCTCCGACACCTCGGGCGACGACTGGCAGCGTGACCGGGCGGCGCTGGAGGACCGCGAGCTCGCCTTCAGCGACTTCCTGCAGCAGCGCGGCCTGGTGCTGCGCACCGACCTGCTCGCCGCCTTCCGGGGCTGGCTGACCCCGGAGTTCGAGCCCCGGCGCTACCGCACCTGGTTCTTCGCCGCCGCGCTGCCGCAGGGCCAGCGCACCGGCGACCCGTCGCGCGAGTCCGATCGCGTCGCCTGGGTGCCGGCGCGCCGGGCCGTCGAGCAGGCCGAGGCCGGCGAGGCGGCGATGCTGCCGCCGACCTACCAGAGCTGCCTCGAGGTGGCGCAGCACCCGACCCCCGAGGCGGTGCTGGCCGCAGCGGCCGACCGCACCGTCGAGATGTTCACCCCCGACCTCGTCGACGACGACGACGGTGAGCCCTGGATGACCTCGCCGGCGTGGATGCAGCAGCTGCTGAGCGAGCGGGCGGAGGTCCCGCGGTGAGCGGGGCCTGGACCGGCGGCGAGGTGTCGTCGCGAGCGCGCTGCGTGCTGGCGCCCAACGCCGACCACATGACGCTCGACGGCACCAACACCTGGGTGCTGCGCGAGCCCGGCGCGCGCCGCTCGGTCGTGATCGACCCCGGGCCGCCCGACGCGGGCCACCTCGACGCGGTGGCCGAGGCTGCCGGCGAGGTGGGGGTCGTGCTGCTGACCCACCACCACCTCGACCACTCCGAGGCCGCCAAGGACTTCGCGGCGCGGATGGGCTGCGGCGTGCGCGCGCTCGACCCGGCGTACCGGCTCGGCGGCGAGGGACTCGGTGAGGGCGACGTCGTCGACGTCGACGGTCTCGAGCTCCACGTCGTCGCCACCCCGGGTCACACCGCCGACTCGCTGTCCTTCGTGCTGCCCGCCGAGCGGGCGGTGCTCACCGGCGACACCGTGCTCGGTCGGGGCACGACCGTGGTGGCCCACCCCGACGGCGAGCTGGGCGCCTACCTCGGCTCGCTGCGCCGGCTGCACGCCCTCGCGGAGGCCGAGGAGCTGACGTGGGTGTGGCCGGGCCACGGGCCGGTGATCGACGAGGCCCTGCCCGCCCTCGACCACTACCTCGCCCACCGGCGCCAGCGGCTCGAGCAGGTCGAGGCCGCGATGGCGCAGCTCGCCGAGGTGCCGGCCGACGAGCTGCCGCGCCGCGTCGTCGAGGTCGTGTACGCCGACGTCGACCCGACGCTGTGGGGCGCGGCGGAGCTCTCGGTGCGGGCGCAGCTGGCCTACCTCGGTCGCTAGGTCGTGGACTCCCCGGCGCGGCCGGGGACCCCGGGGTTACCCTCGCGCCGTGCGCGGGAAGCTGGGGATGGCCGTCGCGGTCGTGCTCGTGCTGGCCGTGTGGGTGACGGGGTTCTTCTGGCAGCGCGGCGACATCAGCCTCGGCACCGCCTCCGCGCCCACGTCCGGCTCCGCCAGGCCGTCGGCGTCGGCGTCGCCCTCCGCCCCGGCCGACGACGCCACCACCCCCTCGGAGCCCGGCGCCACGCTGAGCGGGAGCCCGTCGCGCGACCGGCAGTCGCGCGACCGGCAGGGCAGGCCGAAGGTCGACCGCGAGCTCCTGGCGGCGCTGCGCGACGGCTCGCTGACGGCCCCCGAGGTCGACCTGCGGGTGGCCAGCCTCAACATCCTGGGCTCGAGCCACACCCGGGGTCCGGGCGGGCGGCCGGGCCAGCTGTCGGGCTTCGCCCCCGGCACGCGGCGCGCCGGCACCGTGCTCGGCCTGCTCGACCGCGAGCGCGTCTCGCTGGCCGGGCTGCAGGAGGTGCAGGGCGACCAGGCCCGCGTGCTCGCGGGCGCACCGGGGTGGCAGATGCACCCCGACGTCGGCGGCATCCCCGCGGCGGGCCAGAACGCCGTCATGTGGCGCACCGCGGAGTGGGAGCTCGTCGAGCCGGGGTCGGTGGCGATCCCGTACTTCCACGGCAACGTCAAGCAGATGCCCTACGTGCTGCTGCGGCACCGCGAGACCGGGCTCGAGACCTACCTCTCGACCTTCCACAACCCGGCCAGCACCCGCCGGGTCGGGCCGCAGGGGCGCTGGCGCGCCGAGGCGACGCGGCGCCAGGTCGGCTTCGTGCGCCAGCTGGCGACGACCGGCCGGCCCCACCTGATGACCGGCGACTTCAACGAGCGGGGCAGCTACTTCTGCGCCCTCGCCGGAGCCACGGGGGTCACGACCCCCGCCGGTGGCTCGGCGGGCGGGGGCTGCCAGCCACCCGCCGGTGCGCTCATCGACTGGGTCTTCGGTGACGCGGCCATCACCTGGAGCGGCTACGACGTCGTGCGCGACGGGGTCGTGCGGAGCACCACCGACCACCCCATGGTCGTGGCGGGCGCCCGCATCGACGGCGCCGACTTCCCCGACGCCTGGGGCCGCTGAGCGGGCTCAGCGGGCCCGGCGGCGCATCCGCTCGACGTCGTGGATGACCACTGAGCGGGGCTCCAGCCGCAGCCAACCGCGGGAGGCGAAGTCGGCCAGCGCCTTGTTGACCGTCTCGCGCGAGGCCCCGACCAGCTGCGCGAGCTCCTCCTGGGTGAGCTCGTGGTGCACGTGGACGCCGTCGTCGGCGGTGCGGCCGAAGCGGTCGGCGAGGTCGAGCAGCGCCTTGGCCACACGCCCCGGGACGTCGGAGAAGACCAGGTCGGCGACGACCTCGTTGGTCTTGCGCAGCCGCCCGGCGAGCTGGGAGAGCAGGCCGAGGGCGACGCCGGGGCGACCCTCGAGCCAGCGCAGCAGGTCGTCGTGCGACAGCGACAGGAAGGTCGACTCGGTGACCGCCGTGACGGTGGCCGAGCGCGGGCCGGGGTCGAAGAGCGACAGCTCGCCGAACATCTGGCCCGGGCCCAGGATCGCGAGGAGGTTCTCGCGGCCGTCGGAGGAGGTGCGGCCGAGCTTCACCTTGCCGTCGGTGACGATGTAGAGCTTGTCGCCCGGGTCGCCCTCGTGGAAGAGCACGTCGCCGCGGCGCAGTCGGCTCTCGCCCATCGACGAGCGCAGCGCCGAGGCCGCCTCGTCGTCGAGCGCGCTGAACAGTGGCGCCTGGCGCAGTACGTCGTTGGTCACCCGGAGGTCCCTTCGGTGCGCGCCCGTCGTCGGAGCGGGCGTGTGTCGGCTCACAGTCTGGACCATGGTGCCCCCGCGCGCCACGCGACGGGCCCGGGTGCGCCCGGTGTGGCGCTCCGAGGGCCGGGACTGCGGCGGTGCGCTGTCGGTGCCGGTCCGTACCCTGGGCCGCGTGCCAGCCCCCCGTGCGACCCCGGCAGCGGACCGTCCCGACACCGCGCTGGTGCGCCGCGCGCGCAAGACCGACCGCGTGCTGGCCGACACCTATCCCGACGCCCGCTGCGAGCTCGACTTCGACAACCCCTTCGAGCTGCTCGTCGTGACGGTGCTGTCGGCGCAGACGACCGACCGGCGCGTCAACGCCGTGCGCCCCACCCTCTTCGCCGCCTACCCCGACGCCCGGGCGATGGCGCAGGCCCCGCGCGACGACCTGGAGCGCATCGTCGGCCCGCTGGGCTTCTTCCGCGCCAAGACCGAGTCGCTGCTCAAGCTCTCCGCCGCCCTCGTCGCCGACCACGACGGTGAGGTGCCGCCCCGCCTCGACGACCTCGTGAAGCTCCCGGGCGTCGGCCGCAAGACCGCCAACGTCGTGCTCGGCAACGCCTTCGACGTCCCGGGCATCACCGTCGACACCCACTTCGGGCGCCTCGCCCGACGCCTGGGCTGGACCGACGAGACCGACCCGGTGAAGGCCGAGCACGCCGTCGGGGCGCTCTTCCCCAAGCGCGACTGGACGATGCTCAGCCACCACCTCATCTGGCACGGCCGCCGTGTCTGCCACGCCAAGGTGCCCGCCTGCGGTGCGTGCACGGTGGCGCGCTGGTGCCCGTCGTACGGCGTCGGCCCGACCGAGGCCGAGGCGGCGCAGAAGCTGGTCAAGACCCAGGGCCCCGCGTGAGGCTCCGCGCGGTGGCGGCGGCCGTCGTGCTCGCCCTCGCGCTCGGCGGCTGCGGCGGCGGGGAGCCGGCCGGCGACGTGTCCCGCGACCTCACCGCCCCGACCTCCGGCGGTCGCCTGCCCGACGTGCGCCTCGCCTCCCTCGACGGCGACGACGCCCCGGCGCTCGACCTCGCCTCGCTGCGCGGGCCCGTCGTCGTCAACCTCTGGGCGAGCTGGTGCGGGCCGTGCAAGGCCGAGCTGCCGATCTACGCCGACTTCGCCGAGCGGCACGGCGACCGGGTCGCGGTCGTCGGCGTCGACTACGAGGAGACCTCCGTCGACGCCGCCCGCGCCCTGGCCGAGCGCTCCGGCGTGACCTACCCGCTCTACGCCGACCCCGACGGCGAGCTGCGCGCGGTCGCGCTGCCCAAGCTGCTGCTCGTCGACGAGGGCGGCGAGGTGGCGCTCGAGCAGTACGTCGAGATCACCAGCCGCCGGCAGCTCGAGGACCTCGTGGGCGAGCACCTCGGGGTGCGGCTGTGAGCGGCGCGCGGGAGCGGTCGGCCGGGCTGCCCGACTGGCTGGTGCCCCTGCGCGACGGCGCCCAGGAGATCACCGCCGCCGAGCTCAGCCGGTTCGTGCCGCCCGAGGACGCCGACGCGCGCCAGGGTGCGGTGCTGATGCTGTTCGGGGAGGGGCCCGACGGGCCCGACCTGCTGCTGACCGAGCGCTCCCACGCGCTGCGCTCGCACCCGGGGCAGATCTCCTTCCCCGGCGGCAGCGTCGACCCGACCGACGACGGCCCGGTCGCCGCGGCCCTGCGCGAGGCCGAGGAGGAGACCGGGCTCGACCCGGCCGGCGTCGAGGTGCTCGCCACCGTGCCCGAGCTGTGGCTGCCGCCCAGCAACTTCGCCGTCACCACCGTGCTGGGCTGGTGGCGCGTGCCCAGCCCGGTGGGCGTGGTCGACCCGGGCGAGGTCGCGCAGGTGCTGCGGGTGCCGGTCGACGAGCTGCTCGACCCCGCACACCGCTTCACCGTCGTGCACCCCATGGGCTACCGCGGGCCGGGCTTCGCGATCGGTCCGCGCAAGGACCTGCTGCTGTGGGGCTTCACGGCCGGCCTGGTCAGCCGGCTCTTCGACTTCGTGGGGCTGACGCGTGACTGGGACGAGACCGTCGAGCGTCGGCTCCCCGACCGGATGCTGCGCGTGCGCCAGGATGGGCCGCGATGAACGTCCTCGACTGGGTGCTGGTCGCCCTCGTGCTCGCCTACGCCGTCTCCGGCTACTGGCAGGGCTTCGTGACCGGCGCGTTCAGCACCGTGGGTCTGCTGCTCGGCGGGCTCGGCGGCATCTGGCTCGCCCCGGTCCTCCTCGGCGACGCCGCCCCGTCGCTGTGGGTGTCGCTGGGGGCCCTCGTGGTGGTGCTGGTGGCGGCGTCCGTCGGCCAGGCCGTGCTGCAGCTCTTCGGTGCCCGCATCCGCGACGCCATCACCTGGCAGCCGGTCCGCGCCGTCGACGCGATCGGGGGAGCGGCGCTGAGCATGGCCGCGGTGCTGCTCGTCTCCTGGATGCTGGGCGTCGCGATCAGCGGTTCGCGCATCCCCGGCATCGGCCCCCAGGCGCGCGACAGCGAGGTGCTCTCCCGGGTCAACGCGGTGATGCCGGCGCAGGCGCAGGAGGTGCTGCGCGCCTTCGACTCCGTGGTCGGCTCCAGCTTCTTCCCGCGCTACCTCGAGCCCTTCGCCCGCGAGCGCATCGTCGAGGTCGGCCCGGCCGACCGCCGCGTGCTGCGCGACCCCGAGGTCGTCGCCGCCGCCGACAGCGTGCTCAAGGTGCGCTCGGCCAACCGGTGCGGCAGCGGGGTCGAGGGCACCGGCTTCGTCTACGCCCCCGGGCGCGTCATGACCAACGCCCACGTCGTCGCCGGCGTCGACGAGCCCCGCGTCATGGTCGACGGGCAGCCCACCGCCGCCCGGCTCGTCCACTACGACCCCCGCGTCGACGTCGCCGTGCTCGAGGTGCCGGGCCTCGAGGCCCCCAGCCTGCGTTTCGGGCTCGGCGGCGAGGCCCGCCAGCAGGGTGCGGTGCTCGGCTTCCCGCAGGACGGCCCGTACGACGCCCAGGCCGTCCGGGTCCGCGACCAGCAGCGCCTGCGCAGCCCCGACATCTACGGCCGCGGGGCGGTCACCCGTGAGGTCTTCTCGCTGCGCGGCCTGGTTCGACCCGGCAACTCCGGCGGCCCGGTCGTGTCCACCGCGGGCCGCGTCATCGGCGTGGTGTTCGCCGCGTCGGTCAGCGACCCCGACACCGGCTACGCCCTGACCGCCCGGCAGGTCTCCGAGGCGGCGGCCCAGGGCCTCGACGCCTCCACGACCGTCAGCTCGGGCGACTGCGCCTGACGCAGGGGTCGAGCCGGCATCCGTCGGTCGAGCCTGTCGCGACCCTCGCGGTCGGCTCACCGGGTCCTTCGAGACGGTCGCTGCGCGACCTCCTCAGGAACCATCTCGAGGCTCCCCGTCCGGTCCCTCCTCCGTCGGGTCCGGACGACTCGCACCTCGACCTCCCAGCGCTGCCGCCGCTTCGTTCCTCAGCGGCGGGCGCTGTGACTCAGCGGCGGGTGGACTGACCCTTCAGGGCAGCGGGGATCTGCTTGCCCTGCTCGATCGCGCGCTTGGGGGGGCCGACCTTGCGGATCTTGGTGTAGCCGACGAAGCCGAGCACGCCGGCCAGGACGACGTACAGCGCGAAGACGATGAGGAAGCCCCACGCCAGGTCGAGGCCGGTGAAGGAGATGAAGTGGGCGATCGCCACCGAGAGCATGATGATTGCGAGCAGGCCGAGGAAGGCCGCGACCGCGAACAGGGCGATCGAGATGCCGCCGGCGCGCACCGAGACCTTGAGCTCCGACTTGGCCAGGGCGATCTCGGAGCGGATCAGGCCCGAGACGTCACGGCTGGCGTCGACGACGAGCTTGCCGATGGTGGGTTCGTCGGGGACGACGGGCTCGCGGTGTGCCATCAGGTGCCTTCTCGCATGGGTTCAGGGACGAGGGAACCTTACCCAGGTGTCCACCCCGGGTGCCGCGTTGGCCACCAGTCGTCGACAGGTGCGAGACTCGACGTCCGGGAGGGGAGTATTCCCGGCAGCGACGCGTTCGTCATCACGGTCAGGCAGCCCTGACCCGGACGCGCCGGCCACCGCGAGGTGGTGGAAGAGACCTCCGGACCTCGCCTGCGCACTCGCAGGCGATCGCGAAAGGCACGCTCCTTGGACCTCCACACCCTGTTGCCCCTGGCCACCGAGGCCGCCGGCTCCACCGAGCGGATGGACGTCTCCACCCTCGTGTGGACGGTGACCGTCGGCGTCACGGTGGCGGTGCTGCTGTTCGACATCGTCGTGATCGGCCGCCGCCCGCACGAGCCCTCGCGGCGCGAGGTCTCCGTCGCGCTGGGCATCTACCTCTCGCTGGCCGTGCTGTTCGGGATCTTCGTGTGGGTCTCCTACGGCCACCAGTTCGGCACGCAGTTCTTCGCCGGGTGGTTGACGGAGTACTCGCTGTCGATCGACAACCTCTTCGTCTTCATCATCATCATGGCGAAGTTCAACGTGCCGAGGCAGTACCAGCAGACCGCGCTGATGGTCGGCATCGTGATCGCGCTGGTGATGCGCGCGATCTTCATCGCCGTCGGTGCAGCCGCCATCGAGCGGTTCTCGTGGGTCTTCTACCTGTTCGGCGCGTTCCTCATCTACACCGCCATCAACCTGGTGCGCGAGGCGCTCAGCGACGAGGACGACGACGAGCTGCCCAAGGTCGTCACGTGGGTGCAGAAGAAGCTGCCGGCGACCGAGGAGTGGCACGGCACCAGCCTGTTCGCCCGCATCGACGGCAAGCGGCTGATCACCCCGATGTTCCTCGTCATCATCGCGCTCGGCATGACCGACCTGTTGTTCGCGCTCGACTCGATCCCGGCCATCTACGGCCTGACCCAGGAGCCGTTCCTGGTCCTGACGGCCAACATCTTCGCCCTGATGGGCCTGCGGCAGCTCTACTTCCTCATCGGCGGGCTGCTCAAGCGGCTGGTCTACCTCTCCTACGGCCTGTCGGTGCTGCTCGCGTTCATCGGCGTCAAGCTGATCTTCCACGCGCTGCACGAGAACGAGCTGCCGTTCCTCAACGGCGGCGAGCCCTTCCCGCAGCCCTGGCTCGAGATCCCGACCCTGGTCTCGCTCGGTGCCATCATCGGCATCCTCGTCGTCACCGCGGTGGCCTCGCTGGCCAAGACCGGCCTGCGGGGCGCGCCCGACGGCGAGGGCACCGCCCCGACCGACGACGCCGACGCGACGCCCGACTCGACGTCCGACTCGACGCCCGGTTCCGAGCGCCGCTGACGACGTGGCTCAGCTGCGGCGCGGGGCGTCGCAGCTGGGCCGCTCGCCGGCGCCGTGGACGACGGCGGTGAGCACGCGGCGCACGTCGGCCAGGTCGCCGTGGGCGGTCGCCCAGTCGGCCTCGATCTCGGTGAACAACCGCACCACGACGCACTGGGCGCGGCGACCCTGCTCGGTCAGGGCCACCACCCGGGCCCGCTGGTCGGTCGGGTCGGGCGAGACCTCGAGGTAGCCCGCTCGCTCGAGGTGGGCGACCTGCTGGCTCACGGCCTGCTTGCTGACCCCGCAGCGGTCGACGAGCTGGCTCGCCCGGGCGGGGCCGTCGGCGAGGTGGCGCAGCACGTTGCGGGCGTGCGCCAGCGAGAGGGTGGGGAACCCGGCCGCCGCGACGCGGTGGTCGAACTCGCGCTCGTAGACCGCCTCGGCCTGCCCGAGCAGCGCGACGAGCGGCACGGAGCCGGTCAGCAGCGGTGCCTCGGACGGGGTGGTGGCGGTGGTCACAGCACCATCGTACGCCCCGCTTGGTCAACGAGTTGACTTTCGCCTGGCGGCGGAGCAGAGTGATGGTCAACGACTTGACCAACTCTCGCGAGGAGCTTCCTGTGCACGTCCTCACCCTCGTCGGCAGCCTGCGCTCCGGCTCGTGGACCGCCGCCGTCACCGACCACCTGCTCGGACGCCTGCCGCAGTCGGTCACCCGCACCGACGTCGCCCTCGGCGACCTGCCGCACTACTCCGAGGACCTCGACACCGACGAGGCGCTCCCCGAGGCCGTGCGCGCGCTGCGCGCCGAGCTCGAGCGCGCCGACGTCGTCCTCGTCGCGACCCCGGAGTACAACGGCTCGCTGCCGGGCGCGCTCAAGAACGCGCTCGACTGGGCCTCCCGCCCGCGGGGCGCCGCAGCGCTCGCCGGCAAGCCCACCGCCGTGCTCTCCGTCAGCCCCTCGCCGCGCGGCGCCCAGTGGGCCCGCGAGGACGCCGTCAAGGTGCTCGGCGTCGCCGGGGCCGAGGTGCTCGCCACCGCCGTCGGCGTGCCCAACGTCAACCGTGCCCTCGAGGAGGACCTCGTCGTCGACGAGCAGGTCGACGCCGACCTCGACGCCCTCGTCTCCACCCTGCTCGACGCCGGCCGGCAGGCGCGCTCCGCCGCCTGAGCGGGCCGGGGCCCGTCGTACGACGCAGCACGGCCCGCCATCCCCAGTGGATGGCGGGCCGTGGTGGTCTCGACAGGCTCGACCGGCGAAGGGGCTCGACCGGCGACAGGCTCGACCGGCGAAGGGGCTCGACCGGCGAACGGACTCGACCGGGGAGGGGGCGGTCAGCCCTCGTCCTTGCCGCCCTTCATGCCCTGGCCGATGAGGTCCATGACGGTGGAGTCGGCGAGGGTGGTGACGTCGCCGACCTCGCGGTTCTCGGCGACGTCGCGGAGCAGGCGGCGCATGATCTTGCCGGAGCGGGTCTTGGGCAGCTCGGGCACGACCATCACCTGGCGCGGCTTGGCGATGGCGCCGATCTCCTTCTGCACGTGGCTGCGCAGCTCCTGGATCAGCGAGTCGGGGGCCTCCTCGCCGTCCTCCAGCGCCGACTCGCGCAGGATCACGAACGCGCAGACGGCCTGGCCGGTGGTCTCGTCGGTGGCGCCCACGACCGCGGCCTCGGCGACCTTGGGGTGCGAGACCAGGGCCGACTCGATCTCGGTGGTCGAGAGCCGGTGGCCGGAGACGTTCATGACGTCGTCGACCCGGCCGAGCACCCAGACGTCGCCGTCGTCGTCCTTCTTGGCGCCGTCGCCGGCGAAGTAGTAGCCCTGCTCGGCAAAGCGTGACCAGTAGGTGTCCTTGAACCGCTCGTCGTCGCCCCACAGCGTGCGGAGCATCGAGGGCCAGGGCTCCTTGACGACCAGCAGGCCGCCGGAGCCGTCGGGCACCGACTGGCCCTCGTCGTCGACGACGTCGGCGACGATGCCGGGGATGGCCTTCATCGCCGAGCCGGGCTTGGCGTGGGTGACGCCCGGGAGCGGCGAGATCATGATCGAGCCGGTCTCGGTCTGCCACCAGGTGTCGACGACCGGGGTGCGCGAGCCGCCGATGGTCTCGCGGTACCAGACGTAGGCCTCGGGGTTGATCGGCTCGCCGACCGAGCCGAGCAGCCGCAGCTTCGAGAGGTCGTACTCGGCGGGGACCTCGTCGCCCCACTTCATGAAGGTCCGGATCGCGGTGGGCGCGGTGTAGAAGATGGTCACGCCGTACTGCTGGCAGATCTCCCACCAGCGGCCCTTGTGGGGGCTGTCGGGCGTGCCCTCGTACATCACCGAGGTCGCGCCGTTGGCGAGCGGGCCGTAGACCATGTAGCTGTGGCCGGTGACCCAGCCGATGTCGGCGGTGCACCAGTAGACGTCGGTGTCGGGCTTGAGGTCGAAGACGCCCCAGTGGGTGTACGCCGACCCCACGAGGTAGCCGCCCGTGGTGTGCAGGATGCCCTTCGGCTTGCCGGTCGTGCCGGAGGTGTACATGACGTAGAGCGGGTGCTCGCTGTCGAAGGCCTCGGCCTCGTGCTCGGTCGACTGCGAGTCGACGAGCTCGTGCCACCAGACGTCGCGGCCCCCCTCCGACGCAGGGTTCCAGTCGACGTCCTCACCGGTGCGGCGTACGACGAGCACCGTGCGGACGTTGCCCGCCTTGTCGGCCGCCTCGTCGACGGCGGGCTTGAGCGCAGAGGGCTTGCCGCGGCGGTAGCCGCCGTCGGCGGTGACGACGACCTGGGCGTCGCAGTCGACGAGCCGGTTGGCCAGGGCGTCGGAGGAGAAGCCGCCGAAGACGACGGTGTGGGGGGCGCCGAGGCGGGCGCAGGCGAGCATCGCGATGACGGTCTCGGGGATCATCGGCATGTAGATCGCGACCCGGTCGCCGGTCTGCACGCCCAGCTCGACGAGGGCGTTGGCGACCTTGCTCACCTCGTCCTTGAGCTCGGCGTAGGTGATGTCGCGGGTGTCGTCCTCGGGCTCGCCGACCCAGTGGAAGGCGACCTTGTCGCCGCGGCCGGCCTCGACGTGCCGGTCGACGCAGTTGTGCGCCGCGTTGAGCTTGCCGCCGACGAACCACTTCGCGAACGGCGGGTTGCTCCAGTCGAGCACCTCGCTCCACGGCTCGGCCCAGTCGAGTCGCTCGGCCTGCTTCTCCCAGAACCCGAGCCGGTCGGACTCGGCCGCGTCGTAGTCGGCCTGGGTGAGGTTGGCCTGCTCGGCGAGCTCGGCCGGCGGCTCGAAGCGGCGCTCCTCGTGCGAGAGGTTGGCCAGGGTCTGGTTGTCGGGCATGTGGTCTCAGCTCTCCTCGTGCGGGTGGCAGGTGACACGGCTCACGCCGCTGTCGAACGTACTAGCAGCGGCGCCCGCCGACGACCCCTCCTCGGGGGTCGTCGACGGGCGTCGTCGGTGGGTCAGTGCGACACCGCCCCCTCGGCGCCGGCGCCGGTGAGCGCCCGCACCTCGAGCTCGGTGAAGCGGTCCTCGGCGGCCGGCTCCCGCGAGCTGATGGTGCCGAGGAAGCCGAGCAGGAAGCCGAGCGGGATCGAGACGATGCCCGGGTTGTTGAGCGGGAAGATCGCCCAGTCGCTGTTCGGGAACAGCGACGTCTCGGCGCCCGAGGTGACCGGCGACAGCAGCACCAGGCCGACGGCGGCGACCAGGCCGCCGTAGATGCTCCACGTGGCGCCGCGGGTGTTGAAGCGCCGCCAGAACATGTTGTAGAGGATCGCCGGCAGGTTGGCCGAGGCCGCGACCGCGAAGGCCAGGGCCACCAGGAACGCGATGTTGAGGCGCTGCGCCGGGATGGCCAGCACGATCGCGATGGCGCCGATGACGATGGCCGCGATCTTGGCGACCCGTACCTCGGCCTTCTCGTCGACCTTCTGGTCCTTCTTGAACACGCCCTTGTAGAGGTCGTGGGCCACCGACGACGACGAGGCGAGCGTCAGGCCCGCGACGACGGCGAGGATGGTCGCGAAGGCCACCGCCGAGATCAGCGCCAGCAGGATGGCGCCGCCCAGCGAGCCCGCACCGCCACCCACCTCTCGCGCGAGCAGCGGCGAGGCGAGGTTGCCCGTCGCGCCGGCCTCGGTGATGTCGGGCAGCAGCGCCGCGGCGCCGAAGCCGAGCACCAGCGTCATCAGGTAGAAGGCGCCGATCAGGCCGATCGCCCACAGCACCGACTTCCGCGCGTCCTGCGCCGTCGGCACGGTGTAGAAGCGGATCAGGATGTGCGGCAGGCCGGCCGTGCCGAGCACCAGCGCGAGACCCAGCGACAGGAAGTCGATCTGCGAGGTCAGCGTGGCGCCGTACTGCAGGCCGGGTTGCAAGAAGGCCTCGCCCTTGCCGGACTTGTCGGCAGCGTCGCCCAGCAGCGCGGAGAGGTTGAACTTGTACTCCAGCAGCACCAGGAACACGATCAGCGCCGATCCGGCCATGAGCAGGACGGCCTTGATGATCTGGACGTAGGTCGTGCCCTTCATGCCGCCGACGGTGACGTAGAAGATCATCAGTGCGCCGACGCCGACGATGACGATGTTCTTGATGACGGCGCTCTCGACGCCGAGCAGCAGCGCGACGAGCGTGCCCGCGCCGACCATCTGCGCCAGCAGGTAGAAGATCGACACGACGACGGTCGAGGTCGCCGCCGCGGTGCGCACCTTGCGCTGGTCCATGCGGAACGCCAGCTGGTCGGCCATCGTGTAGCGGCCGGCGTTGCGGAGCATCTCCGCCACCAGCAGCAGCGCGACGAGCCAGGCGACGAGGAAGCCGATGGAGTACAGGAAGCCGTCGTAGCCGTAGAGCGCGATGGCGCCCGAGATGCCGAGGAACGACGCCGCCGACATGTAGTCGCCGCCGATGGCCAGGCCGTTCTGGAAGCCCGAGAACGACCGGCCGCCGGAGTAGAAGTCGGTGGCGGTCTGGGTCTGGCGGCTCGCCCAGATGGTGACGCCGATGGTGACGCCGACGACCGCGAGGAACAGGACGGTGGTGATGACCTGCTGGTTCATCGACGGGCCTCCTTGGCGTACTCCTGCTCGAGGCCGCGGGCCAGCGGGTCGAGGTTCTTGCGCGAGAACCGCGCGTAGACGAAGGCGATGGCGAAGGTCGTCGCGAACTGCAGCAGCCCGAAGACGAGCGCGACGTTGATGTTGCCCACGAGCTCGATGTCCATCAGCCCGCCGCCCCAGTTGGAGAGCACGACGTAGAGCAGGTACCAGACGAGGAAGGCGATCGTCGCCGGGAACACGAACCCGCGGTAGCGCTTGCGCAGCTCCGCGAACTCCGCGGTCTCCGACAGTCGGTCGTAAACGGGGTGGTGCCGGGCGGCCTGGTCGGGCGCGCCGTCGGGCGGGGTCTCGGTGGCCATGGGCTTTCACGCTCCTCGGGGTGGTGCGGGCAGGCGTGTGACGCCCGTCACCGTGCCAGCGTCGTACGCCGCCTGGCGAGGCCCGCGCGCCCGTCGCTCGGTGGACGGCCCCACCTCGTCGCCGAGCGGTCGTTCCCGCACGACGAGCGGTCGGCTCGCCGCGCCCCTCGTGACGCCCGCTCGTCCCTCGCGGGCTCCTCGGGGACCGGCACGTCGGGGGGCCGAGACCCGCCCCCCGAAGAGGGTGCGCAGCAACCGCCCTGCTCCCTGAGGAGGGTGCGCCGCAACCGCCCTGCTCCCTGAGGTGCGAGCGGAGCGAGCCACGAAGGGGCGGCCCTTCGAGACAGGACTTCGTCCTTCCTCAGGGACCAAGGCCGAGGGACTTCGTCCTTCCTCAGGGACCAAGGCCGAGGGACCTCGTCCGTCCTCGGGGACCAGGGGTCAGCCGCGGTCGAGGGCGACGGTCTCGGGGGTGTGGAGGCGGACGAGGAAGCGGGTGGCGTGGGTGGGGACGCGGTGGCGGGTGGCGCGGGAGACGACGACCATCGTGAGGAAGGCGAGCGGCACGGCCCAGGCGGCGGGCTGGGCGACGGCGGAGGCGAACCACCCGGTCGTCCGGTCGGTGAGCAGGTTGTCGAGGACGGCGGCGCCGGTGAGCAGGCCGCCGACGGCCATGCCGGCGAGCGCGCCGCGGTCGGTCAGGCCGCGCCACCAGATGCCGAGCAGCAGCAGCGGGCAGAAGGTCGCCGCGGCCATCGCGAACGCCAGCCCGACCACGGTCGCGACGCTGGCCTCCCGGGTCAGCAGCGACACGGCGAAGGGCACCACCACCGCGAACACCGCGGCCACCCGGAAGGCGGTGACGCCGGAGAAGCGCCGCGAGGTGACGTCCTGCGTGACCACGCCGGCGACGGCGACGGTCAGTCCCGACGACGTCGCGAGGAAGGCCGCGAAGGCCCCGCCCGTGAGCAGCGCCAGCAGCAGGTCGCCGCCGACGCCGCCCACCATCCGCTCGGGCAGCGCGAGCACCACGCTGTCGGCGTCGCCGCCGACGAGGTCGGGGGCGTAGAGGCGGCCGAGGGCGCCGTACACCGGGGGCAGCACGTAGAAGCAGCCGAGCAGTGCGAGCACCGCGAGCGTCGTACGACGCGCGGCCCCGCCGTCGGGGTTGGTGTAGAAGCGCACGACGACGTGGGGCAGGCCCATGGTGCCGAGGAAGGTCGCGACCATGAGGGAGTACGTCGAGTAGAGCGGGTGGCCGGTGGCGGAGTCGATCGGGTCGGCCCACTGCACGCCGGTGACCCCGGCGACGTCGACCGAGGCCGGCGAGGTGCCGCCGTCACCGAGCCAGACCAGGACGAGGAAGGCGAGCGGGACGATCAGCGCGGCGAGCTTGAGCCAGTACTGGAAGGCCTGCACGAAGGTGACCGAGCGCATGCCGCCGGCGAGCACGTTGAGCAGCACGACCACGGCGACCACGAGGCCGCCGGACCACTCGGGCAGCCCGGTGGCGGCGCCGAGCGCGACGCCGGCGCCCTGGAACTGGGGCAGCAGGTAGAGCCAGCCGATCGCCACCACGAGCAGCGACGAGGCGCGTCGTACGGCGCGGGAGTCGAGCCGGGCCTCGGCGAAGTCGGGCAGCGTGTAGGCGCCCGAGCGACGCAGCGGGGCGGCGACGAGGCAGAGGAGCACGAGGTAGCCGGCGGTCCAGCCGACCGGGTACCACAGCATCTCGGCGCCGTAGGCGAGCACGAGCCCGGCGACGCCGAGGAAGGAGGCGCCCGAGAGGTACTCGCCGCTGATGGCGAAGGCGTTGAGCCGCGGGCGCACCGAGCGCGAGGCGACGAAGAAGTCGGACGTCGTGCGCGAGAGCCGCAGCCCCCAGGTGCCGATCGCCAGCGTCGCGGCCGTCACGAGAACGAGGCCGACGAGGCCGGGCACCAGGTCGCCGCCCACGCTCACGCCTCGTCGCGGGGGTCGGCCGGGCGCTGCAGCACGCGGGCGAAGGCGCGCTCGTTGCGCTCGGCCACGCGCACGTAGCGCCAGGCCAGCAGCACCAGCACCGGGTAGCAGCCGAAGGCCAGCAGGCCCCAGCTCACCGGCATCCCGAGCAGCTGCCAGCGGGTCAGGGCGGGCACGAGCGCGAACAGCAGCGGCAGCGCGCCGACCGAGACCACGAGCAGGGCGAGCACCCTCAGGCCCGCGCGCAGCTGGGCGCGGAGCAGCGCCTGCAGGTAGATCTCGCCCACGTCGCTCTGGGCGTCGATCTCCGAGGCGGCCGTACGACGCTTCGCCGTGCGGGGCCGCTCGGTCCAGGGGCTGGTGACCCGCACCCGGGGCGGGGTCGGCCCGGTCACGAGCGCCGCCCGACGAGCAGGGCGCGCAGGTCGCGGGCGTGGCGGCGGCTGACGGTGAGGTCGCGACCGTCGACCACCACGACGGTGCGGCCGGCGTCGCTGCGCAGCTCCTCGACGTAGGCCAGGGCGATGAGCAGCGAGCGGTGCACCCGGACGAAGCCGGCGGCCGCCCAGTCCTGCTCGAGCTGCGTGAGCGGGACGCGCACGAGGTGGCTCTCGTCGGCGGTGTGCAGCCGGGCGTAGTCGCCCTCGGCCTCGACGTAGCGGATCTCGCCGCGGGGCACGAAGCGGGTGACGCCGCCACGCTCGACCGCGACCTGGTCGTCGGCCTCCTCGGCGGGGCGCGGCGGCGGGGGAGCGACCTGGGCGAGCACGCGGCGTACCGCCTCGGCCAGGCGCGCCTCGCGCACCGGCTTGAGCACGTAGTCGACGGCGTCGAGGTCGAAGGCCGCGACCGCGTGCTCGTCGTGGGCGGTGACGAAGACCAGCGCCGGTGGGGTGCGGAACTGCGCGAGCACCTCGGCCAGCTCGATGCCGGACAGCCCGGGCATCTGGACGTCGAGGAAGACGGCGTCGACCTCGCGCTGGCGCAGCACCCGCAGCGCCTCGGTCGGGGAGTCGGTGCCGTGGACCTCGCCGACCCGTTCGTCGCGACCGAGCAGGAACTGCAGCTCGTCGAGCGCGGGTGCCTCGTCGTCGACCACGAGGACGCGCAGGAGCGCGGTCACGACGCCACCCCCGGTGCGAACTTCGGCACCCGCAGCGTGACCCGGGTGCCGGCGCCCGGGGCGGTCTCGACGACGAGCCCGTGGGCGTCGCCGAAGGTCGCGCGGAGCCGCTCGTCGACGTTGGCGAGCCCGACCGAGTCGCCGGTGTGCTCGCCGGCCAGGACCCGGCGGATCCGCTCGGGGTCCTGCCCGGCCCCGTCGTCCTCGACGCTGATGACGCACTCGCGGTCGACGTCGCGGGCCTCGATGCTCACCAGCCCGGCTCCGGCGCGCGACTCCAGGCCGTGCCGCACGGCGTTCTCGACGAGCGGCTGCAGGCACAGGAACGGGATGCTCACGCCGAGCACCTCGGGGGCGACCTGCAGCCGGACCTGCAGGCGGTCTCCGAAGCGGGCCTGCTCCAGCAGCAGGTAGCGCTCGATCGAGCGCAGCTCCTCGGCGAGCGTCGTGAACTCGCCGTGCCGGCGGAAGGAGTAGCGGGTGAAGTCGGCGAACTCGAGCAGCAGCTCCCGCGCACGGTCGGGGTCGGTGCGCACGAAGGAGGCGATCGCCCCGAGGGAGTTGTAGATGAAGTGCGGGCTGATCTGCGCGCGCAGCGCCCGCAGCTCGGCCTGGGCGAGCCGGTGGCGCTGGTCGTCGAGCTCGGCGAGCGCGACCTGCCCCGCGACCCAGTCGGCGACCTCGTCCACCGCGCGCAGCAGGGGGGCGCCGAGGTCGTCGGTGAGCGCGACGAGCGCACCGGCCGTGTGGTCCTCGACCACCAGGGGGCTCGCGACGGCCTGCCGCACCAGGCAGCCCTCGTGGTCGCAGGCGACCTCGTCGCGGGTCGCGACCACGGTGGCGCCCGTGCGCACCGCCCGCAGCGCCAGCGCCTCCGCCTGGTCGGCGTGGTGCTCGCTGACCAGCCCCGCGTAGCCGAGCAGCCGGTCGCCGTCGGCGATCGCGACGGCAGCCGTGCCGAGCAGGCTGCGCAGGTGGGGCAGGGCGCGCCCGACGGTGCCCGGGGCGAGCCCGGCACGCAGCGCGGGCGACGCGAGCGAGGCGGTGTGCAGCGTGCGGAAGGTCGCCTGGTCGGCGTCGCTGGCCAGGCTCCGCGCCCCCGCGCGCTGCCGGCCCACCCCCGGGAGCAGCCGGCGGCGCCGGGCGTCGTCGACCACCGCGACCTACCGGAAGTCGATCAGCTGCAGGCCGGGGTCCTCCGGCGGGCGACGGTCCTCGACGGGGGCGACGGGGCCGGTGTCCTCGGTGGCAGCGTCGTGCTGCGGCTGCTGCGGTCGGGCCTCGGGCACCGGGGGCGCGTCCTCCTGGTGGCGGACGTGGGCCTGGAAGCAGTGCGTCAGCCACGGCAGCTGCATCCCGTCGGGGCCGCGACCGTAGTCGTCGTACAGCGCCCGGAGCCGGGCCAGCAGGTCGTCGCGCTCGGCCTCCGGCAGCGTGGCGACGTACGACGTGGAGCGGGCGTAGTCGGCGAGCGAGGCGGCGGTGTGCGGCTGCCAGGAGCGGAAGCGCCGGCTGTCGACGAAGCCGAAGTGGGGCGTCTCCATCAGCGGCGCCACCGGCAGCTGGGCCGGGCCGTCGGGCCGCTCCGGGTCGAGGATCCGGGCCAGACGGCGCACCCACGGCACCGAGACGTCGTGGTCGTTCCACAGCAGCGCCAGCACCCCGCCCGGCCGCAGCACCCGCGCGAGCTCGCGCAGCGCCACGTCGGCGTCGAACCAGTGGAAGGACTGCCCGCACACCACGACGTCGACCGAGCGTGACGGCACCGGCAGCTCCTCGGCCCGCCCCTGCACGTGGGGCACCGGGGTGCGTCGCGCCAGCTGCCGCAGCATCGGGGCGAGCGGCTCGACGGCCAGCACGTCGTGACCGGCGGCGTGCAGCACCTCGGTGAGCTTGCCGGTGCCGGCCCCCACGTCGAGCACGCGCGCGGGGGAGCGGCCGACCAGCCAGTCGACGGCGTCGCGGGGGTACGACGGACGGGCGCGGTCGTAGGCCTCGGCGACGTCGCCGAACGACTGCGCGCGCTGCTGGTGGCGCTGGGGGCTGACCTCGCTCATGCTGCGCCGAAGATACCCTCCGGGACGTGTCGTCCCCTCCCTCGAGCGACCCGCTCGCCCGTCTCGAGCGTCTCGAGGGCGTGCCGTCGTCGTACGCCGCCGCCCGTGACGGCATCGACGTGCTGCTGCGCGACCGCGGGCTGCGCCGTACCACCCCCGAGCAGACCACCGAGTCGCTGCTGCGCGGCGCCCACGCCAGCGCGGTGCTCGCCGGGTCGACGGCCTCGCTCGGGGACGCCCGGTCGGGCGCGGGCGACGACCTCCTGCAGGCGGCGCTGCGCGTCAGCTCCGAGCTGCTCGGCCAGGTGCCGGTGCTCGCCCGCGCGCCCGTGCAGGCCCTCGCCCGGCTCCACGCCCTGACCGGCGGCGCACAGCCCGGCCAACCGGTCTCGCCCGACGCCGCGGCCCGGCTGCAGCAGCTCGGACGCACCGTGCTCGCGACCCGCGCCCCGGCGCTGCTCGTGGCCGCGCTGGTGCACGCCGAGGTCGTCGCGGCGGCACCCTTCGCCGACCGCAACGACCTCGTGGCCCGGGCCGCCGAGCGGCTCGTGCTGGTGCAGCGCGGCCTCGACCCGGCCTCGCTGCTGGTGCCCGAGGCCGGCCACCTCGCGCTGCGTGCGGAGTACGAGTCGAACCTCCGCGCCTACGCGAGCGGTGGCGCCACGGGCGTCCAGGCCTGGCTGCTGTACGCCGCCGAGGCCTACGCCCGCGCGGCGGAGGCCAGCCCGCTCGTCTCCTGACGCCGGACCTCCACGAGGAGAGCGGCACCGGGAGGCGCGCAGCGGAGCCTTCGCCCTCTCGGTGCCGCTCGACACACGACGCCTGGCTACCAAGCGTGCACTCATCAGTTGTGGTCCCCGGAGTCTCCGGATGGCCAGCGCCCTGTCGGAAGGGTGGATCGCCGCGTGGGTACCTGCGTCGTGTGAGTCCTCGTGGAGTTGTGACGCCATGGTGGACCCGTGACCCACGTCACATCAAGGCTTGACTTCCCACCTCGGCCCGGAGTCGGGCGTGGCGGCAGCGGGTCGGTCGCTCAGGCGGCGCCGCGGCGCCGTCGCAGCCGCAGCCACATCGCCGCAGCGACCGCGGACAGGCCGCCGACGGTCAGCACCGCGGCGGTCTGCTTGGCCGGGGGGAGCCGCACCCGGCTGCGCAGGGCGACGGGGTCCTCGAAGACCAGCACGGGCCAGCCGCGCTCCTTCGCCAGGCGGCGCAGCTCGCGGTCGGGGTTGACCGCGAACGGGTGGCCGACCGCCTCCAGCATCGGCACGTCGGTGACGGAGTCGCTGTAGGCGTAACAGTGCTCGAGGTCGTAGCCGTGCTCGTCGGCGAGCCGGCGCATCGCGACGGCCTTGTTCTCGCCGTAGGCGTAGAAGGTGATGTCGCCGGTGTAGCGGCCGTCGACCACCTCCAGCGCCGTCGCGACCACCTGGTCGGCCCCGAGCAGCTCGCCGATCGGCTCGACGACCTCGGTGCCGCTCGCAGAGACGATGATGACGTCGCGCCCGGCCGCGTGGTGGTCCTCGATGAGGCCGACGGCCTCGTCGTAGACCAGCGGGTCGACGACGTTGTGCAGCGTGTCGGCGACGATCTCGGTGACCGTCTCGACCGGCCACCCCGCGCACAGCTGCGACATGAACTGCCGCAGCTTCTCCATCTGGTCGTGGTCGGCCCCGCCGCTGAGGAAGAGGAGCTGGGCGTACGCCGAGCGGAGCACCGCCGTGCGTGAGATGAGCCCGCCGGCCTGGAACTCGCGGCTGAAGGCCAGCGTGCTCGACTTCGCGATGATCGTCTTGTCGAGGTCGAAGAACGCCGCCGTCCGAGCCGCCTGCTGCGGACCCGTCATGCGCCGAGTGTAGGGGTCGACGTCCGTTGTGGGGCGGTTCGTGGGCACGTCGGGCGTCCACAGGGCCCCGAGCGGCGTACGTCGTCCACAGGCGCCGGGTCGTCGCTGGCGGTGGCGGCGCGCCCTGGTCAGGCTCGCCGGCATGCCTGCTGCCCCTCTCGTGGTGACCGGAGACCCCCTGCTCAGCGCCGACGTGCAGCGCCTGGCGGCCGCCGCCGGCGTGGTGCCCGAGGTGGTGCACGACTCCGCGGCGGCCCTCCGGGGCTGGGCCCGCGCCCCGCTGGTGCTGGTCGGCGCCGACTGCGCGGCGGGTCTCGCCGGGTGCCGGCCGCCGCGCCGACCCGGTGTGCACCTGCTGGTGCACGCACCCGTCCCCGACACGTGCTTCCGCGACGGCGTGGGGCTCGGGGTGGAGTCGGTGGCCGGGTTGCCCGACTCCGAGGCCTGGCTGGTCGAGCTGCTGACCGACGCCGGCGACGGCGCGACCGGGTCGGGCGCGCTGGTCGGTGTGCTGGGCGGCTCCGGTGGTGCCGGGGCCACCGTCTTCGCCGCGGCCCTGGCGCAGGTCGCGTCGGCGTCGCACGCGACGCTGCTCGTCGACGCCGACCCGCTCGGGCCCGGGGCCGACCGGGTGCTGGGCCTCGAGCGCCGCGCCGGCGTCCGGTGGGACGCCCTGGCCCGCACCACGGGCCGGCTGAGCTCGCGCTCCCTGCGCGAGGCGCTCCCCGGGGCCGACGGGCTCGCTGTGCTGACCTGGCCCGCCGACCAGGCGGCTGCGCTGCAGCCGTTCGCGGTGCGCGAGGTGCTCTCGGCCGGGGTGAGGGGCCACGACCTCGTCGTCGTCGACCTCCCGCGCCACCCCGACGCCGTGGTCGAGGAGGTGCTGGCCCGGTGCGACCACGTGCTCGTGCTCGCCCAGCTCACGGTGCCCGGCGTGACCGGGGCGGCCCGGCTGGTGCGTCGCCTGCCCGACGACGGCCCGGCGCTGCACCTCGTCGCGCGGCGCGGGCGGGGCGGGGTCGACGCTGCCACCGCGTCGCAGGTGCTGCGGCTCCCGCTGCTGGCCGAGATGAGCGACCAGCGCGGCCTCGACGAGGCGGTCGACCTCGGCGTCGGCCCCGCCCGGGCTCGACGCGGACCACTCGCGCGTGCCGCGCAGCGGGTCGTCGACGCCCTCGACCTCCCGACCACCGCGTCCGCCGCGGCAGACGCCGCCGGGGCGGCCTGAGCCGTGGCCGACCTGACGTCCGTGCCCGCCCGTGCCGACGTCGGCGGGGGCGGTGACGTCCGTGAGCTCGTCGACCTCGTCCGCGACCGGCTGGCGCGCGACGCGGCCCCGCTCACCCCGCGGCTCGTCGCCGACGCGCTGCGCGAGCGGGGCGGTCCGGTCGGTGACGCCACCGTGCTCGCGGTGCACGACGCGCTGCGTCGCGACGTCGTCGGCGCCGGCGCCCTGGAGCCGCTGCTGCGCCTCGACGGGGTCACCGACGTGCTGGTCAACGGCCCCGACCAGGTCTACCTCGACCGCGGCCGCGGCCTCGAGCGCACCGGCACCACCTTCCCCGACGACCAGGCCGTACGCCGGCTCGCCCAGCGCCTCGCCGCGCTCGGGGGGCGCCGCCTCGACGACGCGGCGCCGTACGTCGACCTCCGGCTGCCCGACGGCACCCGGTTCCACGCGGTGCTCGCCCCCCTCGCCCGGCCCGGCACCACCTTGTCGCTGCGGGTGCCACGACGCCGGGTCTTCACCCTCGACGAGCTCGTCGCCGCCCAGGTGGTGCCCCCGGCCGGTGCCGCGCTGCTGGCCGAGCTGGTCGCGTCGCGGCTGGCCTTCCTCGTCACCGGCGGCACCGGCACGGGCAAGACGACGGTCCTCAACGCGCTGCTCAGCCTCGTGCCCGCCGACGAGCGGATCGTGCTCGTGGAGGACGCCTCCGAGCTCCGTCCCGACCACCCGCACGTCGTCGGGCTGGAGGCCCGCCCGGCCAACCTCGAGGGCGCCGGCCAGGTGACGCTGCAGACCCTCGTGCGCCAGGCGCTGCGGATGCGCCCCGACCGGCTGGTGGTCGGCGAGGTGCGTGGAGGAGAGGTGGTCGACCTCCTGGCCGCCCTCAACACCGGCCACGACGGCGGCTGCGCGACGCTGCACGCCAACGGCGCCGCCGAGGCCCCCGCCCGTCTCGAGGGCCTCGGGCTCGCCGCCGGGCTCCCGCGCGAGGCGGTGCACCGCCAGCTGCGCTCGGGGCTCCACGTCGTGCTGCACCTGGTGCGCGATCACGGCGGGCGCCGTCGGGTGCGGGAGGTCGGCGTGGTCTCCGGCGAGCGCGAGGCCGACGTGGTGCCGGCGGTGGTCGTGACCGCCGACGGCGGCCTGCGCGACGGCCCCGGCCGACCGCTGCTCGACCGGCTGCTGGCCGCCCGGCGCTCCTCGTGACCGTGACCGCGGCGCTGGCCGCCGCGCTCGTGGTGGTGGCGGTGCTGCTGGCCCGGCCCCGCCGGCGTCGGCTCGGGGTGCCGCGGCCGGCCCGCCACGTGCCCGCGCTCGTGGCCGGCGGCTCGCTGGCCGGAGGGCTGGTCGTCGCGACCGCCCTCCTGGCGGGTGCCCACCGGGCCTTGCTCGCCGCCGTCGTGGCCGCCGTCGGCATCGCCCTGGCCCACGCCGCGCGTCGTCGGGCCGAGCGGCGCGAGGCCGACGCACGACGGGGCCGGCTGCTCGTGGCCTGCGAGGGCCTGGTGGCCGACCTCCGCGCCGGGCAGCCACCGCTGCGGGCGCTCGAGCGGGCGGCCCGCACCTGGCCCGAGCTCGACCGGGTCGCGGTCGCCGGGCAGGTCGACGCCGACGTGCCCGACGCGATGCGCACCCTGGCGACCGCACCGGGAGCCGGCGAGCTGCGGGCCGTCGCGGCGGCGTGGCAGGTCGCCCACGAGAGCGGCTCCGGACTCGCCCAGGCGCTCGCGACGACCGTCGAGTCGTTGCGGCAGCGGCGCCGCACGGCCCGGCTCGTCGGCACCGAGGTCGCCGCCGCCCGGGCCACCGCGCGGCTGCTGGCCGCGATGCCGTTCGGCGTGCTCGCGCTGGGCGGCGCCCTCGGCGGCGAGCCGTTCGGGTTCCTGCTCGACACCGTGCCGGGCCTGGCCTGCCTCGTGGTCGGCCTCGGCCTCACCGGCCTCGGCTGGTGGTGGCTCGAGCGGATCGCCGAGGGGGTGCTCGACACGTGAGCCTGCTCGCCGCCGCGCTCGCCACCCTGGCGGTCTGGTGGGCCCGACCGGGCCGCAGCCACCGGGTCCGCACGCCGCCGCGTTCGCCCGGGCCCGCCGCCCGCGGCGAGCGGAGCGGCGTACGGCTCCTGGGGGCGGCCGGCTGCGGGGCCGCCGCGTGGGTCTTCGTGGGCGGGCCGGCCGGGCCGCTGGCCGGGCTGGTCGCCTCCGTGGTCGTGCACCGCGTGCTGGGCCGCGTCGAGCCGCGGTCGGTCGTCCGCCGCCGCGAGCGGCTCGAGCGTGAGCTGCCCACCGCCGTCGACCTGCTCGCCGCCTGCCTGCGCGCCGGCGCCGCCCCGGGAGCGGCGATGCGCACGGTCGGGCGGGCGGTCGGGGGACCGGTCCGCGAGGAGCTCGACGCCGTCGCCCACCGCCTCGACCTCGGCGCCGACCCCGTCGCGGTCTGGTCGCAGGTCGCCGAGCACCCCACCCTCGGACCGCTGGGTCGCGCCCTTGAGCGCGCCCACGAGTCGGGGTCGTCGGTCACCGACGCCGTCGAGCAGCTCGCCGAGGACCTCCGCGCCGAGGCCCGCACGCGCGTGGAGGAGCGGGCCCGCACCCTCGAGGTGAAGGTCGCGGCCCCGCTCGGGCTGTGCCTGCTGCCGGCCTTCGTGGTGCTCGGGATCGTGCCGCTGGTCGCGGGCATCGTCGGCGCGCTGAGCCTGCGGCCGTGACCACTTCGCGTCCACAGGCCCGTCGCGGACCGGGTTGTCCACCGGTCCGCGACGACGTCCCCCACGGGCTCCCCGTGACGAGCACCGTCCTCCCCGACACACCCCAGCGGTGCCGCACCAGGCGGCCCGCCGACCGAGGAGACACCGCCATGACCCCCACCACCCTGCTCCGCCGCCGCCCCGACCTGCTCCGCGCCACCTCGACGGACCGCACCCGCGACGAGGCCGGCGCGACCACCGCCGAGTACGCCACCGTGACCGGCGCCGCCGTCGGCTTCGGCGCGCTGCTGTGGAAGCTCATCACCAGCGAGCTCGGGCAGAAGCTCATCGAGATGTTCTTCACCTGGATCATGTCGCTGATCCCGGGGTGACCGGCCCGTCGGGCCGGGGGACCGCCACCCCCGGCCCGGCGCCTCGCCGCTCCCGCCCGCACGTCCCCCCGGAGGTCCCCGTGAACCGTCCCGCCACGCGCCGCGACGAGGCCGGCGCCGCCACCGCCGAGCTCGGCGTCGTGCTGCCGACCGTCGTCCTGCTGGCCCTCGCGCTCGCCTGGCTGGTCTCGCTCGGCGTCACCCAGGTGCGGGTCGTCGACGCCGCCCGCGAGACCGCCCGAGCCGCGGCCCGGTCCGACTCCGACGCGACCGCCGTGGGCCTCGGCCGCCGGGTGGCCCCCACCGGGTCGTCGGTCTCGGTCAGCCGGTCGGCCGACCTCGTCACCGTGCGGGTCAGTGCGCCCGTGCGGGGCCCGGTCGGCGTGTTCGGTGCCCTCGGCACCACCGTCAGCAGCGAGGCCGTCGCCGCCGTGGAGCCGACGTGGTGACGCGGCTCGTGCCTCGGCGCGACGAGCGGGGTGCGGGCAGCGTCCTCGGCCTGCTCGTCTCTGCCGTGCTCGTCGTGGTCGCCCTCACCGCGGCCGGCCTGACCTCCGTGATCCTGACCCACCGCGTCGCCCAGGCCGGCGCCGACCTCGCCGCCCTTGCGGCGGCGACGGCCGCCCAGGACGGCCGCGACCCGTGCACCGCCGCCGCCCGCGTCGCCACCGCCAACCGCACGGAGCTGCGCCAGTGCCTGGTCTCGGGCTTCGAGGTCACCGTCGGCGTCACCGCCCGCACCGGTCGCCTCCCCGGCGGCCCCCACGACCTCCCCGCCCGCGCCAGGGCCGGCCCCGTCGCCTCCCTCGGCTGACGGTCGGCCGCTGCTGCTCCCCCACGGAGTCCGGTGCTTCCCCATGCCCGTGGTCGTGGGTGAGCACCCGAGTCACTGGTGGACCAGTGACTCCGGAGGCAACGACGAGAACTCCTGGGACCCCTCAGCTGGCCCGGTCGACCGAGGCGGGCGAGGCGGTGAGCGGGGCGGGAGCCACCAGGTCGTCGGGGCGGGCGGCGGCGAGCAGCAGGTCGAGCAGGCGTACGGCGCCCGCCTTGTCGAGCGGGTTGTTCTGGTTGCCGCACTTGGGCGACTGCACGCACGACGGGCAGCCGGCGGCACAGGCGCACGCGGCGATGGCGTCGCGGGTGGCGCGCAGCCAGCGCGGCGCGGAGCGGAAGCCGCGCTCGGCGAAGCCGGCACCACCGGGGTGGCCGTCGTGCACGAAGACGGTGAGCATGCCGGTGTCGGCGTGGAGCGCGGTCGAGACGCCGCCGAGGTCCCACCGGTCGCACGTCGCGAAGAGGGGCAGCAGGCCGATCGAGGCGTGCTCGGCGGCGTGGGCGGCGCCCGGCAGGTCGCGCTCGTCGACGCCGCAGCCGGCCAGCACGTCGGGCGGGAGCGTCCACCAGACGGCGGTGGTGCGCAGCGTGCGGGGCGGCAGGTCGAGCAGCTCCTCGGCGATCACCTCGCCCCACGGCACCCGCCGCTTGAGGAAGGACACGACCTGGTGGGTCACCTCGACCTCGCCGAGCGAGAGCGTGGCGCGACCCCAGGTCTCGTGCTCGCGCTCGCTGACGATCGTGATGTCGGTGGTCTCGCGGGCCGAGGTCGAGTAGCCCGGGTCGTCGCGCGTCAGGGTGGCCACGGACTGCTCGAGGTCGAGGTCGTCGACGACCCACGTCTCGCCCTGGTGCACGTAGACCGCGCCGGCGTGCGCCGAGCCGTGGGCGGCGCCGCCGTCGACGGTGCCGAGCACCCGGCCGGTGCGGCCCTCGACGAGCTGCACGGGGGAGCCGCCGCTGGAGCGGATGTCGGCGAGGTCGCAGGCGCGACGGCGGTCGGTCCAGAACCACCCGTGGGGACGCCGCCGCAGCAGCCCGCCGGCGGTGAGCGCGTCGACCGCCTCGCGGGCGGTGGGCCCGAACAGGTCGAGCTCGTCGTGGCGCAGCGGCGCCTCGGCCGCGGCCGCGCACAGGTGGGGGCCCAGCACGTAGGGGTTGCCGGGGTCGAAGACGTTGGCCTCGACGGGCGGACCGACCAGCAGCTCGGGGTGGTGCACGAGGTAGGTGTCGAGCGGGTCGTCACGGGCCACCAGCACGGCGAGGGCGTCGCCACCCGAGCGACCGGCGCGGCCGATCTGCTGCCAGGTCGCCGCGCGGGTGCCGGGGTAGCCGGCGAGCAGCACGGCGTCGAGGCCGCTGACGTCGATGCCGAGCTCGAGGGCGTTGGTCGCCGCCAGGCCGGTCAGCCGCCCCGCTCGCAGCGACCGCTCCAGGGCGCGGCGCTCCTCGGGCAGGTAGCCGCCGCGGTACGCCGCCACCTGCTCGCGCAGCGAGGGATCGACCTCGCCCAGCAGCCGGCGAGTCGACGAGGCCACGCTCTCGACGCCCTTGCGCGAGCGCACGAACGCCAGCGTGCGGACGCCCTCGACCACGAGGTCGGTCAGCAGGTCGGCCACCTCGGCGGTCGCGGAGCGACGACCCGACGAGCCGCCGGGGACGAGATCGACGTCGTCGTCGGCCGTGGGGGACCCGACGGCGGGCGGCGGCTCGTACATCGCCAGCGCAGTGCGTCCCCGCGGCGAGCCGTCGTCGGTCACGGGCACGACGTCGAGGCCGGTGAGCGAGGCGCCGAGCACGGCCGGCTCGGCCACCGTGGCCGAGGCGAGCACGAAGGTGGGGGAGGCCCCGTGGAGCGCGGCCACCCGGCGCAGCCGCCGCAGCACGTGGGCGACGTGGGCGCCGAAGACGCCGCGGTAGTGGTGGCACTCGTCGATCACGACGTAGCGCAGCGACGCCCAGAAGCGGGTCCAGCCGGAGTGCCCCGGCAGCATCGAGCGGTGGAGCATGTCGGGGTTGGTCAGGACGTACTCGGCGTGGTCACGGACCCACGCCCGCTCCTCCGGCGTCGAGTCGCCGTCGTGGGTCGCGGCGCGGACCGGCAGGCCGAGGCGGCGTACGGCGGCGAGCTGGTCCTGGGCGAGGGCCTTGGTCGGGGAGAGGTAGAGGACGCCGGCGCCGCGCTGGCCCTTGGGGCCGCGGGCGGTCTCGACGGCGTGCAGGGCGGGGAGCAGGTAGCAGGCTGACTTGCCCGAGGCCGTGCCCGTCGCGACGAGCACGTGCTCGCCGGCGTGGGCGAGGTCGGCGGCGCGCCGCTGGTGGACGTACGGCGCCCCCAGGCCGGCCGCGACCATCGCCTCCCGGACCGCCGGCGCGAGCCACTCCGGCCAGTCGGCGCAGCGCGCGTCACGCGGCGGCAGCACCTCGACATGGGTCAGGCCCGGGGCGCGCGAGGGCCGGCCGAGCAGCCGCTCGACCCGGGACTCCACCGCCTCGGTGCCGTCCTTCCCACGCACCGACTCATCCTCTCAGCGGGCCCCGACGTATGAGCAACCCCCGCGGGGTACGGCGTGGTTGAATGCCGCTGCAAGCTCGGACGAAAGGGCTGGGGGCCAGTCCCTCGCCCGGAGGTGAGACCTGTGGACCTGACGCTGCGGACCCGCGAGGCCGCCGATCGCACCATCGTGGCGGTCGGCGGTGAGATCGACGTCTACACCGCTCCCAAGCTGCGCGACAAGATCTCGGAGCTGGTCGGCGAGGGTCACCACGACCTGCTCATCGACATGGAGGGCGTCGACTTCCTCGACTCCACCGGGCTCGGCGTGCTGGTCGGCGGCCTGAAGAAGGTCCGCGCCCACGACGGCTCCATGGAGCTGATCTGCTCGCAGGACCGGCTGCTCAAGATCTTCCGGATCACCGGTCTGGCCAAGGTGTTCACCATCCACGACACCGAGGCGCAGGCGCTCGGCGCCTGACCCACCACCGCCGCGCGCTCGCCGCGGCACAACTCCCCCGCGTGGCGGGTGAGCCGCGTCACACCTGACCTCCTACTCGTGCGTATTGTCAGCGCGGTCAGCACCGGCACACCCCGAGGAGAGTCATGAGCGGGCCCGTCCCCCTTGCCGCCGCGTCAGCCGTCGAGCTGTCCGGCGGCAACCTCGTCCTGGTCGTCGTCGTCCTGGTCATCGCGCTCGGATGTCTCGGCATGGCCGTGATGTTCCGCCGCGAGGTCATGTCGGCGGCCGAGGGCACCGAGAACATGAAGAACATCGCCCACGCGGTGCAGGAGGGCGCCGACGCCTACCTGCGTCGCCAGTTCCGCACGCTCGGCATCTTCGCCGCGGTCGCGTTCGTCGCGCTGCTGGTGCTGCCGGCCGAGACGCTCGGCGTGCGCATCGGTCGCTCGGTGTTCTTCGTGCTCGGCGCGGGCTTCTCCGCCGCCATCGGCTACCTCGGCATGGCGCTGGCCGTGCGCGCCAACCTCCGCGTCGCCGCCGCGGCCAACACCGTGGGCCGCGACCCGGCGATGAAGGTCGGCTTCCGCACCGGCGCCTTCGTCGGCATGGCCACCGTCGGCCTCGGCCTGCTGGGTGCGAGCCTCGTGGTGCTGCTCTTCCAGGACACCGCCCCCACCGTGCTCGAGGGCTTCGGCTTCGGCGCCGCGCTGCTCGCCATGTTCATGCGCGTCGGCGGCGGCATCTTCACCAAGGCCGCCGACGTCGGCGCCGACCTCGTCGGCAAGGTCGAGAACAACATCCCCGAGGACGACCCGCGCAACGCCGCCACCATCGCCGACAACGTGGGCGACAACGTGGGTGACTGCGCCGGCATGGCCGCCGACCTGTTCGAGTCGTACGCCGTCACCCTGGTCGCCGCGCTCATCCTCGGCTCCGCGGTCTTCGGCAACGACGGCCTGGTCTTCCCGCTGGTCGTCCCGGCCATCGGCGCCCTGACCGCCGTGCTCGGCATCTACATCACCAAGCCCCGCGCCGGCGAGAACGGCCTGGTCACCATCAACCGGGCCTTCTACATCTCGGCCGCGGTCGGTGCGGTCGCCTCGGTGCTCGCCGCGTTCGTCTACCTGCCGGGCAGCTTCGCCGAGTTCGAGAACCTCGGCGACGGCATGGCCGCCGCGGAGGGCGACCCGCGCGTCATCGCGTCGGTAGCGGTCGTGCTCGGCATCGTCATGGCCGCCGGCATCCTGTCGCTCACCGGCTACTACACCGGCACCGAGTTCCGTCCGACCAAGGACGTCGCCGGCACCTCGGTGACCGGCCCCGCGACCGTCATCCTCTCCGGCCTCTCGGTCGGCTTCGAGTCGGCCGTCTACACGACCCTGGTCATCGGCGCGGCCGTCTTCGGCGCCTTCCTGCTGGGCGGCGCGACCCTCACCGTGTCGTTGTTCGCCGTCGCGCTCGCCGGCTGCGGCCTGCTGACCACCGTCGGTGTCATCGTCGCGATGGACACCTTCGGACCGGTCTCCGACAACGCCCAGGGCATCGCCGAGATGTCGGGCGACGTCAGTGAGGAGGGCGCGCAGATCCTCACCGAGCTCGACGCCGTCGGCAACACCACCAAGGCCATCACCAAGGGCATCGCGATCGCCACGGCTGTGCTCGCGGCGACGGCGCTGTTCGGCTCCTACGCCACCTCGGTGGCCGAGGCCTACGTCGAGTCCGGCTCGCAGGAGTTCCTGAACTTCGAGGTCTTCAACCCGGCGGTCCTCGTCGGCGTGCTGCTCGGCGCGGCGGTGGTGTTCCTCTTCTCCGGCCTGGCGATCAACGCCGTCGGCCGGGCCGCGGGCGCCGTGGTGATGGAGGTGCGCCGCCAGTTCCGCGACATCCCCGGGATCATGGAGGGCACCGGTCGTCCCGAGTACGGCCGCGTGGTCGACATCGTCACCCGCGACTCGCTGCGCGAGCTGGTCACCCCGGGCGTGCTCGCGGTGCTGGCCCCGATCGCCGTGGGCTTCGGCCTCGGCGTCACCGCCCTGGCGGGCTTCCTCGCCGGTGCGATCGGCGCGGGCACGCTGATGGCGGTCTTCCTGGCCAACGCCGGCGGCGCGTGGGACAACGCCAAGAAGCTCGTCGAGGACGGCTACCACGGCGGCAAGGGCTCGGAGGCCCACGCCGCCACCGTCATCGGCGACACCGTCGGCGACCCCTTCAAGGACACCGCCGGCCCGGCCATCAACCCGCTCATCAAGGTGATGAACCTCGTCGCCCTGCTCATCGCCGGCGCGGTGGTCTCGCTCAGCCTCGGTGACGACGCCAACACCCCGCTGCGCCTCGCCATCGCGTTCCTCGCGCTCGCCGGCATCGTGGTCGCGGTCGTCATCTCCAAGCGCCGCACGTCGGTGATCTCCGACGAGGCACCCGCCTCGGTGTAGCACCGCACGACCCACGACGGGCGTCGCTCCCCACACGGGGGCGGCGCCCGTCGTCGTACGTCGACCCCACGACTAGCGTGGCGCGCGTGGAGTGGGTCACCGAGCTGCGGGAGCGGCTGACGTCCGTCGAGTTCACCTACGACCGGGTCTCCGGGGTGCTGGGCTCCGAGGCCCACACCGCGCTCGGCCGCAACGAGACGCTGCCGGGGCTGCGCGCGACGTCGGGCGGCTCCCCGCTGGAGACGCTGACGCGGCTGTTCCTGCTGCAGGCGCCCGTGTCGTCGTACGCCGTGGAGCAGGCGCTGCCCGGCCTGGTCGACCGGTTGTGCGTCGCAGGCGTGCTCGAGCAGTCGGTCTCCGAGGTGCGCGCCCGCCTCGACTGCCGGCCGTACGCCGCCGACGACCGCGACCTGTGGGTGCTCAGCGACCTCACCCCGGGCCTGGACGGCCAGGCGACCCACGTCGGGCCCGACCACGTGCTGGGCATCTCCTCGGCTGCCACCTCGCTGGCCCAGCTCACCACCCGCGAGCCGGTGGGCCGCGCGCTCGACCTCGGCACCGGCTGCGGCGTGCAGGCGCTGCACCTCGCCGCCCACGCCGACCACGTCGTGGCCACCGACGTCAACGAGCGGGCGCTGTGGCTGACCGGCCTCAACGCCGCGCTCAACGGGGTCGAGGTCGAGGCCCGCTCCGGCAGCTTCTTCGAGCCGGTCGCCGACGGCGGCTTCGACCTCGTCACCACCAACCCGCCCTTCGTCATCTCGCCGGCCACGGGGGAGCGGCTGGTCTACCGCGACTCCGGCCTCCCGGGCGACCAGGTGGTCGAGCACATCGTGCGGGGCGTGCCGGGCGTGCTCGCCGAGGGCGGCACCGGGCAGGTGCTGGCCAACTGGGTGGTGCGGCACGACACCCCGTGGGACGAGCGGCTCGCCGGCTGGCTCGACCCCACCTGCGACGCTTTCGTGGTGCAGCGCGAGCTCGTCGACCTGCCGACGTACGTCGAGCTGTGGCTGAAGGACGCCGGCCAGCACCCGGCGACCGGCCGCACTGCAGTCGAGGACTACCACCGCCGCTACGACACCTGGCTCTCCTGGCTCGTCGAGCAGGGGGCCGAGGCGGTCGGCTTCGGCTGGATCACGCTGCGCCGCGGCGGCGCCGGCGCGCACCGGCTCGAGGAGTGGCCGTACGACGTGGAGCAGCCCATCGCACCCGACCTCGTCGGCCTGCTCGACCGCACCGCCGCGCTGCGCGACCTCGACGACGCGGCGCTGCTCGCGTCGCGGCCGGCGACCCGGGTCGACGTGCGGCAGGAGACGTACGGCGCCCCGGGTGCGGAGGACCCCGAGGAGATCGTGCTGCGCCAGCAGCGGCTGCTGCGGCGCGCCCGCCAGGCCGACACGGTCGAGGCGGCGCTGGTCGGCGCCCTCGACGGCGAGCTCACCGTCGGCCAGGTGCTCGACGCCCTCGCCCAGCTGCTCGACCGCGACCCCGCCGACCTGCGGGCGGCCTACCTCCCGGCCGTGCGCGAGCTCGTGACCGAGGGCTTCCTGGCGCTGGAGGCCTGAGCCCGCCCCTTCGTGGCTCGCTCCGCTCGCACCTCAGGGAGCGGGAGACCCCGCTCCGCTCGCACCTCAGGGAGCGGAGCGAGTGCCGATCCCTGAGGTGCGAGGGCCGCCAGGCCCGAGCCGCGAAGGGCGGCGTGGTCTCGACAGGCTGGACCAGCGGGGCGCGGCGTTCCGTTCCCTGAGGTGCGAGGGCCGCCAGGCCCGAGCCGCGAAGGGGCGGCGTGGTCTCGACAGGCTCGACCAGCGGGGTGCGAGGTTCCGCTCCCTGAGGTGCGAGGGCCGCCAGGCCCGAGCCGCGAAGGGGCGGCGTGGTCTCGACAGGCTCGACCAGCGGGGGGCGACGATCCGCTCCCCGAGCCGCGAAGGGGCGGCATGGTCTCGACAGGCTCAACCAGCGGGGCGCGACGTTGCGCTCCCTGAGGCCCGAGCCACGAAGGGGCGCCCAGGACCGGGCGGGGAACATGGGGGCATGACGACCCCGGAGGACTGGCTGGTCAAGCCGACGATCGTCGGCGAGCGGGTGCGGCTGCGGCCCTTCGGCGAGGGCGACGCGGAGCGGATGCACGCGTGCCTCGACGTGGAGGCGGTCCGGCTGACCGGCTCGGCCCACTCGACCGAGGAGGCCGAGCGGATCGCCGCCGAGCCGCTCGACGACGTGGTGCGCGACTGGTACGCCTCCCGCAACCAGATGGACGACCGGCTCGACCTGGTGGTCGAGGACCGCGAGGGCCGCTTCGCGGGCGAGGTCGTGCTCAACGAGTGGCGACCCGACGACGAGTGCGCCAACTTCCGGATCCTGCTCGGACCCGACGGTCGCGGCCGGGGGCTCGGCATGGAGGCGACGCGGCTCGTGCTGCAGTACGCGTTCGGGATGCTCGGGCTGCACCGCGTCGAGCTCGGCTACTACTCCTCCAACCCGCGGGCCGGGGCGGCGTACCTCGCGGCGGGCTTCCGGGTGGAGGGGCGCCGGCGCGAGGCCTTCCGCTTCGACGACGAGCGGCACGACGAGGTGCTGATGTCGGCGCTCGCCACCGAGTGGTCATGGGCCGACCGGGCTGGACCAGCGGCGTGAGGTGGGTCTCGCCGGCGGGCCCCCGGAGGGGGCGAGCCGCGGTCGACGGGGTACGACGGTGTGGCGCCGCCGCCGGGACGTCGCCTGCCGGTTGACGCCAGGCGTTACGGTGACGCCGCATCCGCAACCTGACCCCGACATGACGCAGCGATAGGACCAGGCACACCCTCGTGGCACACAAGCTCGTGATCGTCGAGTCCCCGACGAAGGCCCGCAAGATCGGCGGCTTCCTCGGCAAGGACTACGTCGTCGAGTCCTCGCTCGGTCACATCCGCGACCTCCCGCAGAGCGCGGCCGACATCCCGGCCAAGCTCAAGAGCGAGCCCTGGGCGCGCCTCGGCGTCGACGTCGACCACGACTTCGAGCCGCACTACGTCGTCAGCCGCGACAAGAAGCAGCACATGACCAAGCTCAAGGGCCTGCTCAAGGACGCCGACGAGCTCTTCCTCGCCACCGACGACGACCGCGAGGGCGAGGCGATCGCCTGGCACCTGTTCGACGAGCTGAAGCCCAAGGTGCCGGTCAAGCGGATGGTCTTCCACGAGATCACGCCGCAGGCGATCAACGCCGCCGTCGACGGCTCCCGCGACATCGACATGGACCTCGTCGAGGCGCAGGAGGCCCGTCGGATCCTCGACCGCCTCTACGGCTACGAGGTCAGCCCGGTGCTGTGGCGCAAGGTGATGTCGGGCCTGTCGGCCGGCCGCGTGCAGTCGGTCGCCACCCGGCTCGTGGTCGACAAGGAGCGCGAGCGCATCGCGTTCCGCGCGGCGTCGTACTGGGACCTCGAGGGCACCTTCGACGCGGGCCAGAAGCACGAGCAGCGCATGTTCCCGGCGCGGCTGCACTCCCTCGACGACGTGCGGGTGGCGCGCGGCAGCGACTTCGCCGACGACGGCGAGCTCAAGCAGGGCCTGCGCGGCGAGCGCGTCCACCTCGACAAGACCCGCGCCGAGGAGCTCGTCGGCGCGCTGCGCGACACCACCTTCGAGGTGCGCTCGGTCGAGGCGCGTCCCTACACCCGCAAGCCCTACGCGCCGTTCCGCACGACCACGCTGCAGCAGGAGGCCAGCCGCAAGCTCGGCTTCGGTGCCTCCCGCACCATGTCGGTGGCCCAGCGGCTCTACGAGAACGGCCACATCACCTACATGCGCACCGACTCCACGACGCTGTCGGAGACGGCGATCTCGGCGGCGCGGGCGCAGGCGCGCGAGCTGTACGGCGGGGAGTACGTCCCGGAGGCGCCGCGCCTCTACACCTCGAAGGTCAAGAACGCCCAGGAGGCCCACGAGGCGATCCGACCGGCCGGTGACCGGTTCGCGACGCCGGCGCAGACGGGGCTGACCGGCGACGAGTTCCGGCTCTACGA
The DNA here is from genome assembly GCF_054777915.1 of Nocardioides marmoraquaticus. NCBI lineage: Bacteria > Bacillati > Actinomycetota > Actinomycetes > Propionibacteriales > Nocardioidaceae > Nocardioides > Nocardioides marmoraquaticus. The sequence goes on along the minus strand of NZ_BAAHAA010000001.1, from coordinate 62,106 downwards.
GCTGGTCTGGATGCGCACCATCGCCTCGCAGATGCGCGACGCGCAGGGCGAGTCGGTCAGCGTGCGCCTCGGTGGCCGCAGTGACGACGGTCTCGACGTCGTGTTCGCCGCCAGCGGGCGCACCATCACCTTCCACGGCTTCCTCAAGGCCTACGTCGAGGGTCGCGACGACGAGAGCGCCAGCGACGACAAGGAGACCCGCCTGCCCTCCCTCGAGCAGGGCGACGGCGTCAGCGCCGCGCGGCTCGCGGCCGAGGGCCACTCCACCAAGCCGCCGGCCCGCTACACCGAGGCCACGCTCGTCAAGGAGCTCGAGGAGCGCGAGATCGGGCGGCCGTCGACGTACGCCTCGATCATCGGCACCATCCTGGGCCGCGGCTACGTCTACAAGAAGGGCACCGCGCTGGTACCGTCGTGGCTGGCCTTCAGCGTCGTGCGGCTGCTCGAGGACCACTTCGCCAACCTGATCAGCTACGAGTTCACCGCCTCGATGGAGGACGTGCTCGACGACATCGCCGGCGGTCGCAAGGATCGTGTCACCGAGCTCGCCGCCTTCTACTTCGGCACCTCCGAGCCCGACGCCGTCACCCCGGGCACCGAGGGCCTGCAGCGCCTGGTCAACGAGCTGGGTGACATCGACGCCAAGGAGCTGGCGACCTTCCCGGTCAAGGGCGCCGAGGACGAGATCCACCTGCGGGTCGGCCGCTACGGCCCCTACGTCGAGGGCCCCGACGACGACGGCACCGCCTTCGCGCGCCGCGCCAACGTGCCCGACGACCTGCCGCCCGACGAGCTCACGGCGGCCAGGGCACGCGAGCTGCTCGCCAACCCCGCCGGCGAGGAGGTCCGCCTCGGCGAGCACCCCGAGACCGGGCTGCAGGTGGTGGCCAAGAACGGCCGTTACGGCCCCTACGTCACCGAGCTGCTGCCCGACGACGCGCCCAAGAAGGCCAAGCCGCGCACGTCGTCGCTGTTTAAGGACATGTCGCTCGACACGATGGACCTGCAGACGGCCGTGATGCTGCTGTCGCTGCCCCGCGTGGTCGGCACCGACGCCGAGGGCGTCGAGATCACCGCCCAGAACGGCCGCTACGGGCCGTACCTGAAGAAGGGCACCGACTCGCGCTCGCTGCAGACCGAGCAGCAGCTCTTCGACATCACCCTCGACGAGGCGCTCGCGATCTACGCCCAGCCCAAGCAGCGTGGCCGCGCCGCCGCGGCGCCACCGCTCAAGGAGCTGGGCCCCGACCCGGTCTCGGGCGCGCCGATGGTCGTCAAGGCCGGACGGTTCGGTGAGTACGTCACCGACGGCGAGTACAACGCCACGCTGCGCAAGGACGACACCGTCGCCGACCTGACCGCCGAGCGTGCGGCCGAGCTGCTCGCCGAGCGCCGCGCCAAGGGCCCGGCCAAGAAGGGCGCGAAGAAGGCGGCCAAGAAGTCGACGGCCAAGAAGAGCACCGCGAAGAAGAGCACCGCGAAGAAGTCGACGGCGAAGAAGAGCAACGCGAGGAAGTCGGCGAGCAAGAAGTCCTGAGCCCGCCGGTCGCTGCCTGGATAGCATCGCCGGCATGACTCGCTTCCCCCTCGCCCTGGCGGCCTGCGCGCTGCTGCTGACGACGGCTGCGTGCGGCGGTGGCGACGAGTCCTCGGGGTCGGGTGGGGAGTCGCCGTCGGCCTCCGCTGCGGAGTCCAGCGGGTCGGGGTCGACCGGGTCGGCGGCCGGCGGCGCCGAGTGCACGGGCGAGACCCAGGAGCTCCAGGGCGCCGACGGCGTCACGCTGACGGTGCCGGCCGACTGGACCGTGGAGAGCCTCGGCGACGGCGAGGACACCCGCTTCACCTCCGCCGACGGCGACTCGCTCGAGGGCCAGCTCGTGGTCCAGGCCAACGGCCAGACCATCGACGAGGGCGTGTCCGACGTCGAGCGGCTCAACTCCGCCACGCAGAAGGACAGCGAGGAGGAGATCGACCTGCCCGGCTTCGACGACGCCCGGGTGCTGCAGTTCAGCGGCGAGGAGACCGGCTCGACCGGGTCGTTCGTGGTCGGCGTCGGCGGTGGCGTGCGCGCGATCGCCTACGTCATCGCGGAGGGTGACCCGACCGACGAGACGGCGACCGCCTTCGACTGCATGCTCACGATGCAGCGCTAACCAGCGTCGGCGGGCCTGCTCGTCGGCTCTGCCTCCTGGATGGCGCCCCCGGTGATCGACTCCTGGCCGCACCGGTTGCTGCGGAGGTTGACGACGAACTCGCGGGGCTCCTGCGGGTTGACGCAGGCGGTGAGGTCGAGGCTGGGGTCCCAGTAGTCGGCGTCGAGGTCGTCGTCGGAGCCGTACCACTGGCCGTCGACCTCGTAGGCCAGGTCGACGCGGTACTCCGTGCCGGTGGTCGAGTCGCGCGACTTCTCGACGTTGCTCAGCACCAGGTCGACCTCGCGGGTCAGCGCGCTCTGGTCGTCGTCACCGCGACCGATGACGAGGACGACGACGGCGAAGAAGCCGCCGACGACGACGGCGACGACCAGGGCGAAGACCGCCAGTGCCTTCACCCGTCGCCACCGGGCCGGACCACGAGGCTGGACAGCACCCGCTCCGCGGTGTCGGTGCCGGCAGCGTTGTCGGGCACGACCAGGCGCATCACGTGCTGCACGCTGCCGTCGGTGGTGACGACGATGCGGTGGCGCACGTCGTGCCCGCAGACCTGCCCGGTCACGTCGGCCGCGGCGGAGGCCGTCGCGCCGTCCACCATGACCATCAGCTCGCGGACGTCGGGGGCCTCCGCCCCGTCAGCGGGCTCGGGCTGCAGCTGCCGGACCTCCCAGCCGAGGTGGTCGCGCGTGCCGTGGGCGTTGCCCAGCCGGGTCTCACGCACCGCCACCGCGAGGGTGAACAGCTCGCTGCCGTCGCCCACCCACTGCCACATCTGGCCGTAGGTGCCGCGCAGCGACCGCGGCGGCTCGTCGGGGGCGAGCAGGGTGACGGGTCCGAGGTCGATCGTCTCGAGGGTCATGGGTCACCTTCCGGTGTAGGCCGGCAGCCGGGTCGGGTCGATCTCGACGACCTCGCTGCGTCCGGGCTCGCGGTGCCAGATCTGCGTGGCGGTCTCGGCGTCGGCGCCGTAGTTGACCTCCACGCCGCCGACCGGTCCGGCGTCGATCTCGATCTCGTCGGAGGCGATGCTCTCGGTCACGGTCGTGCGGGCGGTCATCTCGCCGTACTGGAAGGCGAGATCCTTGGCGCGGTCGATGTCGCCGTCGGTCAGGGCGCCCTCGATCTCGTCGTAGTGCGGGTTGTTCTTGTCGATGAGGAGCTCGACGTCGACCCCCATGCCCGAGCTCGATCCCGGCGGCGCGGTGATGCCGAGGTTCTCGTTGGCCGCCGTGGCGTCCAGCTCGCCACGCAGCTTGAGGGCGTCGAAGTCGCCGTCCTTGGTGATGGTCAGCTCGCCCTCCAGGCCCGCCGCGACGCCGTACCCGGTGCCCTGCTGGCCCTCGTCGACCTGGCCCACGTCGGCCTCGCCGGAGACGCCGATCTTGAGGCCGTACTTCTCCTCCGCCCAGTCGTAGTAGGCGTCGACGCGGCCCTCGAGGGCACCGCGGGCCAGCGGGGTCTCGAACTCGAACTCCCCCTGGCCGTAGATGCCGGTCTTGAAGCTCGAGACGTCCTGCTCCATGACGTACTCGGCCACGTTGGTCGCCACCGCGGCCGGGGCGTTGAACCCGTCGCGCCAGCCGAGGTCGAACGCCGCGTCGTCGAGGCCGTCGAGGAACTCCTGCGCCTCCTCGGGGCTGTCGAAGGTCAGCTCGAGCTCGGTGGTGCCGCCGCCGCTGACGTCGGCCGAGCCGCCGCCGACGCTGATCTCGCGACCGAGGCCGGCCTCGAGCGCGAGCTTCATCTTCACGGTGCCGTCGGCCATGACGGTGTACTCGGCCTCGGCCTTGCCCTCGAGCTCCCAGGTCGCGAGCTCGAGCTCGGCCTCGAGGTAGGCCGAGATGGTGTGGAGGGCGACGTCGCCGCCCAGCATCTCGGCGAGCTCCTCGTCGGACATCTGGTCCATGCGCTCGGTGGTCTGCACGGCGGCGTCGGCGAGGCTGCCGGTGCCGCCGTCGGTCTCCCCCTTCACCGCCGAGTTGAGCGCGGCGGCCAGGTCGAGGTCGGCCTCCCCGGCCGCCTGCAGCGCCGCGTCGATGTCGGCGGCGACCGCGCTCACGTCCATCCGCGAGGTGTAGGCCTCGGTCGGGTCGAGGTCCTCCCGCGGGTCCTCGACGCGGCCGGTGGTGCGGTTGACCGTGAACCCCTTGGTCTGCGCGACCAGCATCGCCTCCTCGAGGCTCTGCTTGGCCGTCGTGATGCGCACCTGGGCGTCGTCCAGGTTGACCGCGACGTCGGAGACCTCGGCGACGAGGTCGTTCAACCGGTCTCGGAGCCTGCCGTGCGTGGTGTGCGCGCCCCCGGCCGACCCGGCGACCCACGTGCTCGGCGGCTCGCCGCCATCGATCTCGTCCTGCAGCTGCATGAGCTTCAACCGCTTGCGGACCAGGGTGTCGGCGACCTCTCCGAGGGTCTCCGGCTTCCACTGCAGGAGCTCGGCGATGCTGACCATGACTCTCCCTACTCGGCCGTCAGGCCCATCCGGTGCGAGCGCTGCCGCATCCGGACGTCGGCCAGGTAGTCGGAGTTGTCGTACTCGTTGGCCGAGTCGCGCAGCCGCTGCGCCTGGTCGCCGGCGTCGTCCGCCCAGCCCTGAAAGCGCGTGCGCCACTTGTCGACCAGGTTGCCGGCGGCCGTGGCGCTGTCGCTCCCGGGCAGGGCCGTCTTGACGTCGCCGATGCGACCGCTCGGGTCGGCGCCCTTGACGCCCTCCCCGGCTGCCTCGATCTGGCCGGCGGCATCGCGGATGTCGGACGCCACCGCTTCGAATCCGGACATGTGTCTACCAATCCCCCCTGACAGGCCAGGACGACCGTAGGTCATCGGGACGACCCGTGTCATCGGCTTCGCCGAACTGCGGGACCCTCGCTGCGGGCTAGGGTCGCACCGTGCCGCTCCCCGCGATCATCTTCGGGTCCCTCTTCGCGCTGCTCCTGGTCGCCGTCGTGCTGGTCGTCCTCAACGCCGTGCGCCGCAGCCGCCGGGGCGACGACCGCATCCAGCTGCAGGGGTGGCAGCGGCTGGCCGACGGGTCCGACGTGATGGCGGGCTGGGACGGCTGGCCCTTCCTGATCGCGCTCGAGGCCGGCAAGGTCAGCGACATCGTGGTCGGCGAGCTCGAGGGCGTCGAGTTCATGAGCCTGCGCTGGAGCCAGCTCGAGCCGCCCCACGGTGGTGGGCCCGCGGGCGACGTCGAGCGCTACAACATGGTCGCGGTGCGCTGCGAGACGCCGGTGCCGCCGTTCTCGGTCGTCCGCGGCGAGCACAAGGTCAAGACGTGGGAGCGTCACGAGCAGGCGCAGGCCTTCGAGGTGGGGGAGTCGCGCTTCGACCGCCGCTGGCAGACGCTCGGCGACGCCGGGGCCGGCCGCGCGCTCCTGGTGCCGGAGGCCCGGGCCGTGGTGGACGAGGTCGACCTGGGGGCGTGGGTCTTCCAGCCGGGCTGGGCGGTGCGAGTGATCCCCTGGACCTTCTGGGGCGGCGAGGACCGCATGGTCGAGGAGGTGCACCGCGCCGTGGCGCCGTGGCGTCACGTGCCGGCCGAGACCTGGGCGGCGTACGGCGGGCCGCCGCGGTTCGTGACCACCTCGCTCGGCGAGGGTCCCGGCGGTGGTCCTGCGGCCGGTGGCAGCCCCGAGACCGGACCCGGTCGCGGCTGGGACTGAGCGCCCGGCTGTCACCGCTGCCGCCTAGGGTGGCGCCCGTGGAGCAGCATCCGGGGGTCCTGGCCGAGACCGGGCTCTTCGTGTGCCTCGAGGGCGGCGAGGGCGCCGGCAAGTCGACCCAGGCGCGGCTGCTGGTCGAGCGGCTCGGGGCCGCGGGCCACACCGTCGTCCTGACCAGGGAGCCCGGTGACACCCTCGTCGGGGCGCGGGTGCGCGAGCTGCTGCTCGACCCGGCGACGGGCGAGATGGCCGACCGCACCGAGGCGCTGCTCTACGCCGCCGACAAGGCCGAGCACGTCGAGCGGGTGGTGCGTCCGGCGCTCGCCCGGGGCGAGGTCGTGGTGACCGACCGCTACGTCGACTCGACGCTGGCCTACCAGGGCGCGGGCAGGTCGCTCGACCCCGACGAGCTGGCCTGGGTGGCGCGCTGGGCCACCGGCGACCTGCGGCCCCACCTCACGGTGCTGCTCGACCTCGATCCCGCCTCCGGGTTCGGCCGCTTCGCCGGGCGCGACCGCATCGAGAGCGCGGGCGACGACTTCCACCGCCGGGTGCGCGCGGAGTTCCAGCGGCTCGCGGCCGCCGACCCCGACCGCTACGCCGTGGTCGACGCGGGGCAGTCGCCCGACGCCGTCGCCGACGTGGTCTGGAGCCGCGTCGCGCCGCTGCTGGTGGGCGTCGCGTGAGCGCGCAGGTCACCGGCGGTGTCTGGGAGCAGCTGGTCGGCCAGGCGCCGGTCGTCACCCAGCTGCGCCGCGCGGTCGACGGCGACATGACCCACGCCTGGCTCTTCACCGGGCCGCCCGGCTCCGGCCGCTCCAACGCCGCCCTCGCGTTCGCGGCGGCGCTGCAGTGCCCGACCGGCGGCTGCGGCCACTGCGACTCGTGCCACCAGGTCGAGGTCGGCTCCCACGCCGACGTGCGGGTCACCCGCACCGAGAAGCTCTCCATCGGCGTCGACGAGGTGCGCGAGCTGGTGCGCGTCTCCGCGCTCGCGCCCGTCGGCGAGCGCTGGCAGGTGATGGTCGTCGAGGACGCCGACCGGCTGACCGACCAGGCCGCCAACGGCCTGCTCAAGGCGATCGAGGAGCCGACCGAGCGCACGGTGTGGCTGCTGTGCGCGCCCACGGCCGAGGACGTCCTGCCCACCATCCGCTCCCGCACCCGGCCCGTGGTGCTCTCGACGCCGTCGACGCGCGAGGTCGCCGACTTCCTGGTGCGGCGTGACGGCGTGCCGCCGGAGGCTGCGTCGTACGCCGCCCGCGCCAGCCAGGGCCACATCGGCCGGGCCCGGGCGCTCGCCTGCGACGAGGACACCCGACGCCGCCGGGTCGAGGTCGTCGCCATCCCCGCGCGGCTGACCTCGCTCGGTGCCTGCATGGGTGCGGCGAGCGACCTGCACGAGGTGGCCAAGGAGGAGGCCGCCGCGCAGACCTCCGCCCACGACGCCCGGGAGAAGACCGAGCTCGACCGCGCCTACGGCGTGGTCGAGCGGGGCCGGCGGCCGCGCGAGTACGCCCCCGCCCTGCGCGCGATGGAGGCCTCGCAGAAGACCCGCGCCAAGCGGCGGGTGCTCGACGTGGTCGACCGCAGCCTGATGGACCTCGTCTCGGTCTACCGCGACGTGCTCACCCTCCAGCTCGGCACCTCGACCGAGCTGGTCAACGCCGAGATCCGGCCCGACCTCGACGCGGTCGTCCGGGTCTCCACGCCCGAGCAGACCCTGCGGCGCATCGACGCGGTGTTCGAGGCGCGCGAGCAGATGCTGGAGTTCAACGTGCCGCCGCTGCTGGCGCTGGAGTCGATGGTGGTCGCGCTGCGCCTGCGCGACTGAGCCCATGTCCCGTCGGCCCGGGCGAGCAAGGTCGGACCTCTGCGCCGCGCAGGTGCTCGACACCATGGTGCTCGACGCCGCCGTCGACACCGGAGGCACCATCGAGCCCGGCCTGTCGCCCCGGGCGTGGGCTGAGCAAGCCCGCCTGTGGAGCATCGGCTCCTCAGGTGGGGTCCGCTCCGTACCCTCGGGGCATGTCGACCGCCCCGCCCCCCGGCCCCCCGCCGCAGGACCCACCCGCCGGCGCCGGTGGCCCCGGACCGTGGGGCCCGCCGCCCGGTCAGAGCGGCTGGGGTGCTCCCGGCGGTCCGTCCGGTCCCGGCTGGGGTGCGCCCGGCTCGTGGCAGCCGCCGCCCCCGCCGCCCCGGCGCAGCCGCACCGGCCTGTACGTCGGCATCGCGGTCGTCGTCGTCCTCGCCCTGGTGCTCGCCGCCGCCCTCGGCACGAGGACGTTGCTCGCCAGGGGCGAGCAGAGCGAGGCCGGTCCGGCGTCGCAGGCGCCCAGCCCGCCCGAGCCGACCGGGTCGCTGCCGGCCGCGCCCGACGGGCTCGAGGCGTTCTACGACCAGGAGCTCGACTGGAGCGACTGCGCCGGCGGTGAGTGCGCCACGCTCACCGCGCCGCTCGACTACGCCGAGCCCGACGGCGAGACCATCGACGTCGCCGTCATCCGGGTGCCGGCACGCGACCGGGAGAACCGCATCGGCCAGCTGGTGCTCAACCCTGGCGGTCCGGGCGCCTCCGGCATCGACTACGCGCGCGCCGGTGCGCTCGCCACCGGGCCCGACATCGCTCGCGTCTACGACCTGGTCGGCTTCGACCCCCGCGGCGTCGGCTCCAGCACCGCCGTCACCTGCGGTCCGACCGAGCTGCTCGACGCCTACATCGCGGCCGATCCCGACCCGGAGTCCGACGCGGAGGAGGCCGAGGTCGACGCGGTCGGCAAGCGCTTCGCCGACTCCTGCGCCCGCGAGTCGGGCGCCCTGCTCGAGCACGTGTCGACGGCCGAGGCCGCGCGCGACATGGACGTGCTGCGCGCCGCCCTCGGCGAGCCCGAGCTCGACTACCTCGGCACCTCCTACGGCACCACCCTGGGGGCGACGTACGCCGAGTTGTTCCCGACGAACGTCGGCCGCATGGTGCTGGACGCCGCGGTGACGCCCGACCCCGATCCGGTGGCCAACGCGCGTGACCAGCTCGGGGGCTTCCAGATCGCCCTCACGGCCTACCTCGAGAGCTGCGTGGAGCAGGGTGACTGCCCGGTCGGCGACAGCGTCGACGACGCCGAGCAGGGGATCGCCGACCTGCTCGACGAGCTCGACGCGGAGCCGCTCCCGACGGCCGACGGCCGCGACCTCACCGAGGGGCGGGCGGTCTACGGCATGTTCCTCCCGCTCTACGTGCCGTCGCTGTGGCCGACGCTGACCCAGGCGCTGACCGCCGCGCAGCAGGGTGACGGCAGCGCGCTCGGCATTCTCTCCGACCAGTACGTCAGCCGCGGGCCCGACGGTTACCAGGGCAACCTGTACGAGGCGCTCCCGGCGGTCAACTGCCTCGACGTCGACCCCGACGCGCCCGAGCCCGACCTCGCGGACTACCGCGACGAGTTCGAGCAGATCAGCCCCGCCTTCGGCAGCATCTTCTCCGCCGGCAGCGGCTGCGAGGACTGGCCGGCGAAGCCGACGCAGGCCCCGCCGACCATCGAGGCGGAGGGTGCGGCGCCGATCGTCGTCGTCGGCACCACCCGCGACCCGGCCACGCCGTACAAGTGGGCCCAGGCGCTCGCCGACGCCCTCGTCTCCGGCGTGCTCGTCAGCCGCGACGGCGACGGCCACGCCGGCTTCCAGCAGGGCAACGCCTGCGTCGACGACGCCGTCAACGGCTTCATGATCGACGGCACCGTGCCGGACGACGGGCTGCGCTGCTGAGCCACTGCCCGGTTTGGTGGGGCACCCCGACCGGCCGCTATGCTCGCCCACGCGTGTCCGGCTGACCGGCCGGTCACTGCGCCGCCTTAGCTCAGTCGGCAGAGCGTCTCACTCGTAATGAGAAGGTCGTCGGTTCGATTCCGACAGGCGGCTCCACGACACCGCAGGTCAGCGACCTGCAGCAGCACCAGACCCCCTCTGCCGGAGCCTCAGAAGGGCGGTGTGGTTGCAATTGCGCGCAGCGCGGTGCAGTTACGACGAGTCCGGTGTACGACAAGCTCGATCTACCTGGGGACGTGCGCTCTGGGCTCTGGGCTGCGGTCGCGGTCCAAGGGCCGGCTGAGCGGTATCGAGATCGTTAAGTGAGCGCGCGGTGTCATGCAGTCGCGCCGGGCTCCTATCGTTGAGATGGGATGCCGGTTGGCAATCGATGCCCGGCCCCGGGCTGCCCCGAGTGGTTGTGACGGGCGGTCTTGGAATGGTCAAGGATGAGACGAAACCGCCAGTGGTGAGACAACGGGCGCGGCCAATCGCGCGGGATGGCCGCGTGACGCCGACTCGCGCGCTCCGAGCATGTACGTTGCGTCTTCAGCTTGGCTGAGGTTGTCATGGCCCCACTTGGCGAGCGCGGAACCGAAATGCGCGAGCCGAGCGGCGCGCACGGCAAGGCACTTCTGGGTTGACCAAGAGCGAGGGGCTGACTCCGAAGGAGCCGTCGAGTGGTCCGGCACCACGCCCTCAACGCGTGAGGCACCCAGAAGCCCCGAGTGGATTGGACTCCTTGACAGCCCCGGTGCCCGGGCGCACGCTCGTTTGTGAATCGGGCGGCCTTGGATGCACCCGACCGCCCACTGGAGTACCTATGCCGGACCCTAACCTCGAACCCGCTCGGCAAGCGCCCGAGGCTCCGCTCGAGCCCGGGACCTTGCGAGGCGGAGCACCGTTTGCGCCGTCGCCGGTCGATGCAGCGGCAACCGACCCGAGCGACCCCTCGCCGGCAAGTTCCTCGACGACCCCGGCACCGCCGTCGGCAGCCGAGGACACCTCAGGCCGGGGAGCCCGGCTGGTTCGTCGCGTCAAGGCACGCAGTGCCGAATTCCTGCTCGACGAGCGCACTCGCAAGGTGGCCCAGCAGGGCGTGCAGCTCGCCGCACTCGCGACGGCCGCAGTCGTTACCCACAGGAGGCAAGCAAGTAGCCAACGCGCAGCACGAGAGGCGATACCGGACACGCCCGCTTGGGCCGCCGAGTGGGCAGCGGCTGAGGCCGCACTCAGGTCCCCGAAGCCTCCAGAGACTTCAGGGAGGCACGGCAACGCGCGGACAGCACCGCCGGCAGCCGCCGCACGACAGAAGCCGTGGCTCGATGCGCTCGACAACGTCGCCGCCCCCGAGGCAGATGAGGACACCGCCGACCAGCCGGACGACGCGTGGCGCGCTCTCACCCCGTCACCGCAAGCTGTACGAAGAGAACTGGCTGCGACCAAGCAGCGCAGCGACGCGGTCATGAACAACCTGCGCGCCTAACCGGTTCCCTGAGAACGGGTTTCTGGGAGGGGGCGTGGGGCGCGACGAAGACGACCGCCTGGCGAGGGAGCGGCTTGACCGGAGCCTCGAGGACGCCCGCTGGCGTCGGAACTTGTGCCCGTGCGGCCTCATGCAGTCGCAGGGTGGGATATGCCCGATGCGGTGCGGGAAGTCCCAAGACACCGGTGCCGACGCCGCCTCAGGAACCCCGGGGGACTACGGCGACACGGCAAGTGCCGGCGCGTGGGGCAACCCTAGCTCCGGGGCTTTTGGCGAGCAGGCGACGGCCCGGTATGAGCCTCCACCCGACCCGCAGGACTGGGCGGATGACATCGCCACCGCGCGCGACTTGCTCTCGGAGTCATCGGCGCTCGAGGTGCTGTGGGAGCGCGCGGTCGCCGGCGTCGAGGACGAGCAGCAGCAGCAACGGCGCTACTGGATGCTCATCAACGAAGACCAAAGCGCCACCGCTGCTGCGGCCCGCGAGCTGCTGGTGCGAGCCGGCTACGAACTGGGGCGGAGCAGCGAACCCGGCCGAATGCGTGACGATCTGCCCGAACCCGACGGTCGCCCCGATCCCACCGAGGCAGCGAACCCGGATCTCGAGTTCCAGCCAGGCTGTGTCTGCGGCGTCTACCTCACCATCGTCGGAGGCCTCTGCCTGACCTGTGCCCGCCTAGCTGCCGCGGGCTTTGAGCCCAACGCCGACCGCACCGCTGGGCGCGCCGCCGAAGACGCCACCGAGCGTTTCGAAACCCAACGCCTGGCTACCGAGGTGGAGGACAACCGGCTCCGAGCTCGAGAGGCCAGCAACCTCTGCATGAACCTCGACGGACCCTCCGTGGTCGGCAGGCTCTGTTCGAACTGCGCCGCCCAGCTGCGCAACGAGGAACGCCAATTGGAGCGTTACCAACGAGCCTTCACCGAGCCCCTTGCGGCGACCGAGGAACTGGCGAGCCTGTGGCGGCGGGCTACCCAGAGCGCGGGGCCGACACCGACCTACGACTCAGCCCGCGACGAGTTCTGGCGCCTTGCCAGCACCGCGCCCGAATCAGAAGCACGGTTCGTCCGTGGCATGCTCCAGGCAGCTGGGTTCGACATGTCCCCAGGCCATTCGCCAGTCCTGCGTCTCGACACCGAAGATCGCAGGGAAGGGCGCAACCGAGCCGACCGGCTGCTGACACTGGAACACATGAGCCCGCAGTCAGCGGACAAGGCGCGCGTCGAGGCAGGGCTAGCCCCACTCGCACTAGACCCGGGCAACCTCCGCTACATGCTGGGCTGGGACAACTCGGTGCGCGGGGACGGATGGACGGTAACGGACGAGCCGGTCAGCGGGTGGCCCGCCTTCTGGCAGCGCCAGTCGCGGCGGCGCCGGCGCCGCGGTAAGCGCTGAACAACTGGAGCTTCTCGCTCCGGGCACGACGGCCAAGCCAGGGACACAGCCGTGGGGGCTGCTGCACGAGCGGGTCGAGGCTCACGGCCCCCGCAGCAGCTCGGCCACCGCGGCCGGGCGCTCCAGGGCGGTGAGGTGACCGGTCGCCGGCAGCACGTTCAGGTGGGTCGGTGCCGGGTTGCCGGCTCGCACCGCTCGCATCTGCTCGCCACGGGCCGGCGGGGTCGCCTCGTCCTCGGCCCCGAAGAGCAGGCGCACCGGCCCGGGGAACCCGGCCAGGGTCTCCTCGCGGTCGGAGCGGGCGGCGATGGCCTCGGCCATCCAGGTCACGCCGTCGGGGTCGGTACGTGCGATGAGGTCGCGCAACGCGGCTTCGAGCTCGGACTGCTCGCGGCGCGCCGTCGCCCCGAGACCTTCCCGGGCGCTGTCGGCCACCGGCTCGGTCGAGCGCTGCGCGCGCACCGACCCGGCGGTGCGGCGGCGCTCGGCCGGTTCGTCCGGGGCGACCAGCCACGGTGTGGTGCTGCCCAGGACCAGCGCAGCGGTGCGGGCGGGGTGGCGGTGGGCGAGCTCGAGCGCGGCGTACCCGCCGGTCGAGATGCCGAAGGGCTCGCACTGCTCGAGCCCGTGGTGGTCCATCACCTCGACGACGGCGTCGGCCACCGCGGACATCCTCACGGGTGTGTCGGACCCAGGGACCGGGCTCGCGCCCAGGCCGGGCAGGTCGACGGTCAGCGCCGGTCGCTCGAGGAGCGGCACGAGCCGGTGCCACATCCACGACGACAGCGGGAAGGCGTGCAGCAGCAGGAGCGGCAGGCCGGCTCGGTCCTGGCCGTGCAGCCGGTGGGCCAGCACCGTCAGAGGGTGGCGACCGAACCGGAGTCGACCCGGTACTCGGCGCCGTTGACGAAGCTGGCGCGCTCGGAGCACAGGAAGGTGACCACCGAGGCGACCTCCTCCGGCTCGCCGCGCCGCTTGAGCTCCATGAAGGGGCGCTCCTCGTCGAGGAAGCCCTCGATCGCCTCGTCGAAGGAGACGCCGAGCTCCTCGGACCGCTTCTCCATCATCGCGTCGGTCATGGGGGTGTGGATGAAGGCCGGGGACACGCAGTTGACCAGCAGGCCCTCGGTGGCATAGCTGCGGGAGAGACCCTTGGCGAACGACAGCACGCCCGCCTTGGCCGCGCAGTAGGGCAGCTCGTCGTCGTAGGGCTGGGTGGCGTCCTCGGAGGTGAGGAAGACCAGGCGACCCCAGCCACGGCGCAGGTCGTCGATGAACGTGCGCGTCAACCGGACCGGGCCCAGCAGGTCGATCTCCAGCGTGTCGACCCACCCCTGGTCGTCGATCTCGTGGAAGAGCCCCTGGGCGCCGGTCACGCCGGAGGCCTGCACCAGGATGTCGATCGGACCGGCCAGCTCGTGCAACCGCTCGCGCAACGTCTCGAGGTCGCTGAGGGAGGTCACGTCGGCGGCGACGTGGTGCAGTCGCCCCTCGGGCGCCGCCAGTCGCTGTGCGGCCCGCTCCAGCTCGTCGGCGTCCTTGTCGGAGATGACGACCGTCGCGCCCTCGGCGAGCAGCATCCGTGCCGTCTCCCAGCCGATCCCGGAGTCACCCCCGGTGACCAGTGCCGTCCTGCCCTCGATGCCCAGATCCACGTTCGTCTCCTGTCGTCGTCGGCCGACCCGCCGTCCCGTCGGGTGCGCCGGCCGGTCCTGCAGCCGTACCCCTGCCGGGGACGGCCAGTCGAGGGGCGACGGCACGGCCGAGGTCAGGTCGACAGACCCGAGGCGGCGAGGACACTCTGGACGAGCGGCGTGTCCTCGTCGAGGTCGTAGCGGTGCCGCAGCACCGCGACGACGACCGCGCGGAGGTCCCGGTCACCGAGCGCCTCGGTCTGCTCCGCACGGAGGTCGGCGACCATGAGTCGCATCGGCAGGGGACCGCCGTGGTGGGGAGGGGCGTACTCCCGGACCGGGGTCAGGGCGACTCCGAGCCGCTCGTAGAAGACGATCCGGCGCTCCCGGACCGTCCGTTCGGCGTCCTCGATCCCGGGCTCGTCGGGGTCGTCGACGTCGAGCACGATCCGGGTGTGGTCGGGGTGCGCGGCACGGAGGAGCTGCCAGAACCGCTGTCCGAGACCGTGTCCGCGCACGCCGACCGCGAAGTAGCGGAGGAAGGTCCAACCGGTGTCCGCCAGGTCGCGCAGCACCGCGAGGCCCACGGGGACGCGCCCGTCGACCAGGACGAGGACGCGGTCGGCCAGCAGCTCCTGGAAGTCGGAGCGCGACGCCGGCGGGAAGGCGTCCTCGTAGAGGTCTCGCACGGTCGCGAGCTGCTCGGGCCCGAGCCGGTCGGGCCGCTCGAGCCTCACCGGAACTCACCGCCGACCATCGTGCGGAGCACCTCGATGTCCGCGATCGTGGTGGGGTCGACGCTCGCGGGGCTGGCCGAGAGCACGACGAGGTCGGCCAGCTTGCCGACGCTGAGCGTGCCGAGCCGGTCCTCGCGGTGGGAGGCGTGCGCCGAGCCGACGGTGAACGCACGAAGGGCGTCGAGACCGGAGACCGCCTCGTCGGGGTTGAAGGCGTGACCGGCAGACGTGCGCTGGTTGACCAGCGCGTGCATGCCCAGCAGCGGGGCACCCTGCACGACCGGTCGGTCGGAGCTGCCGGGCACCACGATGCCGGCGTCGAGCAGCGAGCGGTGCCGGTAGGCCCACGGCACCCGCTCGGGGCCGAGGGCGCGCAGCATGCCGTCGCCGATCTCCTCGACGAAGCGCCCCTGCGGCACCGGGACGACCCCGAGGGCGGCCGCGCGCGCGACCTGGTCGGGACGGGCGACGCCGAAGTGCTCGATCCGGTGCCGCGGGTCGGGACGCGGGTGGTCGCGCTGCGCCCGCTCGTAGGCGTCGAGGACCAGGTCGATCGCCGCGTCGCCGATGGCGTGGGTCGCGACCCGCCACCCGCCCTGGTGGGCGCGGAGGATCGTCTCGGTGAGGGCCTCCGCCGAGCCCTGGAGGTAGCCGCGCTCGCCCGGCCGGTCGGCGAAGTCGTGACACATCGCAGCCGTGTGACCGATCAGCGAGCCGTCCGAGAACACCTTGACCGGTCCGATGCGGAGCCAGTCGTCACCGAAGCCGGTCCGCAGCCCCAGATCGAGCCCCAGGCCGAGCTCGTGGACCTCGCGCAGGGCGTCGGCGGCCACCATCAGCTCGACCCGGACGTGGAGCCGGCCCTGCTCGCGGGCGCGCTGGTAGGCCTCCAGCTCGACCGGGCTCTTGCCGATCCACCCACCCGCGATGCCGGCCTCGGTGCAGCTCGTGACGCCCTCGCGCAGGTAGTGCAGCCCGGCCCGGTCGATCGCATCGACGAGGGTGTCGACGGGGTAGGGGAGCACGAGAGGAGCCACCAGCTGCTGCGCCTGCTCCTGCAGCAGCCCGGTCGGACGGCCGTCGGCGTCGGTGGCGACCCGCCCACCGTCGACGTCGACCGCCCGGTGGGAGAGGCCGAGCTCGTCGAGCACGGCGCTGCTCACCACGCACATGTGCCCCGAGGTGTGCTTGATCCAGACCTTGCGCCCGCCGGAGGCGCGGTCGAGCCCGTCCCGGTCGGGGTGCCCGCCGCACTTGTTGTCGTCGTAGCCGGAGCCGACGACCCACTCGCCGTCGGGTGCCGCGGCGACAGCGGCGTACAGCGCGTCGAGGCTGTCGACCCGGCAGTCGACCTCGGTCAGGGAGAGCCCGAACCAGGCCATGTGGTTGTGGGCGTCGTGGAAGCCGGGGACGACGACCGCTCCGCCGAGGTCGACGACCTCGCGGGCGGGGACCTCCTCGAGGGCGACGATCCTGTCGCCGAGCACGGCGAGCGCGGTGGCCGGGCGGTCGAGGGTGACGAACTCGGCGTTCGTGAGCAGCAGGTCGGCGGTGATCACGACTGCGACCCCTGCAGCTCGGAGAACGCCTGGCGGTACCACTCGCTCCACGGCGCCGGGCGGCCGGTGGAGGGATCGACCTTGACGATGACGCGGTGACCCGTCGCGTGGTCCCCGCAGCGGAAGCCGTAGCGGGCGCTCGTGGTGCCGAGGTGCTCGGCGAGGATGGTCACCGGGAGCAGGCCCGGTGCCGTGAGCGGCCGGAGGAACTCGACGTGCAGCTCCTTGACGACGTAGTGCAGGTCGGGGTCGCGCTCGGCGTACGTCGCCCAGCCCCGGCCGAGCTCCTCGAAGAGCGCCGACTGGGCGCGCTCGACGTGCACGGCGAACCGGGCGTTGTGCAGCGTGCCGTTGAGGTCGAGCTCGTCGAAGAACACGGGAGACTGCCAGGTGAAGCTCACCGCAGGCCCGCCTTGACGACGCGCTCGGAGGCGGTGCGGGGCAGGTCGTCGCGGAACTCCCAGAACCGCGGGACCTTGAACGAGGCGAGCCGCTCCGCGCACCACGTCGCGAGCTCGGCCTCGCCGACGTCGCCCACGACGAAAGCCTTGACCTCCTCGCCGCGGATCTCGTCGGGCACCCCCACGACGGCCGCCAGGCGTACGCCGGGGTGGCTGGTCAGCACGTCCTCGACCTCGTGCGCCGCGATGTTCTCACCGCTGCGCCGGATCATGTCCTTGGTGCGGCCGCGGTGGTAGAACCGGCCCTCGGCGTCGACCTCGGCGAGGTCGCCGGTCGCGAACCACCCGTCGACGAACGGGTCGGGCTCGCCGAGGTAGCCGTCCATCATGCCGGGACCACGCAGCAACAGCTGGCCGTCGACGACCTTCGCCTCGCGGTGCCCGGCCGGGCGGCCCAGGCAGCCCGTGCCGACGAGCGCGTCGTGGTCGGCCTCGGTCACCCGCAGGTCGGCGCCGGTCTCGGTCATCCCGAACGCCTCGTACCACCCGACGCCCCACCGCTCCTCGAGCTGGGCGTGCAGGGCCGGCGGGATGGCGGAGGCCTGCACGACGCGGACCCGGTGGGTGCGGTCGCCGGGGTCGGCGGGCATCCGCAGCAGCAGGGTGGGCATGGCACCGAGGCAGTAGAAGTAGGTGACGTCGTGGTGGCGGACCTGCTGCCAGAAGGTCGAGGGGTGGAAGCCGTCGAGCACGACGAGCCGGGCGCCCGCGAGCAGCGCAGCGACGACGTTCCACTGGGGGTCGATGTAGTGGAACGGCTGGGCGGTGAGCATCACGTCGTCGGCGGAGAGGCGAGGGAACTCGTCGACCAGGCTCCGGCCCAGCCTCAGCCAGTACTCCTGCGAGAGCACGCACCCCTTGGGGCGACCGGTCGTGCCCGAGGTGAACTGGATGTTGGCGGGGGCGGTCGGCGTGCTGACGCGCGGCGCAGCCGTCGGGTCGGGCTCGAGCTCCTCCACGAGGAGGACGCCGGGAGCGCCGGCCAGCAGCTCGGTGAACTCTCCGGTGCTGACGACCGCCGCCACGGAGGCGGTCTCGAGGACGTGAGCGAGGTCGACCGACCGGTACTTCACGTTCAACGGCACCATCGTGGCGCCGAGCCTCATCAGGGCGAACCACACGAGCGGGAACTCGGGCTGGTTGCGGAGCAGCACGCCGACCCGGTCGCCGGGCCGGACGCCCCGTCGGTGCAGTGCCCCGGCGAAGCCGACGGTCAGCTCGTCGACCTCGGCGAAGGTGAACGACCGGCCGGGGTCGAACACCCAGGCCGTGCGGTCGGGCCATCGGTGGGCCGCGGTCTCGAGCGCGGCGACCAGGCCTGCGGCGTGCTCACTCACCGGCGAAGGCCTCCCGGGGCGCGTCGCCCTCGCCGGACAGGCTGGTGCGCACGGCCTGCTCACGCTCGAGCACCAGCGCGGTCTCCATGTCGGTGCCGAGGCCCGCGTCGACGACCTGCTTGGCGATCGCGGCCGCGACCGTCGGGCGCCCGGCGACGCGGGCGGCGAGCTCTGCCGCCACTGCCTCGTGCTCGCCGGGGGGTACGACGCGGTTGACCAGCCCCAGCTCGAGTGCGCGTGCGGCAGTGACGTGCTCGCCCAGCAGCAGCAGCTCCTTGGCGCGCGCTGGGCCGACGATCCGGGGCAGCAGGTGGGAGATCCCCCCGGTCACGCTGAGACCGACGCCGACCTCGGGGAAACCGAACCGTGCCGTCTGGTCGGCCACGACGAGGTCGCAGGACAGGGCGATCTCGCAGCCGGCGCCGAGTGCGTGCCCCTGCACGGCGGCGACCACGATCCCGGGAAAGGCCCGCACCCGGCGGGTGATCTCCTGGAGCCGGTCGACGCGGGCCGCGGTCTGCTCCGGCGTCTCGACCGGCACCGGCACCTTCAGGTCGTGACCGGCACAGAACGACCGTCCGCGGCCGGCGAGCACGATGCACCGCGCCTGGTCCGCGGTCGCGCGGTCGAGAGCTGCGAGCAGGTCCTCGACGAGCGTGGTCGTCACGGCGTTGAGCCGCTGCGGGCGGTCGAGGTGGATCCGGGCGGTCCGGTCGTCAAGGGCGTAGGTGACGGTCACCACGCCATCCTCTCGCACGGTCGGCGCGGCGAGATCCGCTCGGTACAGCGTGCCGCCCCCGCCGCGCAGCATGCGGCGGGGGCGGCGTGTCGCGAGAGGTCAGCTGGCAGCGACGGCGATCTCGTTGGGCGTCACGTCGAGCTCGGCCGAGGTGACGATGCTGCCGTCGTTCAGGTCGACCGCGTGCACGGTGTCGGCCGCCGGCTCGGTGACGTAGGCGATGTCGCCCTCGACCTTGATGGCCGGGTGCGGGTCCTGCCACTCGGCCGGGCCCTCCCACGCGTCGACGACCGGTAAGCTGTCGGTGAACTCGCGGGTCTCGGGGTCGAGCACGTGGATGGCGCCGTCGTCGGCCAGGACGTAGGCGTTGCCGTCGGGGCCGCGGGCGATGTCGCGGAAGGTGTAGCCGGCGCCACCAGGGGTGTCGACGACGTCGTAGGTGCGCTCCTCGGTGTCCACGACGGCGACCTGGTCGAGCAGGTAGCCCTCGGCGTCCTGGTCGGTGTTGTAGTCGCCGACCACGAGGGGGCTGCCCTCGGAGACGAACATGTTGCCGGAGCGGGCGTAGCCGTCGTCGGGTGCGGCGACCTTGACGAACTCGCCGCCCTCGTAGAGCAGCGCGCCGTCCTCGCAGCCGAAGATGACCGTCTCGTCGGAGAGGGTCGCCTCGCCGTGGATGCCGGGGCACTCGTCGGTGGACGCGATCTCAGAGCCGCCCTCGTCCGTCGCCACCGCGCCGCTGCGCGTCTCGCTGTCGCCGACGGTGGTGATGAAGGTGCCGTCCTCCAGGACGATCGAGACACCGTGGTGGGCCTCGGTGCCCTCGACGACCTCGGTCTCGGGCAGCTCGTCGCCGGCATTGGCGAGGTCAGCGGTCGAGATGATGGTGGTGTCGCTGGTGCCGTCGGCGTAGAGCACGGTCTTGCCGGCGTGGGACACGACGTGGCCGGCAGTGTCGGCCTCGAAGACCATGTCGGTCAGCTCGGGCTCGGCGTCGGAACCCGCCGCCGTGTCGAGCACCTGGAAGCCCTCGGTGGTGGTGAGCATGACGTGGCGGCCGTCGCCGGCCGGGTTGACGCGGGTGAACTCCTCGGTGTCGAAGTCGGAGACCGGCTCCAGGGTCTCGGCGTCGAGGACCATCACGCCGCCCTCGTAGGTGACGGCGAGGCGGGGGCCAGCGTTGGCGGCCGTGGTCTCCTCGCCCGAGTCGCCGGCGCTGCCGGTGCTCCCGGAGTCGCTCGAGCCGCAGGCGGCCAGGCTGAGCAGGGTGGTGGCAGCCGCGGCGGCCAGCATCCCGCGTCGGCGGTGGGGGGTGCGCATCGGGTTCTTTCCTCTCGGTGGGGGTGGTGCTCGGTGGGTGCGACGGACCGGCTCAGGCCAGTCCGTCCGCGATGCGCTCGGTGTTGACGCGCATCATCGTCAGGTAGTCGTCGGCGCCGCCGCCGGGCTCGGTGAGCGACTCGCTGTAGAGCTCGACGACGTCGACGTCGACGTCGAGGTCGGTCTCGGCGGCCAGCGCCTGCACGAGCCGGTCGGGCGAGGACGACTCGGCGAAGACGGCGCGGACCCCGGTCTCCACGATGGCGCCGACGAGGTCGGCGAGGTCGGAGGCGCTCGGTGAGGCGAGCGTCGTGCCGCCGGGGATGACCGCGCCGACGATCTCGAAGTCGAAGCGGTCGGCGAGGTAGCCGAAGACGTGGTGGTTGGTGACCAGCGCTCGTCGGTCGTCGGGGATCGCGGCGAAGGCCTCGCTCATCTCGGTCTCGAGCGTCTCGAGGTCGCCGAGGTAGGCGTCGGCCTGTCGCCGCAGCACGGTCTCGTCGACCCCCGGCAGCTCGGCGGCCTGCACGGCGAGGGCCTCGACGACGTCGGTCGTGCGGCCGGGGTCGGTCCACCAGTGCGGGTCGGCCGAGCCGGCGGCGTCGCCCTCGGCGTAGTCGAGGACGTCGAGCTCGTCGCCGGCGACGAAGGAGTCGACGCCGTCGGCGACCGCGGCGTCGACCTGCCGCTGCAGGCCCTCCTCGAGACCGAGCCCGTTGGAGACGAGCAGGTCGGCCGACCGCATCCGGCCCGCCTCCTGCGCGGAGATCTCGAAGGAGTGCGGGTCGGCGTTCGGCTTCATCAGCGTCACGACCTGCGCCTGTTCGCCGAGCACCTCCTGCACGACGTCGCCGAGGATGTTGGTGGTGACGACCACGGTCGGGCGGTCGTCACCGCTCGCGGTGCACCCCGTCGTGCCGAGCAGCGCGAGCGCGAGCCCGGCCGCGACCCGGCGGCGTACGGCGCTCATCGGCCGGTCCCCGCGGTGAACGCCGGCTCGCTGTCGGTGGTGAAGGTGCGCGAGACGCGGGCGTCGTCGGCGAAGTCGATCTCGAACAAGCGCTGCTCGGCCGGCCCGCTCAGGTAGGCGCGCTGCTGGTCGAGCACCAGGGTCGGCCGGCCGACGCGCTCGCGCACCGACTGGCGCACGAGCGGCCTCGTCGTGGCCAGCAGGTCGCCGCTCGCGCCGTCGAGCACGGCGACCGCACCGTCGGGGGTCAGGCCCAGCACGTGCTCCTCGTCGTCGTCCACGGCCGAGACCTGCACCAGGGGGACGGGGGAGCGTCGCAGCTGCCACGACTGCTCGCGGGTGTCGAGCAGCCAGTAGCGGCGGGGTCCGGCGAGCGCTGCCACCGTCGGTCGACCCTCGCGGTTCGCGAAGGCGGTCGCCGGGGGAGCGTCGGTGCCGTCGGGGTAGGGGATCCGCGTGACGGTCGGGCCGTCGTCGCCGGAGGTGGCGAGCAGCGCGCCGTCGGCGCACCCGATGACGGCGCCGACGCGGGTCGTGATGGTGCCCCGCGCGTCCGGGCAGTCGTACGACGCCCCGTCGAGCGGCTCGCCCCCGGCGTCGACGGCCACGACCTCGTCGGCCCGGTTCGCGTCGTCCGCGCGGGTCACGAGCGCGTGGTCGCCGATCGGCACGACCATGCCGTCGTGGGGCTCGCCCGCGACCCGGAAGCGCTCGCTGACCTCGCCGTCGGCCAGGGCGCCGGTGTCGAGGAGCACGGCGTCGCCGGACCCGGCGAAGAAGACGCCGGTGCTGCCCGCGTGGGAGAGGTTGGTGGTCGCCACCGTGGCGGGGCCGTCGCCCTCGACGGTGCCGACCGCCCGGGGCTCGCCGCGGTAGTAGTGGAAGTGGTCGACGTGGTCCCAGGTCCAGACCGCGCTGTCGAGCACCTGCACGCCGTCGTCGGTGGTGGCGAAGAGGTAGCGCCCGTCGGTGTGCAGGGCGGAGGGGGCGTCGAGGACCGACAGCTCCTGCACGCTCTCGTCGGCGAGGTCGAGGTGCTGGACGCGGCCTTCTGCATCGACCGTGGTCAGGCCGAGCGCGGGCTCGGCGAGCTCCTGGGCGCCCTCCATCTCGCCGTGGTCGTCGTCGGTCGCGGCGCTGTCGTCCGACGAGGTGGACGCGGCGGGCTCCTCGCCCGCGGCGCCGCCGCAGCCCGTGAGCAGGAGCAGCAGGGCGAGGGTGCTCGCGGCGACCGGGACGGCCGGTGTGCGGCGGGGCATGGAGGGTCCTTCCGAGGGTGGGGTCGAGGTCAGCCGGCGAGCGCGACGGGCACGGGCTCGGGCGCGTCGGAGTCGGCGGGAGGAGCCGACCGGGTCCGGGTCGGGCGGGTGGCGTCGACGACGGCACGCAGCAGCCAGGAGGTCGCGGCGAGCGCGATCGCGGCCATGGCCATCGACGACCCCGCGGCCGTCGCGGCGTACCAGGAGACGAAGAGGCCGGCGGTCACGGCGACGACGCCGAGCACGGCGGCCAGCGCCATGGTCGTGGGGATGCGTCGGGTCCACTGCGAGGCGGCGACCGCGGGTGCGAGCAGCAGGCCGAGCACGAGCAGGGAGCCGACGGCGCGGTAGGAGACGACCACGGTCACCGTGACCAGCCCGACGAGCACGGCCTGGGCCAGCTGGGGACGCAGGCCGAGCACGGCTGCGACCCGCTGGTCCATGGCCAGCGCGACGAGCGAGCGGTGCGCCAGCCAGGCGACCACGACGCCGACGACGGCCGCCGCCGCCAGGGTGACGAGCTCGGCGGTGGTGATGGCCAGCACGTCGCCGAACAGGATCGCCGTGGCGTCGGTGGCGAAGCTGCCGGAGTAGGAGATGACGATGATCCCGAGCGCCAGCATCGCGACGAAGAGCAGCCCGATGCTGGTGTCGTAGCCCAGCCGCCCCCGGCGCTGCAGCAGGCTCAGGCCGACGGTCATCGCGGTGGCGCTCACGGCCGCGCCGAGGAGCACGGGCAGGCCGAGCACGGTGGCGAACGCGACCCCCGGCAGCATGCCGTGGCCCAGGGCCTCGCCGAGGAACGCCATGCCCCGGACGACGACCCAGGTGCCGACGACCCCGCACAGGACCGCGACCAGTGCGCCGCCGAGCAGGGCGCGCCGGAAGAAGTCGAGCGCGAGGGGATCGGTCAGCCAGGTCACGCGCCGAGACGGTAGACAAGAATGAGAATGATTACCAATCGCGAAACGGCTAGGGTGGCGACGTGACTCCCACAGCCGCCCGTGCACGCGACGTCGTGGTCTCCTACCCCGGCCGCACCGCCCTCGACGGCGTCAGCCTCGACGTGCGACGCGGACGGATGCTCGCGCTGACCGGTCACAACGGCGCGGGGAAGTCGACGCTCGTGGAGGTGCTCGCGGGCGTGCGCGACCCGACCTCGGGCGCGGTCCACCGCAGCACCGACGCCGTCGCCTTCGTGCCGCAACGGGCCGACGTGGCGCCGCGGCTCCCGGTGACGGTGCGCGACGTGGTCACGACCGGCCTCCACGGCCGCACCGGCCCGTGGCGACGCCTGGGTCGCGACGGCCGGCGTCGACGGGACGAGGCCATCGAGCTCGTGGACCTGGCCGAGCACGCCGACCGGCCGTTGTCGGAGCTGTCGGGCGGCCAGCGCCAGCGCGCGCTGCTGGCCATGGGACTGGCCGCGGGAGCCGACCTGCTGCTGCTCGACGAGCCGACGACGGGCCTCGACGCGGCGACGACCGAGCGGATCCTCGCCGTCCTCGCCCGGGTCGTCGACGGTGGGGGAGCCGTGGTCTGCGCCAGTCACGACCCGACGCTGGTCGAGCGAGCCGACGAGGTCGCGCTTCTCGAGGACGGGCGGCTCGTCGACCCGGCGTAACCGGTCGACGCTCCTCGCGTACGGGTCGACCTGCGACGCCTGATGTGCGACCTCTGACGAGCCGTGCAGCTCAGGTCGTCAGGCCCCGCACCACCGGTGCGCCCGAGGTCGGCGTCCCGGGCAGGACGACGTAGACGGCGGAGCCGATGGTGGTGACCCAGGCGTTGAGCCGGTCGAGGTCGGCGAGGCGCTGCTGCACGGGTACGAACTGGCGCTGGGCGTCAGCGGCGTACGCGATGAAGACGAGGCCGGAGTCCTCGCCGAGCGGCTGGCCGGTGTCGGGGACGGTGTAGTTGTAGGCGCGGCGCAGGAACCGCTCGGTCGGGTCGTCGCTGCGAGCGCGACGGATGTGGCTGGCGGCGTCGATGACGGGGAAGCCGAGGTCGTCCTCGGCCTCGAAGTCGGGCTCGGTCTTCTCGCTGCCGCCGGTGAGCGGGGCGCCGTCGGCGAGCCGGCGGCCGACGGCGAGCTCCTTGCCGGCCCGGTCGACCTTGTCCCACCCGGCCATGTCGGCGCGGATGCGGCGCACGACCATGGTCGTCGAGTGCGCGCCCAGGGGGCCGTCCCAGACGAGGGGCTCGAGATCGGCGCGTTCGCGCACGTTGACGGTGCCGTCGACCTGGCCCATGACGTTGCGCATCGTCGCCCCGACGGCCTCGCTGCCGCGGGCGCGGCGGTAGCCGTCCTGCACCCACCTCGTCGTGGTGTACGCCGCCGCGTCCTTGAGCAGGACGCGTCGGGTGTGGGCGAGGGTGAGCGGGTCCTCGGCGCAGACTTGCACCACGAGGTCGGTCTGGCCCCAGGCGGGGTCGAGCCGGTCGCCGGGGAAGTCGGGCAGCGGCTCGAGGGTGGCGCCCGCCCACGCTGCCGCCCGCGGACCGAGGCCGAAGGTGACCGTGAGCCGGGACGGCACGGTGGCGAGCTCGGGCTCGGTGTCGGCGAGGGCCGGCTCCCCGGCGCTCAGCCGGGCGGCGTCGTCGCCGAGAAGTCCGAGCAGCAACGCCAGCTCCTGCGCGCCGGCTCCGTCACGCAGGTCGAGTCCGACCAGGGAGAGGTGGGCCTGGGGCGGAGTCTCGACCCCGGCCTGCCGCTGCCCGTGGAACGGCTCGACGAGCCCGCCGTGCAGCCGTTCGACGTCGGAGCCGGGCCCGCTGGGGCGGGACAGGTGCGCGCCGGCGAGGCCCGCACCCGTCCCGACCCCGACCCCGGCTGTCACGAGGGCGCCGTTGCGCAGCACCGACCGGCGTGACCAGCCGGGGGCGGTCACGAGCCGTGCCCGGGGGCGTACTTCTCGTCGGCGCCGGAGAAGTCCTTCACGACGGCGGAGAACTCCTGGGTGCCGCCGCCCTCGAGGTCGAGCGTGAAGGTGACCTCCTCGCCGGGGCGCAGGGGCTGGCTGACGTCCATGAGCATGAGGTGGTTGCCGCCGGGGGTGAGCTCGAGCTCGCCGCCCGCGGGGACGGTGAAGCCGCCCTGCTTCTCCTGCATCTGCATGGCTCCACCGTCGCCGGCGACGGTCTCGTGCAGCTCCATGGTGGGGGAGGCCTCGCTGGTGACGCCGGTGACGACGACGTCCTGGTCACCGTCGTTGGTGAGGGTGCCGAACGCGGCGGTCATGCCGGAGTCGGCCGACTTGACCCAGGGGTCGCTGACCCCGAGCGCGGTGGTGTCGGCGGAGGCAGGCGCGGCGTCCGAACCGGTGTCCGAGCCGGTGTCCGACGTGGATCCGCAGGCGGACAGGGACAGCGCGAGCGCCGCGCTGATCGCGGCGACGGTGCCCACCCGGCGGAGACGGGCGGGGCGCGCCGGAGCGCGCAGGGGTGTGGTGTGCATGCAGGTTCCTTCGCAGCAGTGAGGGACGCGTGGGCGTGTGCCCGGGCGCGTGAGAGCTGCTCGGCGGAGGTGCGGCGTGGGACGCGTGCAGGTCAGCCGAGCGCGGCTGCGAAGGGCGGGGCGCGCAGCGGACGCGCGGGGTCGTGGACGTCGTCGTCAGGCACCCGGGCCAGGGCGGCGTACGCCGGCGCGGCACGGTGGGGTGTCGGCGGCCGCAGCGCGGTGACGGGTCGGGGCAGCAGGATGCCGGCCAGCCAGTCGGCGGCCCGGGCGAAGCAGCGTTCGTAGCCGACAGCCACGACGGTGCCGAGGCCTGCGGCCAGCAGGTGGTGCGCGGCCATCGTGGTGGTGTCGACGTGGTGCGACATGTGGGCCATCGCGGCGGGGGCGCTCAGCACGAACCCGGCGTGCCAGACGACCTGGGCGACGAGGCACAGCGCGAGGGTGCGCGCGGGGTCGATGGCGCGGTCGAGCAGCAGCGGTGCCAGGCCGACCGAGGTCAGCAGCGTCAGTGCCGCGGCGACCGTCGTGACCTCGCCACCGGCCGTGACGTGGGCTGCGACGGCGGCCGTCGCGCAGACGGCGCCGGCGAGGCCGGCGCGCACGCGGGGCTGCCCGGTCGTCGCCACCTCGCCATCGTACGGAGGCCCCGCGGGGCGTTGGTCCGGACGGGCTCTGGTCGAAGCACGGAGGTGGGAGTACCTTGCTCGCAGCCAGCCTTCGTCCGAGGAACCCGGTGAGAGTCCGGGGCGGTCGCGCCACTGTGAGCGGGTCATCCGCGAGCCAGGAACTCGGGGCTGGAGCAGATCGGGACGCGTCATCCCGGGAAGGTGCGGTGCTGTGCACATCGCTGAAGGATTTCTGCCGCCTGTCCATGCAGCGGCCTGGACGGTCGTCGCCGCCCCGTTCGTGGTCCACGGTGCCCGCGAGATCAGGAAGACGGTGCGCGACCACCCGCAGGCCAAGCTGCTGCTGAGCGCGGTCGGCGCCTACACCTTCGTGCTGTCGGCCATCAAGCTGCCGTCGGTCACGGGCAGCTCGAGCCACCCCACGGGCACCGGGGAGGGGGCGGTGATCTTCAAACCGCCCGTGATGGCCGTGCTGGGCACGATCGTGCTGATCTTCCAGGCCCTGCTGCTCGCTCACGGTGGCATCACCACCCTCGGCGCCAACGTCGTGTCGATGGCGGTGGTCGGGCCGTGGGCGGCGTACGCCGTCTACAAGCTGCTCGGCTTCGCTCCCTTCAGCTTCGCCGTGTTCGCCGCGGTCTTCACCGCCGACCTGGCGACCTACGTCACCACCGCCACCCAGCTCGCGCTGGCGTTCCCGGACCCCTCCGTCGGCTTCCTCGGCGCGTGGGGCCGGTTCCTCGGCCTCTTCGCCGTCACCCAGGTGCCGCTGGCCGTCGTCGAGGGTCTCATCGGCGTGGTGCTGATGAACGCCCTGCGGGCCTGGGCCGGACCCGAGCTCGCCCGCCTCGGCCTGCGGACCGACCGCAAGCGTTCAAGCGCCGCCGCGACCACCGACGAGACGACCGACGCTATCGACGAGCAGACCGGAGCCAACCGTGCGTAGGACCTGGACCAACGTGCTGCTGGTCGCAGCCGCCGTCGCGATCTTCGCGCTGACCCTGGCCATCGGCGGCTCGCGCGGCGACTTCACCGGGACCGACGCCGCGGCGACCGACGAGATCACCGCGGTGGACCCGGACTACGAGCCGTGGTTCACCCCGTTGTGGACGCAGCCGGGCGGCGAGGTCGAGTCCGGGCTCTTCGCCCTCCAGGCGGCTCTCGGTGCCGGGGTGCTCGGGTTCGCGCTCGGCTCCCTGCGCGAGCGTCGTCGTGCGCGGCTGACCTCTGGCGCCGATGTCGTGGCCAGGGCCGACGTGCCGCCGACCTCCTGACGGGTGGCGCGCTTCCAGCTCGACGACGCCGCCTGGGCGAGTCGGTGGCGCCACCGGCCGGTGGTCGAGAAGGCGGTCCTGTCGCTCGGGCTGCTCGCGGTGGGTCTCACGTCGGCCGGGCCTCTCGTGTCGGTCCTGGTGCTGGTCGCCGCGGCGGGGGTCGCCGTCGGCCCGGCCGGGGTGGGCGCCCGCACCTACCTGAGGGCACTGCTCGCTCCGGCGGTCTTCGTGGCGGTCGGCCTGGTCGGCATCGTGGTCACCTTCGACGCCACCGCCCCGTGGTCGTGGGGGCCGCTCGGCGTCTCGCCGGCGTCGCTGCGGCTGGCGGCCGAGGTCGGGGCGCGCTCGCTCGCGTGCGCTGCAGCCGTGATGCTGCTCGCGACCACGACACCCATGAGCGACCTGCTCCAGGCGTCGCGGGCGGCGGGGGTGCCGGCGGTCCTGGTCGAGGTCGGGGGCCTGGTCTACCGCATGGTCTTCTCGCTGCTGGACGCCCAGGCCGAGATGCGTGAGGCGCAGGCAGCCCGCCTCGGCTACGCCGACAGGCGTACGGCGCTGCGCAGCCTGGGCAGTCTCGCGGCCGCGACCTTCGCGCGGGCCTGGACGACCGCCTCCCAGCTCGAGGAGGGCCTCGCCGGTCGCGGCTACACCGGTGTCCTGCCGCACCTTCCCCGCGAGCGGCAGGCGTCGGTGACGTTCGTCGGGCTGAGCCTCGTCCTGCTCGGCTGTCTCGCCGGCGCGTCGGTGGCGGTGCACCTCTCGTGAGCGAGCCGCCCGTGCTGCGCGCGGAGGGGATCGCGGCGGGTCACGCCGACGGGCCCGACGTGCTGGTGGGGGCGCACATCGAGGTCGCCCGCGGCGAGCGGCTGGCCCTGCTCGGGGCCAACGGCTCGGGGAAGACGACGCTGCTGCGGGTGCTCTCGGGCTCGATGCGTCCGCGAGCCGGCACCGTGAGCGTCTGCGACGTCGCCCTGGCCCACTCGCGACGCGGTCTCGACGCGCACCGGCGCCGGGTGCAGCTGGTCCTGCAGGACCCTGCCGCCCAGCTCTTCTCGGCCGACGTGCGGCAGGACGTCGCCTTCGGGCCGCTCAACCTCGGGCTCCCGCTCGACGAGGTCCGCGAGCGGGTGGACGAGACGCTCGCGATGCTGTCGATCACCGACCTCGCGGAGCGGCCGGTGCACCAGCTCTCGCTGGGCCAGCAGAAGCGGGTCGCCCTCGCGGGCGCTGTCGCCATGCGACCCGAGGTGCTGCTCCTCGACGAGCCCACCGCGGGGCTCGACCCGGCAGGCACCGCCGAGCTGCTCGCGAGCCTCGACGTGCTCGAACGCACCGGCACGACCGTGGTGGTGGCGACCCACGACGTCGCCCTGGCGTGGTCCTGGGCCGACGTGGTGGCCGTGGTCGACCGAGGCGCCGTACGACAGGAGCCGACGTCGGTGATGCTGACCGACACGCCAGCACTGCGGGCGGCCCGGCTCGAGCCCCCCTGGCAGGTGGCGCTGCTCCGAGACCTCGACCTCGCTCCAGGAACCGAGCCCCGGGCCCGCACGGCGGGCGAGGTGGCGCAGGTGGTCAGGCGGTCGCGGGGAAGCGATCCGGGCGGGGGCTGAGACGACGCTGTCGGCACGGACCCCGTGCGAGGCGGCTGGTCGGGGGACGGCTCAGCGCGGGAGACGGTTCAGCGTGCGGATCCGGGCGTCGAGGACCGACGCCGGCGCGAGCCTCCGGGCGAGAGCGACCTGGCCGGCGAGACGTCCAGCGGTGTAGCGGACCCGGGGGTTGCTCGCTCGGGCGGCGCGGACGACGACCCTCGCCACCACGGCGGGGTGGTCGCCCTGGGCGAGGTTCCCGGCCATCACCTCGTCGGCCACGCGACGGCGCGCGGCGTACGCCGGGAGGGGGTTCTCGGGGCGGGCCTGGTTCTGCTCGAAGCCGGTGAGGGTGTAGGCCGGCTCGACCAGGACCACGCGGACGCCGTGCTCGCGCACCTCGTGGTCGAGCGACTCCGACCAGCCCTCGACGGCTTGCTTGGCAGCGGCGTACGTCGCCGAGAACGGCGCCGGCAGGAAGCCGAGCACGGACGAGAGGTTGACGATGCGGCCCCGGCCCTGAGCCCTCATGTGGGGCAGCGCGGCCTTGGTGGTGCGGACCACCCCCCACACGTTGACGTCGAAGACCCGCTGCGCCTCTATCACGGTCAGCTCCTCGACCGCCCCCAGGGTGCCGCTCCCGGCGTTGTTGACGAGCAGGTCGAGGTGGCCGCGGCTGTCCACGACGCCATCGACCACGGACCGCACGGCCTCGTCGTCGAGGACGTCGAGGTCGACCAGGCGCACCCCACGCGGAGGCGTCAGGCCGGAGGTCCGGCGGCCGGTGCCGACGACGTCGTAGCCGGCGTCGACGAGGGCCGTGGAGGTGGCGGCGCCGATGCCACTGGTGGCACCGGTGACGAGCGCGACGGGCTTGGTCATGGGGTCTCCTGGGTCGGGGATGGATCAGTGCTGGAGGGTCGGGCGGGAGTCGAGCCAGCGGCGCACGGCGTGGTCGACGACGACGCCGGAGGGCTCCTCGGAGAAGTTGTGGGCGACGGGGAGCTCCTCGTGGTCGGCGCCGAGCCGCGCGGCGAGACGCCTCACCGTGGTCGACGGCACGAGCCCGTCGTCGCGGCCGCCGATGACCAGCGTGGGCGCCCCGGTCGGGCGCACCGGGCGCCGCGACCCGACGACGAGCTGGGCGAGCACGGTGAGGGACTCGTCGGCACGGTGTCGAGAGGCCGCGCGCAGGACCTCCGGCGTGACGTCGGCGGCGTACAACCCGCGCGGCGCCGAGCGCAGCCACCCGGAGCGCACGGGGAGCGTCGAGACCGCCAACGCCGCGAAGGTCAAGGCGGTCCGGGGATCGCGCACGAGGAGCCTGGCGACGTCGGCGCCCAGGCCCTCGGGGGTGCGGGCATCAGCAGGACCAGGGCGTCGAGCGGGTGCCGCCGGCTCGCACGCAGGGCGAGCAGCCCTCCCATCGAGTGGCCCACCAGGACGAGAGGTGACTGGCGGTCTGCCTCGGTGACGCGCTCGACGGCCTGGTCGAGGGCGCGGTCGGCGGCTCCGAGGCCGCCGAGGTCCAGCTGCGCGAGTCGACGGTCGCGCCACGGCATGTCGATCAGCTCGCCGTCGAGCGCCTCGGCCAGGCGGTCGAAGGAGGAGGCGCGGGTGAAGGCCCCGGGCACGATCAGGGTGGGCACGTCACGTGTCCGTCCGGCTGCGGGCGGTCGCGCTCATGCGTGGAGTGCTCCTGGATGGTGGACCCCCGATCTTGACGTTGACAACATTGGTGGATGATCGCGATGTTGTCAACGTCTACTTGCTGGCTGTCGGGAGTGACCGCCTCGCCCCACCGTCACCGACCTGGTCTAGATCCCACGACCACCGGTGTCCTGTGGCCGGGCCTCGGCTTCGTCATCATGGTGAGGACGACACCGGGTCGTCCCGTCACCGGAGGAGCCGGACATGCCGATGTACGCCGCGATCATCTACACCAACGACCTCGACTGGACCGCGCCGGAGCAGGGGGAGCTGATGGGCGAGTACGGCGCCTTCTCGGCCTCGGTCGCCGAGATCATGCGCGGTGGGGCCGCGCTGTTCCCGACCGCCACCGCCACCACGGTCCGGGTGCAGGGCAAGGGCGGCGACGTGGTGGTCGCCGACGGGCCGTACGCCGAGACCAAGGAGGTGCTCACCGGGTTCTTCCTGCTCGAGTGCACCGACCTGGACCACGCGGTCCGGGTCGCGGCGACCATCCCCGCGGCCTGGGACGGCGCGGTCGAGGTCCGGCCCGTCATCCCCATGATGGGCTGAGCCGGCCGCGATGCCTGCACCTGACGCGCCCGGCCCGGCTCCTGGCGCCGCCCTCGAGGCGGTCCTGCGGGAGTCGGGCCGGGACGTCCTGGCGACCCTCGCTCGCCAGGTCGGCGACCTGGTGCTCGCCGAGGACGCCGTGCAAGACGCCGTCGAGCGCGCGCTGCTCACCTGGCCGCGCGACGGCGTACCACCCAACCCCGTGGCGTGGCTGCGCCTGACCGCGCGACGCCGGGCGATCGACCTGCTGCGGCAGGGCAGCAGCCGCCTGGCCCGCGAGGAGCGCGTGGTGACCGATGACCCCGAGCTGCGTCCGGGCTGGACCGCCGACGTCGAGCCGAGCGTGCTGGAGGACGACCTGCTGCGGCTGCTGTTCACCTGCTGCCACCCCAGCCTCGCGCCTGCCAGTCGCGTCGCTCTCGCGCTGCGCACGATCTGTGGGCTCACCGAGCCCGAGATCGCCCGCGCCCTGCTCTCCACCCCCGACGCGGTCGCGCGGCGGCTGGTCCGCGCGCGCCAGAAGATCCGCGCCGCAGCGATCCCGTACGCGGTCCCGCCCGACCACGAGCTGCCCGACCGCTGGGAGGGCGTGCTGACGACGGTGCACCTGGTGCTCAACGAGGGGTACGTCGCGACCTCGGGGGCCGACCTGACCCGCCCCGAGCTGCTCGAGGAGGCGCTGCGGCTGGCGCGGCTGCTCGCGCGGCTCCAGCCCGACGACGCCGGGGCGCTCGGGCTGCTCTCGCTCGCCCTGCTCCAGCACTCTCGGCGACGGGCCAGGCTGGACGACCGCGGGCGCCCGGTCCTGCTGCCGGAGCAGGACCGGGGTCGGTGGGACGCCCGGGCGATCCACGAGGGCATCACCGTCCTCGGCGAGGCGCTGCGCCGCTCGCCCGACCCGCCGCACCGGTTCGTCGCGCAGGCCGGTGTCGCGGCCTGTCACGCCCTGGCGCCTCGCTGGGAGGAGACCGACTGGGCGGCCATCGTGTCCTGGTACGACGTGCTGCTCGTCGTCGACCCCTCGCCCGTCGTCTCGCTCAACCGCGCCGTCGCGGTCGGCGAGCTCCGGGGGCCCGCCGCGGCGCTGGCGCTCCTCGACGACATCCACGGCCTCCGGGCCTATCCCTACTGGCACGCTGCGCGAGCGGTCCAGCTGCGGCGGCTGGGCCGTGATGCGGAGGGGGTCGAGGCGGACCGCAGCGCGGCAGCTCTCCCGCTGAGCGAGCCGACGCGCTCGCTGCTCGACAGGTCCGGGTGACGGCTGTCGCCGAGGGGTTCGCTCAGCCCCCGCGCGACGGGCTCGGCGACACCACCGCGAGGGCTGATCGCAGCTCCTGGCTCAGGTGGGGGCCCAGCTCGGCTGCGAGTGCGGCGTCGACGCGCGCGATGGCGTCCCGCGCAGCGTCGAGCACGCGTCGTCCCTCGCCGGTGATCGTCAGCCGCGCCGGGCGGCCGCGTCCCACGTCGGTCGTCTCGAGCGCGCCACGCAGGGTCAGGCCCTGCACCGTGGCGTGCATCGACTGGGCGGTGACGCCCGACCGGCGAGCGAGGTCGCTGATGGACAGCCCGGGGTCTCGCGCCAGGTGTCCGAGCGCTCCGAGGTGCCGCATCGTCAGGTCCAGCTGCGTCAGCTCGGCATCGAGCATCCGCTGAGCTCGCCTGCCGGCACCGATGACCAGGAGTCCGAGCGACTCCGCCAGGCCCGACGAACCCGGCGCTGGTGACCGAGCGTCGTCGGGGCGTGGTGTCGGCTGCACGCGCACAGCCTGCCCCACGTCCCTGTTACAGTCCAACTTGCAGTCAACCTGAAAGAGGCGTCATGACCAAGGTCCTCCTGATCGTCCACGTCATCGCCGGCATCGTGTTCGTCGGGCCGGTCACGGTCGCGGTGTCGCTCTTCCCCCGCTACGCCCGGCTGACGACGTCGCCCGACGGCCTCACCGGCGCGCTGCCGGTGCTCGTCCTGCTGCGGCGGATCAGCGTCGTCTACGCCGTGCTGGGGATCTCCGTACCGGTCTTCGGCATCGGTGTCGCGCTGCGGCTCGGGGTGCTGACCGACGCGTGGCTCGTCGCAGCCATGCTGCTCACCCTCGTCGCCGCGGCGCTGCTCGCCGTCGTGATCCTCCCCGAGCAGGGGAGGGTCCTGGAGCGGGTGCGCGGGGAGGACGGCGTGGGGCCAGCGCTCGCGAGACCCCTGGTCCGGCTCGGCATGGCTTCCGGCGCCTTCTCGCTGCTGTGGGCCGTCGTCGTCGCGCTGATGATCGTCCGGCCCGGCTCCACCACGAGCGTCTGATGGACGCCGAGACCGGTCGCACCGCGCTGACGTGGCTGCCCCGACTTGCCGTCGTCGAGACCCTGACGGTGCTGGTCCTGCTCGGCAACCGGGCGACGGCGCAGGTCGACGGCGTCGCGTCCCTCGTCGGCCCCGTCCACGGCCTCGCCTACCTCGTGACGATCGCGTGCGCGTGGCTCGCGCCGATCCCGAAGCGCGCGCGCTGGGCGGCCGTCCTACCCGTCGTGGGCGGGTTGCTCGCCCTGGCCCAGATCCGTCGCAGCCCACGCCCGGCGGACGGTGCCGCCCACCGCTAGGCCGGACTGCAGGAGCGCCTGCCCGGCCGCCGTCGTCACCGAGCGGCACGCTGTCGCAGCGCGAGCAGCGGCCGGTACCGTCGTACCGTCCAGCAGAGGGGGTGCCCGGTGGTCTCGTGGCCGATCTCCGGCGACCTGGGGTGGGTCGAGTGGAACGCCCCGCTCGAGCTGCTGGCATGGGGCCGCAACACCTACGCCGTCCTGTACCTCGACGAGCTGCTCGAGGATGCCGTGGTGCGGGCGAGGACCCGACGCGTCGAGGGGACCCTGGAGGGCTCCGACGTCAACCTGGGCGTCAACCGAGCCGACGTCGTCGCACGGCCCTTCGTCTACGTCGGTGCCGCCCTCCAGCGTCGGATCGGTGCCGCCCCCGGCGACTGCGTGACAGCACGACTGCGACCGGCGGACCCCGACCACGTCCCGGTGCCGCAGGACGTCGTCGCGGCGCTGGAGGACGCCCGGATGTGGGCGGCGTTCCTGCAGCGGCGGCCCTCCGAGCGTCGGCGCCTGCTCCAGCCGGTCGACAACGCCGCCACCGACGTCACCCGCCGGCGCCGCATCGAGGCCTTGGTCCCGGAGCTGCCGCCCGGCTGAGGGAGTCCGGCTGCCGAAGCCGGGCGCAGCAGGATCGTCAGGTGTTGGCGCGCTCGTCGACCGGCACCTCGGCGATCTCGCCGCTGCGCAGTCCGGCGCGGAAGCTCTTGAGCTCTTCCTTGACCTTGGGCAGCAGCAGGTAGCAGGCGAACAGGTTGACGATGGCGCAGAGGAAGAGCATGGCGTCGGCGAAGTCGATGACCGAGGTGAAGGTGATGACCGAGCCGACGACGGTGAAGAGGCAGAAGACGATCTTGAAGACGCCCTCGCTGCGGCGCGAGCGGCCGAAGAGCGTCGTCCAGGCCTTCTGCGTGTAGTAGGCCCAGGTGATGAGGGTCGAGAACGCGAACAGCGCCACCGCGATGGCCAGGACGACCGGGAAGCTCGGCAGGAAGGTCTCGAACGCCCGAGAGGTGACGACGACACCGTCGGGGGTCGGGCCGCCCGACGCCACGATCTCGCGCTGCTCGCCGTAGTAGGCGGTGTCGGCGATGACGATGGTCAGGGCGGTCATGGTGCAGATGACGACGGTGTCGATGAAGGGCTCGAGCAGGGCGACGAAGCCCTCGCTGACGGGGTGCTTGGTCTTGACCGCGGAGTGCGCGATGGGCGCCGATCCCACGCCTGCCTCGTTGCTGAAGGCCGCGCGCTGGAAGCCGACGATCAGGACGCCGACGGCGCCGCCTGCGACGCCCTCGGGGGCGAAGGCGCCGGAGATGATCGTGGCGAGGGCGTCGGGGACGTTGGCGATGTTGCCGGCGATCACGAGCAGGCAGGCCACGACGTAGATCAACGCCATCATCGGCACCAGCCGGGAGGTGACGGCGCCGATGGACTTGATGCCGCCGATGATGACGGCGGCGACGAGCAGCGCCAGCACGATGCCGAAGATCAGCGAGGCGCCGGCGGAGTCGAGCAGCCCACCGTCGCCGCCGGTGACCTCGCGGGCCTGGGCGAAGGTCTGGTTGGCCTGGAACATGTTGCCGCCGACGGCGCCGAAGAGGAACAGCGCGATCGCGAACACCACCGTCAACACCTTGGACACCCCGCCACCGAAGCGCTCGAAGGCCACGGGCAGGTAGGTGAACGGACCGCCGGTGACCGTGCCGTCCTCGTGGACGGTGCGGTACTTCACGCCGAGCGTGCACTCGACGAACTTCGTGCACATGCCCAGCAGGCCGGCGAGGATCATCCAGAAGATCGCA
The DNA here is from genome assembly GCF_054777915.1 of Nocardioides marmoraquaticus. Lineage (NCBI taxonomy): Bacteria > Bacillati > Actinomycetota > Actinomycetes > Propionibacteriales > Nocardioidaceae > Nocardioides > Nocardioides marmoraquaticus. The sequence continues at coordinate 25,987 of NZ_BAAHAA010000001.1, read as the reverse complement.
CCCGGACCGCCGAGGGTGACCGCGGCGCCGACGCCGGCGATGTTGCCGAGCCCGACGGTGCCGGACACGGCCGAGCTGAGGGCCTGGAAGTGGGTGACCTCGCCGGGGTCGCTGGCGCGGGAGTACTTGCCCCGCACCAGGGCGAGCGAGGTCTTCCACCCGGTGAGCTGGATGCCCTTGAAGTAGATGGTGAACACCGTGGCCGCGACCACCAGCCACAGCACGATCAGCGGGAACGTGACACCGCCGATGCTGGGGGCGTAGAAGATGAACCCCGCGACAGCGGCGGCGACGGGTTCGAAGGCGCTGTTGATGGCCTCCTCGATCGCGGACAGCCACCCCCAGTCCTGGGAGGTCGGCTCGGCGGCGAGGGGGACCGGGATCGGCAGTGACGTGGGCAGGGTCGCGGTCGGCATCCGTCGAGGCAACCCGATGCCCCGACGGATGTCACGCGATCCGGACGGATCGTTGGGCGAGCGTTACCTGGCGGGAGGGAGCGGATCGGTGCCGAGGTCTCCTGAACACCATCCGCTCGGGTCTTGCTCAGCCCGCTCCGGTGGCCTCCCACGACCGCGGCGTGGTGGCCTGCAGGACGGCCTCGACGAGCGCGTCGCTGCGGTGGTGGGTGACCTGCTGGTACTCGGGGTCGGCGACCATCCGGCTGAATGCCTCCCGGGAGGGGTAGCGGACGAGCAGGACGGTGTCCCAGGCCTGACCCTCCTCCGCGACCAGCGCGGTCGACCCGTCGCCGACGTAGAGCACCTCGCCGCCGTGACGCGGCAGGAAGGTCGAGACGAGGGCGTCGGCGTACCTCTCGTACTCCTCGCGGCCGCCGTCGGCGTAGCGCAGCAGGTTGAGCATCACGACGGGCCCACCGGGGTCGTCCTCGAGGAGGCGCTTGAGGTCACGTCCGCGCGGGTCGACTGCCACGGCGGCACCGTAGCGGCCTCGCGCGGGGGAGGGCCAGGGCGCACCTCGGCGGCGCTCGCGGGCTCGTCGGTCGTGGGTGGGAAGACCCAGCGTGCGTAGGCCCAGAAGCGGAAGAGCGTGCCCAGCCCCAGACCGACGACGTTGCTCGAGACGTTCTCGGCGACCACCGAGTCGAGGCCGAGCACGTAGGTGGAGAGCCCGAGGCAGGCGAGGCTGATCAGCAGGGCGACGCCGTTGGCGGCGAAGAAGAGCACGTACGCCGTCCGCAGCCGCCGGCCGGCTCCCCGATCGCCGAAGGTCCACGAGCGGTTGCCCACGAAGGCCACGGAGGTGGCCAGCACCACGGCGACCGTCTTCGACGTCAGCGGGCCGAGCTCGACGAGCTGGCGCAGCAGGTTGAAGACCCCGACGTCGACGACGAAGGCGAGCGCGCCGATGGTGCCGAAGCGCGAGACGAGCCGCGCGCCGGAGCCGAGGAGCCTGGTCGGGTCGAGCCGGTCGAACCGGTCCCGGGGGCTCATCGCCCGACCACCGTGGCGAAGACGACCAGGTTGTCCTGGTAGCCCCCCGCGCCGCTGACGTAGGGACCGTCACAGGTGATCAGCCGCAGCTGCGCGTCGGGGGTCGGGCCGTAGACCTCGGCGGTGGGGAAGGCGCCCTTGTCGACGACCTCGGTGCGGTCGACCGCGAAGGTGACGCTGCTGCCGTCGGCGCGGTCGACGACCACCTCGTCGCCGGGACGCAGGGCGTCGAGGCCGGTGAAGGCCGCGGGGCCGGTGGGGGAGTCGACGTGCCCGGCGACGACGGCCGGACCGACGTCACCCGGCGCGGCTCCGGTCGTGAACCAGCCCGCGCGCTGCCAGTCGCGCGGCGACCCGAGCCGGCCGCGGGCGTCGGTGCGGAGGTCCTCGACGCCGACGTCGATGCCCGCCCGGGGCACGCGCACCCGCTCCGGTGCAGCGCCCGCGGCCGTCTCGCCCTGCACCTCGAGGGGAGACGGCGAGGAGGTCGGGCCCGAGGTCGCCGCGGGCGACTGCGGAGCAGGGGCCGGGGTGGCCACGGGGGCGGCCTGCGACCGGCCCACGGCCCAGGCTGCGGTCGCCAGCAGCAGCGCGAGGCCGAGCAGGAGCACCGGCAGGCGCCTCACCGGTCGCCACCCAGCAGCGGGCACCCGCCGAGGTCAGGGTCCTCCAGCAGCGCCGGACCGAGCACGGTCCAGGCGTCGCCGTAGTACGTCGGGGCCTCCTGCTGCTGCTCCCCGCCGCGGACGACGAGCTCGCGTGCCCCCGTCCCGTCACCTGCGGCCGCGAGCCCCGCGGCCTGCGCGACGGTCGCCAACGGACTGGCCACGTCGGTCTGCGGTGACCCGGCGAGGTCGTGCGCGGCGACGGGGGCACGGCCGTCACGCCCGATGGTGCGGGCGGCACCAGCCGCGATCGCCCGGTCGGCCGGCACGCACGACTCGGCGTGGCGCAGCAGGGTGCGTGCGGCGTCGTAGCCGTACTGCGGGGCGGTGCCGTCGGGGCTCGGCACCGCCCGCACCGAGCCGTCCTCGTCGACCTCGGCCCAGTTCGGCGGCAGCGAGCCGTCGGCGACGAGGGCCTGCACAGCGGCGCGCGAGCCCCGCTCGAGCTCCGCCCAGCGCGGGTCGCCGGACGCCTCGCCGAGCAGCGTCGTGGTGGCCGGCGAGACGTAGCTGGGGTTGAAGCGGTACGGCGCCTGGGTCGCCCACTGCCCGGCCACGAGGAGTCGTCCGTCGGGGACCTCGACCGTCTCGTGGTCAAGCAGCGCGTCGCCCACCTCGATGCCCTGCTGGCGGTAGGCGGCGTCACCGAAGACGTCGGCCGCGACGACCAGGGCGCGTGCGACGTCGACCTCGGCGTCCGACGCCGACGACGGGTCGACGACCTGGCCGTCCTGCCAGCGCCACGAGAAGAGACCGTCGTCGCGTCGGAGGTTGTCCTGCGTCCAGCGCCAGACCCTGTCGAAGCGCTCCTGGTCGCGGGCGACCAGCGCGACGAGCATGGCGTAGGCCTGGCCCTCGCTCACGGTGTCACCTCCCTGGTCGCGGCGCACGACCCGGCCGTCGTCGTCGACGTAGGCGTCGAGGAAGTCGGTCGCGTCGATCGCCGTCGTCGAGCTCGGCAGCGGCGTCGACCCCGGCTGCCCGGCCGGGGACGGGCCCGGGTCGCGGGTGACCAGCACCGCGAGGGTGCCGGCGACCAGCACGGAGGCGACGAGCACCGCGCCGACCAGGAAGGCCGGTCGCGGCGCCCTCACGCAGCCGCCCGGCGGCGTACGGCGACCAGGCCCGCGGCGGCGACGAGCAGCAACGCGCCCGCGCCGAGCGCCGCAGGGACGGCCGGCCCGGCGCCCTGGTCGGCCAGGCCACCGGCTCCGGCGTCGACACCGCCGGTCGGCATGGCGCCGGAGCCGCCGGTGGAGCCCGCGCTGTCCATGACCGCACGCAGCTCGAGGCCGCCCCCGGGCGCGTCGAGCGCGACGAGCGTGTAGACGCCGCCGGCCCGCACGCCGACGGTGCTCGCGGCACCCTCGTCGGCGCGGTCGCCGGCGGCGCTCAGGGTCACGTCCCAGTCCTGGGCGGCGACCTCGGCGTACCCGGTCGCCGTGCCCGTGCCGAGCCCTGCGGCCAGCCGCGGTCCGTCGACGACAGTGGCGTCGACCGCGTCGACGCCGCTGGCCGCGGAGACCAGCCGGACCTTGGCCTGCCCGGCCGCGGGCGGGGTGAGGTCGTCGTCGAGCACCGTCGCCCGGACGTCGTCGCCCTCGCCCGTCGCGATGACGGTCCGGGCGCTGCCCTCGGTGACCTCGACGCTGCGGCTCAGCATCGGCGGGGCGTCGGCGTCGTCCGCCGGCACCAGCGCGACGGTGTAGGTGCCGACGGGGATCCGCTCGTAGTCGGAGAGGTCGCCGAAGGACGCCTCCGTCAGCGTCGTCGGTCGGCCACCGGCGAAGGGCGTCAGTCGCACCTCCGCCTTGGGGGTGTCGGGCGACAGGTGGCCGACGCGCAGCCACCCGGTCGGGTCGTCCTCGGGCCCGGTGGCGGCGCCCGCGGCGCTCGTCAGGGTGCCGGCGAGCGCCAGCAGCAACGAGGTCACGAGGGTGGCGACGGCCGTGGTGGTGACGGTGGTCGTAGTGCGGATCTTCACGAGGGTCTCCAGGGGTCTGCGGGAGCGGTGGTCAGGAGGGCGGGGCGGGCAGCAGGTCGGTGGGCAGCGCGACCGGGTACTCCACCCGGACCTGGTCGCCCTCGACCGTGACCGACGAGGCGGCGAAGCTGCCGCGCTGGGCCTCGATGCGGCCGGCGAGGACCTCGGGGTCGGCGACGTCGTCGAGGACCACGCTGCGCCGCGGCAGCTGGCCGTCCTCCCCGAAGACGACCGGGAGGTCGACGACGCTCAGCGACCGCTGACCGGCCGCGGCCGCCAGCAGCGACAGCACGCGCGAGTCGACCTGGCCGGTCCGCAGCAGGTCCGCCACGTCGTCGGTGAGGTCCAGCGCGGGGTTGCCGACCAGCTCGGTGCCCGCGGCCGCGCGTGCTCGCTGGTCACGGTCGGTCGCGGCGGCGAGCTCGTCGGCCCCCCGCGGGTCGACCCGGAAGACCTCGACGCTGCTCTCGCCGGAGCCGAACACGGCGGTGCGGGTGGCGTTCTCGAGTGCCTGGTCCACGGTCGGCGCCGACCCGGCCGAGCGGCGCAGTGCCTGGGTCACCAGCACGTAGTCGTAGTCCTGCCACCCGTTGGGGGCCAGCGAGACGACGTCGGAGTCGGTGTCGGCCTTGTAGTACCAGACGACGTTCTGCCGGGGCAGCCCGTCGCGCACCAGGTCGACCCAGACGGCGTCGTCGACCAGGATCCGCTCGCTGGGCCGCACGTTGTCGGTGACCCACGACTGCGCCTCGCGCATGGGGCGGTCGAGGTCGGCGAGGAAGAGCCCTCGCAGCTGCACGGCCCACAACGGCACGGCGACCGCGCCGGCGACGAGGGCGGCGGCGACGCCGAGCGCGGTGGTCGCACGACCGCCGCGACGCAGTGCGAGGTCGAGCACCGCAGCCACCAGCAGGGCGGCGAACGGGATCAGCACGATCACGTACATCACGGGCAGGTAGCCCGGCTTGAGCACGACGGCCGACAGCGCCAGGAAGGCGACGGCGAACGGGCGCAGCCGACGCGAGAAGAGGGTCCCGAGGGCGGCGAGCCCGGCGAGCACCGGCAGCACCGGGTCGAGGGTGAACCACACCGCGACGGCCTGGCCGGACTGGGTGGTGGTGTCGAGCACGCTGCCGCTCTCGGCGCGCGTGAGGAGCTGGAAGGTGACGCCCTCCCACAGCGACACCCGGTCGTCGCCGGGGAGGACCTCGCCCTTCACCAGCGCGAAGAGGGCGTACGACGCCAGCACCAGCGTCAGCAGCGAGGCGGCCACCGACAGCGTGTAGCGGCGGGTCTCGCGGTCGGCGCTGCGCCACACGACCCAGGCCAGGAAGGGCAGCGCCAGCAGGAAGGTCTCCTTGCTCAGCACGGCGACGCCGAAGCAGGCGGCGGCCCCCGCGAAGGCGAGCAGCTGCTTGCGCCGGCTCAGGGCCAGCACGAAGGCGGCCAGCAGCCACGGCAGTGCGACGTTGTCGAGGTAGACCGTGCGGGAGAACTGCACCGACAGCGGCGAGAGCGCGAAGACCAGCACGGCGACCGTGGCGGCCGCCCGCCCGAGGTCGAGCCGGCGGGCCAGCAGCCACAGCAGGCCGGCAGCCACCACGTGGTGGACGACCATGGCCTCGCGGCCGGCCATCACGGCCACGTCGTAGCGGTCGAAGGCGTCGGTGAGCCAGGTCCAGCCGGCGATCTGGATCCAGCCGAGCGGCGGGTGGTCGTACCAGTAGGTGTAGTGGGCGAGCTCGCCGAACCGTTCGACGGCGTACGCCTGCGCGGTGTAGGTGCCCTCGTCGTCGATGCGCTGGGGCGAGCCGAACATGCCGACGCGGCTGACGATCGCCGTGAGGACGAGCAGCGGCACGACGTGCAGCAGGCTGCGACGGTGCCGGCCCAGTGCCCCGCGGAGGCGCTGGCGCCGGGTCGGACGGACGACGGGGGTCTGCGGGTCGTGCCGGGTGATCGGGGCGGGCAGGGTGGCGGTCATCGGGTCACCTCCAGCTCGGGAGTCGGGTGCGGTGCGGCCTCGGTCGGCGTGACGTGGGCGCCGGTGTGCTCCGTCTTCTCCCACGACGAGTCGCCGGTGGCCTCGCGGTAGGCCGCCCTGATGGCCGCCGCGGCCAGGAAGACCTGGTAGGGGAAGGTCCCGAGCACGAGCCTGACGTGGTCGCGCAGCCGGATCCTCACGCCGTAGCTGCGGCCGAACTCACCGAGTCCGGCCGCCTCGACGACGATCGTGACCAACGTCGGCACGACCGGCAGGAAGGTGATCATGGCGACCACGACGGGCACCTCGGCGAAGAGCACGAGGAGCACGGCGACCGGGATCATCACCCCCGTGAAGGCCTGGAGGAACGGCATGGCCAGCGTGTAGCGGGCCAGCATGCGCTGCCGCCGGGTCGGCAGCTGCTTCCACGCGCCCTTGCGCAGCACCTGCAGGAACCCCTGGCTCCAGCGCGTGCGCTGCTTGAACAGGCTCGTCAGCGACCCGGGGGTCTCCTCGCGGGTGACGACCTCGGGGTCGTAGGCCACCGCCACCCGGGCGCCTGCCGTGGACAGCCGCACGCCGAGCTCGCAGTCCTCCGCCAGGCAGTCGCCGTCCCAGCCGCCGGCCTCGCGCAGCAGGTCGGTACGCACGAAGACCGTGTTGCCGCCGAGGGGGATGAAGCGCGCCTCGGCGTGGAAGTGCAGCCGGGAGCGGAACCAGAAGTAGTACTCCAGGCAGTTGCGCAGCGACCACCACGAGCTGCGCACGTTCATCAGCTGCACGCCGCCCTGCACGAGGTCGGCGCCGGTCTCGGTGAACCGGGAGTCGACCAGGCTGAGCAGGCGCGGGTGCACCTCGTCCTCGGCGTCGAAGACCCCGACGACGTCCTTGGTGGCGTGCGGGAGCGCGGTGTTCATGGCGCGCGGCTTGTTCTTCGGGACGCTGTGGTCGATGACCACCTTGACGATCCCGGGGTGACGCCGCTCGGCGTCGCGGGCCACGGCCTCCGTGCCGGGGTCGTCGTGACCGATGAGCACGAGGATCTCGAAGTCGGGGTGGTCGGACTCCACCAGGCGGTCGATGGTGTGGGCGAGCACGGCCTCCTCGTGCCGCGCAGGCAGCATCAGCGTGAAGGAGCGCTGCGGCGGGAGCGGCGTCGTCGCGAACCGGGTGGCCGCGAGCGACGAGGTGTCACGCCACGCGTGCAGCATCCACCACAGCGTCGTCAGCGCGACGACGGTGAGTGCTCCCGAGACCAGCAGGAGCAGCACCGTGCCGAGCACGCCGAGCCACGAGGTCGGGTCGGGCGTCGCGGTCGGCTGCTGGTCGGGCAGCGCGCGCTCCTGCGGGTCCGGCGCCGGCTGCTGCCCGGGGGGCAGCAGCTGCTCGCCGGTGTCGTCGCCCGGCGAGCCGGGGTCGACGGAGGCCGAGGCGGCGGCGACGTACGACGGGGCGTGAGTCGGGGCGGCCGCGGCGGGCGCCGACACGAGACCGACGAGCAGGCCGGTCAGGAGGAGGGCGGGCAGGGCGAGGAGAGGGCGCGCGACAGCGCGGTGCAGGTGCAGGTGCACGGAGGTGGCTCCAGGTGGACGGCAACCCCGGTGGGGGCCGTGGACGCGCGCCCGGGGTCTCGAGCGACGTGGGGACGGAGAGGGACGCGCCTCAGGCGGCGCGTCGGTGCTGGTCCTGCGCGGGCGGTGCGACGGAAGCAGGCGTGGTGCCGGTGCGGCCGGAGACCCGGTCGCGGATCCCCCAGGCGGTGACGCGCCACAGCGCCTCGCGCACGATCGAGCCGGTCATCTTGGAGACGCCGAGCTCGCGCTCGGTGAAGTCGATCGGGACCTCGCTGACCACCATGCCAGCGCGGACCACACGGCGGGCGAGGTCGACCTGGAAGCAGTAGCCGGTCGAGTCGACGTCGTCGAGGGCGAGCCGGCGCAGCGTGTCGGCCCGGAAGACGCGGAAGCCGCCGGTGGCGTCGCGCAGCGGCAGCCGAAGCGCCCGCCGGACGTACCAGTTGCCGCCGCGCGAGAGCACCTCGCGCCGCCGCGGCCAGTTCTCCACGCCGCCGCCGGGCACCCACCGCGAGCCGAGCACCAGGTCGGCGCCGGCGCCGAGGGCGGCGTACAGGCGAGGGAGCTGCTCGGGGCGGTGGGACCCGTCGGCGTCCATCTCCACGACCGTGTCGTAGTCGCGCTCGAGGGCCCAGCCGAAGGCGGCGAGGTACGCCGCGCCGAGGCCCTCCTTGCCGAAGCGGTGCAGCACGTGCACCCGGGGCGAGCGCATCGCCAGGGCGTCGGCCAGCTGCCCCGTGCCGTCGGGGGACGCGTCGTCGACGACGAGCACGTCGAGCCGGTCGTCGACGGCCAGGGTGCGCTCGACGATGATCGGCAGGTTCTCGAGCTCGTTGTAGGTGGGGATGACCACGAGGTTGCGTGCCGGGATCTCCGGCATGGCCTCGCTGGTCGGGGCGGGGAAGTTCGCGGGCATGTGTCGAGGTTCGCCGACACCGGGGTGGGCGGATGGGGTCGCGAGGCGGTGACACGATGCACACGCGAGGCGGGAACACGCACCCTGCAAGCCGTGGAGCAGCGCGGACACGTGTCCTACTCGTGGGTCGGGGTGTCGGAAAAAGATCCGTGCCGGTCCCGTCGTGTCGGATGGTGAGACCGATTCTGCCCACCACCCGGACTGCAGGCGCCGGCACGGGGTCCGGCGCGGCCAGGTGCGCGGGCGATGGCCCGATCTTGACGGCATCAACATGGTCTGCGACGGTGATGTGGACATCAACAACATGAGGAGTGTCGTGGATCGGAAGTACGCGACCCTGGTGACTGTCTGCCTGGCGGCACTGACGATCAACGCGAACACGACCATCGTGAACATCGCCCTGCCGACCCTGGCGGAGGAGCTCGACGCGGGGACGCGATCCCTGCTGTGGATCGTCGACGGCTACAACCTCGCCTTCGCCGCGCTGGTGCTGGCCATGGGCAGCCTCTCGGACCGCTTCGGGCGCCGGCCCGCCCTGATCCTCGGGCTGGTGGGGTTCGCGCTCACCAGCGCGGCGTCGGGCCTGGTCGACAGCAGCGACGCCCTGGTGGCGCTGCGGTTCACGACCGGGGTGACGGCCGCGATCATCTTCCCGACCACCTTGTCGATCATCGCCAATGTTTTTCCCGACCGACGCGATCGCGCCACGGCGCTGGGCGTGTGGGGAGCCTCCGTCGGGGTGGGCGTCGCGGTGGGGCCGGTCGCGGGCGGCTACCTGCTCGAGCACTTCTCGTGGCAGAGCATCTTCTGGGCCCAGGTGCCGCTCGCGCTGCTGACCGCCGCGATGGCAGCAGTGCTCGTCCCCGAGTCGCGCGACCCGAGCGTGCCGCGCATCGACAAGCCCGGCTTCGCCATCTCGGTCGCGGCACTGGGCCTGCTGACCTGGTCCATCATCGAGGGCCCCGAGCACGGCTGGAGCAGCGGGGAGTCCCTCACAGGCTTCGGGGCCGCGGCGGTCCTCCTCGTCGTGTTCGTGCTCGTCGAGCGGGCCGTCGAGCACCCCATGATCGACGTGACCCTCTTCCTCGACCGCCGGTTCAGCGCAGCCTGCGCCGCGGTGACGATCGCGTTCTTCGCGATGTTCGGCTTCATCTTCCTGGTCACTCAGTACTTCCAGTTCGTCCAGGCCTACTCCCCGCTCGGGACCGGTCTGCGGTTCCTTCCGGTGGCGGGCTCGATCGCCGCCGCGTCGATCGTGGGCGGTCTGCTCGCGCCGCGCCTGGGCACCAAGCTCGTGGTCACCCCGGGCCTCGTCGCCCTCGGGGCGGCGTTCCTGTGGATCTCGACGATGGACGCCGGCGCGCCGTACGGGAGCGTGATCGTTCCGCAGATGCTGCTGCTCGGCGTCGGCATCGGGCTCATCTCCACGCCGGCCACGGAGTCCATCCTCAGGGTGCTGCCGCCCTCGCGTGCCGGGGTGGGCTCGGCCGTCAACGACGCCACCCGAGAGCTCGGCGGCACCCTCGGCGTCGCGGTCGTCGGGTCGCTGTTCGCCTCGCAGTACGCCGACCGGCTGGTCTCCCTCGCCCGGGGTCGACTCCCGGAGGACCTCCTCGCCGAAGCCTCCGACTCGGTCGGCGTCGCGTTCCAGGTCGCCCAGCAGGCTCCGCCGTTCCGTGCGGCCCTCGACACGGCCTTCATGGACGGCATGGCCTTCGGCTGCACGGTCGTCGGCGTGCTGTGCCTCGTGGGGGCCGTCGGCGCCGCGATCGCGCTGCCGGGCGACCGCTACGACCCCTCCGGGCCTCCGGCCGACGACCCGGCGGAGAACGCGGGGGTCGAGACCTCGTTACGGTGACGGACATGGCGCGTTCCAGCTACCACCACGGCAACCTGCGGGCGGCGCTCGTGGACGAAGCCGTGCTGGTGGTGCGCGACCGTGGACCCGAGGACCTCTCCCTGCGCGAGCTCGCCCGTCGCATCGGTGTCTCCCACAACGCCGCCTACCGCCACTTCGCGCACCGCGACGACCTCGTCGCCGCGGTCGGCGACCACGCCATGTCCGAGCTCGATGCCGCGATGAGACGCGAGATCGGTGCTGTCGACGTCGACGACCCCGTCCTGGCCGCACGGTTGCGGCTCCTCGGTGTCGGTCGGGCGTACGTCACCTTCGCGCTCGCCGAGCCGGGCCTGTTCCGCGTCGCGTTCACCGCGCGCGCAGGTGACGGCTCGCGCCACGTCTCGACGGAGACGCCCTACCTCATGCTCGAGTCCGCGCTCGACGACCTCGTCGAGGTCGGCTACCTCGACCCCGCTGCGCGGCTCGGTGCCGAAGAGCTGTGCTGGTCGGCGATGCACGGCTTCGCCCTGCTCGTCATGGCCGACCACGTGCGCGTCGACGAGGTGGACGACCACCTCGCCCGGCTCCTGGTCGCGGTCGACCGCTCTCTCGGCGCCCCGGCCTCGCCCGCGCTGCCCCGTTGAGCCCTGCGGGCGGCAGCGGCAGCGCGGGCGCGGCGAGCGCCGAGGATCGTCAGTACGGCGGGCGCTGGTCGCGCTCGCGGTCGAACGGCTCCTCGACGGCACGGCGACGACGACGATGACGATCGCGACGACGATGCTGGGCAGGAAGGCGATGACCTGCGTCAGGAGGTCGCTGATGGGGCTGGGCCCGAACACGCCGAAGGCGAGCTGCAGCACGAAGAGCATCAGCGTGTAGTGCACGACCTTGGCGACGATGTAGCCGGCTTGCGGCGTGAGCGATGCCCGCGCCTCGGACGAGCGCGGCAGCAGGCTCACCGGGCAGGACACGAGCGCGTCTTCCTGGCGGGAGCATGTTGCCCCGACGTATCGGGCACAGGGTGAGCACGACGCCACCGTCAGACAAGAGGCGGTCGTCGAGGCGGTCGTGGTTCAACTCGCGTGCCGCGGTCGCCGCCTCGACCTGAGAGGGTCACTGCGACGCGCGACGACCCCGCTGGTCGCGCGGACCGGGCACCGGCGGCGTGCGCTCAGCCGTGACCGATCGGTCGAACCGCTTCTGTGCCTCGCGCTCGCGGTCGTGCCGCGTCACCAGCTCGCCGGCGATCGTGACGACCTTGCGGTTCTGGTGGCTGGAGAGCCGGGTCAGGAGCTGGAAGGCGTCGTGGCTCGACAGCTGGTGGTCGCGCATGACGAGGCCGACTGCCTGGCCGATCACCGTCCGGCTGTCGAGCGCGGTCTGCAGGTGCTCGAGCTGGACGGCCTGCGCCACGGCGACAGCGGAGTGCGCGGCCAGCGCGAGGGCGGTGTCGACCGCCTCGGTGTTGAAGGCCTCGGGTTCCTGCGCGTACAGCGTCAGAGCACCGAGGTGGTCGGAGTGGGTGAAGAGCCGCACGCACAGCAGGCTGCGCACACCGAGGTCGTCCACCATGCGCCGCGACCACGCGCGCCACCTGTCGTCATGGGCCAGGTCGCGGCTCGTGACGACGGCGTCGGCCCAGGCGGCGTCGTAGCAGGGCCCCTCGCCGCACTCGACCTGGAGCTCGTCGGCCCGGGTCGCGACGGGATCGGTGGCGGCGGCGGTGGTGGGTGGCTGCTGGCGGCGCGCGACGGAGATGCCCGCGGACGAGGCGGCGGGCACGAGCACCTGCGCACAGTCGACCACCCGGTCGATCGCCTCGCCCGAGGACGCGTCGTCCTGCAGGTCGCGGGCGAGGCTGGCGAGCAGCTCCTGCGGCTCGTCGTCGGGGTCCATCCGTGTGCTCCCGGGCTGGTGTCGTGCTGACGTTCCGAGGAGGAGCATAGGCACGGGCAGGGGCAGGCGAGCCGGGACAGCCGGGTGCTGGTCGACCTAGGCCGGGTCGGTGTCGGCCCTGGCCTGGGTGTCGCCGTCGTACGTCGTGCCCTCGCTGGAGTCCTTCAGCGACCGGGTGAGCGCCTCCCGGACCGGGACCCACCGGTGGTCGTCGGGCAGCAGCGGGCCGGGGTAGCGGTCGCGGTCGCAGACCATGTCCTTCTTGAGGCTCCGCATCAACGAGACGACCTCGGTGCGGTCGAGCCCGCTGATGGCGGCGCTCGCCCGGCTGGCGACGGCGACCGGCACGCCCGGGACGAGGACCCGGGTACGTCGCAGGCCGGCCACGTCGGCGTACGCGGCCAGGAGCGCGGGATAGCCCAGCACGTCGTCCCCGCCGACGTCGTACGACGCGTCCGCGGCCTCGCCGGCGAGGGCGTGGACGACCAGGGTCGCGACGTCGTCGATGGCGACGGGCTGGATGTCCCGGTCCATCCAGCGTGGGACGGGGGTGAGCCGGGGGATGCGGTCGCTGAGCCGTCGCAGCAGCTCGAAGGACGTGGAGCCCGCCCCGATGATCATCGAGGCCCGCAGCGTGATCGTCGGCACCGCGCCCTGGGTGAGCACCTGCTCGACCTCCGCCCGGGAGCGCAGGTGGTCGGACAGCGGACCTGGGGGGACGAGGCCCGACACGTAGACGATCCGCCCCACGCCGGCTCGGGCGCAGGCCCCGGCGATGCGTCGCGCGGCTTCGCGGTCCTTGCGGACGAAGTCGGCGGAGCCCATCGAGTGCACGAGGTAGACGACGGCGTCGATCCCCTGGACGGCCTGGTCGACCAGGCCGTCGTCCTCGACGTCGAACTTCCGGACTCGCACGTCGTCGGCCCAGGGGTAGCGGTCGACGCCCGCCTCGCTGCGCGAGGCCGCGACCACGTCGTGACCGGCTCGCACCAGGTGGGGCACCAGCCGCGAACCCACGTAGCCGGTCGCGCCCGTCACCAGGACCTTCACCTTCGACCTCGCCTCGTGTCGTCGTCTGGGGCGTCCGAGCGACGACCACGTCGCGCCGCTCGTGCCACCCAGTACCCGGTGGCCGCCCGGCGTCCCTGTGACCACGCGCACCGTGGTGGGCGCGAGGCGGCGCGGTGCCACGGCCGGCGGCTCAGGCGGCGGCTCAGGCGGCGGGGGCCTCGAGCTTCTCGCGCATCGTGCCGAGGATGCGTGACAGGAGCCGGGACACCTGCATCTGGGTCACGCCGATCTGCTCGGCGATCTCACGCTGGGTCAGGCCCTGGTAGTAGCGCAGCCCGATGATGCGCTGGTCGCGCTCGCCGAGGTCTCTGAGCAGGGGCTCGACCTCGACTCGTGCCTCGGCCGCGAGCAGGTCGCGGTCGTCGGAGCCGAGCAGCGAGCCCAGGGTGGAGGAGCCTTCGTCTGTGTCGGCGCCACCCGCGGGGGCGTCGAGGGAGCTCGGGGTGAAGCAGCCGTCGGCAGCGGAGGCCTCGAGCACGCCGTCGACCTCCTCGCCCAGGCGCTCGGCGACCTCCGTGACGGAGGGCTCGCGCTGGAGCTCGGTGACGAGCAGGGCGCGGGTCTTGTTGACCTTGGCCTGCATCTCCTGGACGCGCCGGGTGGGGCGCACCATCCAGCCGTGGTCACGGAAGTGCTTGCGCACCTCGCCCTGCATGGTCGGCACGGCGTAGGACAGGAAGCTGGAGCCCGCGCGGGACACGTCGTAGTTCTGCGCTGCTCGCGTCAGCGCGAGATAGGCCACCTGGCGCAGGTCGTCCTCGGCGATGCCGCGACGGGCGAATCGTCGAGCCACCCGGTCGGCGACCGGCATGTTCAGCTCGATGACCTCGGCGAGGGCGGCCTCGCGCTCGGCGGGGTCCATCCGGGGCAGGCCCTCGAAGACCTCGGCCGTGCGCAGTCTCCGGGCGTCCTCGCCGGGCGGAGAGACGGTGGTCGAGGTCGAGGGGGACGTCGTGTGTCGTGTCATCAGGATTGCCGCCTGGTCGGTTGCGAAGCAGGTCCCAGCCAGGGGGTTGCAGCGGGGATGACGCCTCGACCATAACAGTTGGGCGCGATCATGTGGGGCGCACTGCTTCACGCGGCCGACCGGGGTCAGCCGACGACGGCCAGTCCGAGCAGCGCGCGCAGCTCGTCGAGGGGCAGGTCGGCCCCGAACGCCGGCGTGCCGGGCTGCAGGCTGACCCCGTCGGCGAGACCGCCGACGGGCAGCGGGTCGAAGCCGAGGTCGTCGACGAGCCGCTGCACGACCGCGACCGCCTCGACGTCGTCGCCCGCGACCGCGATCGCCTTGCGGCCCACGGCCCCGGCGGGCCGCGCCTCGGCCTCGACGTCGTGGTAGCCCATGTGGTTGAAGGCCTTGACGACCCGGGCACCCGCGAGGTGCTCCTGCACCAGCAGGCTCGTGGAGCGGTCGGGGTCGGAGAGCTCCTCGCGTGCGCCGTCGACCTCCCACCAGTAGTTCATGGCGTCCACCACCACCGTGCCCTGCAGCTGCTCGGCCGGGAGCTCGCGGTGGCGGCCCAGGGGCAGTGCCAGCACCACCACGTCGGCCGAGGCGACCGCGTCGGCGACGGTCGCGACGCGCGCCCCGGGCACGAGCACCTCGACGGTCAGGGCGATGCGGGCGGGGTCGCCGGACGTCGCGACCACCACGTCGTAGCCGGCCGCCACGGCGAGGCGCGACAGCACGGTGCCGAGCTTGCCGGCCCCGAGGACCGCCAGGTGCGGAGCAGCGTCAGTCATGTCGGTCCCAACGGTGCGCAGGGCCGCTCGATTCCCCGCGGGCTCACGCCCCGTCTCGCACACTGTTCAAGGTCTGGTACGTCGACCACACTGGTCTGCGGCTGCTGGCCCGGAGCCCCGACGGCCGACCCGCCCCTCCCAGGAGAGCTGACATGACCCATCACGACGTGATCGTCGTCGGCGCCGGCGTCACCGGCCTGACGACCGCTCTCCGGCTGCACCAGGCGGGCCGCGACGTGCTCGTGCTCGAGGCCCGCGACCGGGTCGGCGGTCGGCTCGAGACGCAGGCCCACGGCCCGGCCGACGCCCGCTCCGACTTCGAGGTCGGCGGGCAGTGGGTCTCGCCCGACCAGACGGCGCTGCTCGGTCTGCTCGACGAGCTCGGCCTGGCGACGTACCCCCGGTGGCGCGAGGGCGACTCCGTCCTCGTCGACGCCGACGGCACCCGTCACCGCTTCGTCGACGACCTCCCGCTGCCGGACCCGACTGCCGGTGCCGTCACCGAGCTGGTCAAGGTCGTCGACGCGCTCGCGGCCGAGATCGACCCCGCCCGCCCGTGGGAGCACCCCGACGCCGAGGCCCTCGACGCGGTCTCCTTCCGGGCCTGGCTGGAGGCGCGGTCCGACGACCCCGCCGCCGTCACGGTGGTCGCGATGTTCGTCGGCCCGGCCATGCTCACCAAGCCGGCCCACGCCTTCTCCGCGCTGCAGGCGGGCCTGATGGCGGCCAGCGCCGGGTCCTTCAGCACCCTGGTCGACGCCGACGTCATCCTCGACCGCCGGGTCGCGGGCGGGCTGGCCTCGGTGCCGGCCGCCCTGGCCGAGCGGCTGGGCGACCGGGTGCGTGTCGGCGTCGACGTGACGAAGGTGGACTGGCACGACGAGGAGGCGGTCGTGCACGCCGACGGCGAGCGGCTGCGCGCCCGCCACGTCGTGCTGGCGGTGCCGCCGACCCACGTCGCCCGGGTCCGGTTCGACCCGGCCCTGCCCGCCGAGCACCGCGCCGCCCGCCAGCACCAGTCCTTCGGCTCGGTGCTGAAGGTGCAGGCCGAGTACGCCGCCCCCTTCTGGCGCGCCGACGGCCTCAGCGGCACCGGCTTCGGTCCCCACGAGCTGGTCCACGAGGTCTACGACAACACCCCCGACGTCGCCGAGCGCGGCGTCCTGGTCGGCTTCGTCTCCGACCTGCGGGCCGACGCCGCGCTGCGCTGGTCGCCCGAGGAGCGTCGTGAGCAGGTGCTGCGCTCGTTCGCGGCGTACGTCGGCGACGCCGCGCTCGCCCCGCTGACCTACGTCGAGAGCGACTGGCACGACCAGGAGCTGACCGGCGGGGCTTACGGCACCAGCTTCGACCTCGGCGGTCTCTCGCGCTGGGGTGCCGTGCTCCGGCAGCCGGTCGGGCCGCTGCGCTTCGGCAGCAGCGACGTCGCCGGGCTGGGCTTCCAGCACGTCGACGGCGCCGTGCGCGTGGGCGAGGAGCTGGCCGCCGAGCTGCTCGGGGGCTGAGGCGCCGGCGGTCCTTGCGCGACCGCCCCACCCGTGCGACCGTTGTTCCCGACCGATCGGTCGGTAATCGCGGGAGGCGACATGACGGTGTCCGGGGCCAGCACCGACGAGCTCGAGCGGCGCTTCGACGAGGTCGTCGCGCGCCACGACCGGATCGAGCCGCGCGACTGGATGCCGGAGAAGTACCGCGCGACCGTCGTGCGCCAGGTCGCCCAGCACGCGCACTCGGAGATCATCGGCATGCAGCCCGAGGGCAGCTGGATCGGCCGGGCGCCCTCCCTGCGCCGCAAGGCGACGCTGCTGGCCAAGGTGCAGGACGAGGCGGGCCACGGTCTCTACCTGTACTCGGCCTGCGAGACGCTCGGCGTCTCGCGCACCGAGCTGACCGAGAAGCTGCTCTCGGGGCAGCAGAAGTACTCCTCGATCTTCAACTACCCGACGCTGTCGTACGCCGACGTGGGCACGATCGGCTGGCTCGTCGACGGTGCCGCGATCTGCAACCAGGTGCCGCTGTGCCGCACGTCGTACGGCCCCTACGGCCGCGCGATGATCCGGGTCTGCAAGGAGGAGTCCTTCCACCAGCGGCAGGGCTACGAGCTGTTGATGACGATGATGTCGGGCACCGACGAGCAGCGCGCCATGGTGCAGGAGTCGGTCGACCGGTTCTGGTGGCCGGCGCTGATGATGTTCGGCCCGCCCGACGCCGACTCGCCCAACACGGCGCAGTCGATGGCGTGGGGCATCAAGCGCGACACCAACGACGACCTGCGCCAGAAGTTCGTCGACATGTCGGTGCCGCAGGCCGAGCGCCTCGGCGTGACCCTGCCCGACCCCGAGCTGCGGTGGAACGCCGAGCGCGGCCACCACGACTTCGGCCAGCCCGACTGGGAGGAGTTCGCCCGGGTCGTGCGGGGCGAGGGGCCGTGCAACGCCCAGCGCCTGGCGCACCGCCGGGCCGCCTGGGACGACGGCGCCTGGGTCCGCGAGGCGGCGGTCGCGGCGGCCGCGAAGCAGGGGGCCGCGAAGCAGGGGGCCGCGAAGCAGGAGGCCGGGCGGTGAGCGAGGAGGTTCGCGGCGAGTGGCCGCTCTACGAGGTCTTCGTGCGCGGCAAGCGCGGGCTCAACCACGTGCACGTCGGGTCGCTGCACGCCGCCGACGACCGGTCGGCCGTGCGCAACGCCCGCGACGTCTACACCCGGCGCAACGAGGGCGTCTCGATCTGGGTGGTGCGTGCCGACGCGATCACGGCGTCCAGCCCCGACGAGAAGGACCCGCTCTTCGCTCCCTCGGGCGACAAGGTCTACCGCCACCCCACCTTCTACGACGTCCCCGCCGACGTCCCGCACATGTGAGGGGCGACGACGTGGCACACGACTCGGTCTACGACGGCCTCCTCGGTGGCGACGACTCGCAGTGGGCGTTCGGCACCTCCTTCGAGGACCCCCTCGCCGGCGTCGACACCACCGTGCCCGACGGTGTCGACCACGCCGCGCTGGCGGCGTACTGCCTGATGCTCGGCGACGACGCGCTCGTCGCCTCGCACCGGCTCTCCGAGTGGTGCAGCCGCGCGCCCGACCTGGAGGACGACATCGCGCTGGCCAACATCGCGCTCGACCTGCTCGGCCAGGCGCGGCTGCTGCTGGCCCGGGCGGCGGCGGCCGATCCGCGGGTGGTGCCGGTGCTGCCGGAGGGCTCGCCGGTGCCGCCGGAGGACGCCCTGGCGTTCTTTCGCTCGCAGGGCGACTTCCGCAACGTGCGGCTGGTCGAGCAGCCCAACGGCGACTTCGCGGTCACCGTGTCGCGGCTGCTGCTGCTCTCGACGTGGCGCCTGGCCCTGGCGCAGCGGCTGGTCGGCAGCCGCGACCCCGTGGTGGCGGCGATCGCGGACAAGGCGGTCAAGGAGCTCGCCTACCACCGCGACTACGCGGCCCGGTGGGTGGTGACGCTGGCCCAGGGCACCGAGGAGTCGCGCCGTCGCCTGGTCGCCGGCCTGGCGACCGTCTGGCCGCTGCGCTGGGAGCTCGACCTCGACCACCCGACCGAGACCGTGCTCGCTGCCGACGGCGTCGCGGCGCTGCCCAGCGAGGTCGCGGCCGAGGTCGACGTGCTCCTCGACCAGGTCCTCGGCGTCGCCGAGGTCGACCGTCCCGAGGTCAGGGTCGTCGGGTCGCACGGCGGCCTGACGGGCCGCGACGGCCGGCACACCGAGCACCTCGGCCGGATGCTGGCCGAGATGCAGGTGGTCGCCCGCGAGCACCCCCTGGGTCGCTGGTGAGCCGGCTGGCGCGGGCCCGCGAGGTCGCCGCCGGCGTGCGCGACCCCGAGATGCCGATGCTCACGCTGCTCGACCTCGGCGTGCTGCGCTCCGTCGAGCCGGCTGACGACGGGCGCGTGCGGGTGACGATCACCCCGACCTACTCCGGCTGCCCCGCGATGGCGACGATGCGCGACGACCTGGTGCACGCCCTGGCCGACGAGGGGGTCGACGCCGACGTCGTCGTCAGCCTTCGGCCGGCATGGTCGTCGGACTGGATCAGCGACGCAGGCCGGAGGGCCCTGCAGGAGCACGGGATCTCGCCCCCGGGGGCCGCGCCGGCCGACGGCCCCGTGCCGCTGCGGCTGCTGCCGCGCCGCCGGTCGCTGCGCTGCCCGAGGTGCGGCTCCGGGCAGACCGAGCTGACCTCCGAGTTCGGCGCGACCGCCTGCAAGGCGCTCTACCGGTGCGCCGAGTGCCTGGAGCCCTTCGAGCACGTGAAGGAGATCTGAGGTGACCACGACCGCCGTCCCGTCCCGCACGGCGTTCCACCCCCTGCGCGTCGCGCGGGTCGACCGGCTGTGCGACGACGCGGCCGCCGTCACCTTCGAGGTGCCCGACCACCTGCGCGAGGCGTTCGACTTCGCTGCGGGCCAGACGCTGACGCTGCAACGCGACGTCCACGGTCGGGAGGAGCGGCGGTCCTACTCGATCTGCTCCCCCGCCGGGGCCCCGCCGCGCATCGGCGTGCGCGAGATCCCCGACGGCCTGTTCTCGTCCTGGCTGGTGCGCGAGGTCCGGCCCGGGGACACCGTCGAGGTGCAGCCTCCGTCGGGCAGCTTCAGGGCCGACCCCGCGACCGGTGGTCGCCACCTGTGCGTCGCCGCCGGCTCCGGCATCACCCCGATGCTGTCGATCGCCGCGACCGTGCTGCAGCACCCCGAGGCCAGGGTGACCCTGCTCTACGGCAACCGGTCGACGGACTCGGTGATGTTCGCCGAGGAGCTCGCCGACCTGAAGGACCGCTTCCCCTCCCGCTTCGAGCTCGTCCACGTGCTCTCGCGCGAGCCGCGCGCGGTCGACCTCTTCTCGGGCCGCATCGACTCCGACCGCCTGCGCCGGCTGCTGGGGGCGCTCGTGCCGGTCCACGCGCTCGACCACGTCTGGCTGTGCGGTCCCTTCGGGCTGGTCACCGAGGCGCGCGAGGTGCTCCACGAGGCGGGTGTCGACCGAAGCCGCGTCCACGCCGAGCTCTTCTTCGTCGACGAGCCGCCGCCGGAGCTCGATCGTCCGGCGCCGGGCCCCGGTGCCGGCGACGACAGCGTGCAGGTCACCGTCAGCCTCGACGGGCGCACGACGACGTCGCCCGTGCCTCGCACCACGACCCTGCTCGACGGCGCGGCCGCCACCCGCAGCGACCTCCCCTTCGCCTGCAAGGGCGGGGTGTGCGGGACCTGCCGGGCCCACGTCACCTCGGGCGAGGTCGACATGCGCCGCAACTACGCCCTCGACGACGACGAGGTCGCGCGCGGCTTCGTGCTGACCTGCCAGACCGTCCCCGTCAGCGACCGGGTCACCGTCGACTTCGATGCCTGACCCCGCTCAGCGCGGGGCCAGGCCCTCGAAGGTCAGTCGCACGACGGCCGTCGCGAGGTCGTCGGGCGACACGGCGCCCCCGGGCCGGTACCACTCGACCAGGGAGTTGACGGTGCCGAAGACCAGCCGGCTCACCAGCTCCGGCTCGACGTCGTCGCGGATGTCGCCGTCGGCCGCGGCCTCGCGGACCAGCTGCGCCAGCCGCTCGTCGATGTCGCGCCGCCGTCGCAACGCCTGCTGCTCCACCTCGCTGTTGCCCCGCACCCGCAGCAGCAGCGTGACGGCGGGCAGGTGCGCGGCCAGGATGCGCACCGACTCGGCGACGGTGGCCCGCAGCCGCTCGTACGCCGTGCCGGTCGACGCGGAGCCGGCGGCGTCGGTCGCTGCGGACAGGCCCGTCAGCGCCTCGTCGAGCGCCGCGGCCAGCAGGTCCTCCTTGCTGGCGACGTGGTGGAAGATCGCCGACTTCGACAGGCCCAGGTCTCGCGCGAGGTCGGCGACGCTCGTCGCGTCGTAGCCGCGCTCGTTGAACAGCTCGATGGCCCGGCGCAGCACGGTCTGCTGGTCGTAGCCGGGCCGCCCGCGGCGGGCGCCGGGGGAGGACGGGCTCACCGCGCCACCCTCCCACGGCAGTGCCCCGGCAGCGCCCGACCGGGCGTGGCGCTCAGAGCACCTGCTGGCCGTACATCTCGCCGAGCGGGTCGGCGATCAGCTCGATCCGGGCACCGTCGGGGTCGCGGAAGTAGACCGAGACCCCGCTGTGCACCTCGTGCTCCACGCCGGCGGCGGCGAGCCGGGCGACCAGGTCGTCCCAGCCGGCGGGGTCGACGGAGATGGCGCAGTGGTGGAGCCCACCGAGCACCTCGGCGTACGGGCCCAGGTCGAGCCCGGGGAAGTCGAAGAACGCGAGCAGGTTGCCGTGGCCGATGTCGAAGAAGAAGTGGGAGGAGCCGGGGTAGTCGCGGTTCTCGACCAGCTCGGTCAGCGGGAAGCCCAGCACGCTCTGGTAGAACCCGATGGTCCGCTCGACGTCGCTGCTGACCAGCGCGGTGTGGTGCATCCCGCGGGCCGTGGACGCGGGGCGTCGGTCGCGCGGTTGCAGGTGACGCCGCCGGATCTCCTCGCGGCGCGTGGCCTGCTCGGCGTGGACGTCGGGGACGTCGGGGGCGTCGGTCATGGTTCCTCCGCGGTCGGTGGGCGGTGCTGGGGTGGGCTCAGGCCGCGATGCCGGCGTGCATCTCCCAGACGAGGATCTCGGCGGGCTCGGTGGCGGTGACGCGCTGGCCGCCGGTGGCGGTGAAGCGCACGGCGTCGCCGGTCGCGAGGGGCCCGGCGCCCTCCAGGGCGACCGCGCCGACCGGCACGAACAGGTGCAGGTACGGCGCCTCGGGCAGCTGCACCGACTGGCCCGGTCGGAGCCGGGCGGCGTGCAGGGCGGCGTACCGGTTGTGGATGCGGATGGCGGTGTCGTCGGCGTGGTGGGCCATGCCGGAGGCGACCGGGTGGAGCCGACCGTCGAGCAGGTCGTGGGGCAGCTCGAGCTGCTCGTAGCCCGGCGTCACGCTGCGCTCGTCGGGCACGACCCACATCTGCACGAAGTGCACGGGGTCCTGCGGGGCGCCGGCGTGGGTGTCGGCGTGGGTGCGCCAGGAGTCGTTCTTCTCGGAGTGCAGGATGCCGGTGCCGGCGCTCATCCGCTGGGCGAGGCCGGGGTAGATCACGCCGTTGTGCCCGGTGGAGTCCTGGTGCACCAGCGAACCCCGCAGCACCCACGTCACGATCTCCATGTCGCGGTGCGGGTGGGTGTCGAAGCCCGTGCCGGGGTCGACGGCGTCGTCGTTGTTGACCAGCAGCAGCCCGTGGTGGGTGTTGCGGTGGTCGTGGTGGTGGCCGAAGGAGAACGAGTGCTTCGAGTCCAGCCACCCGACGTCCGTCCGGTAGCGGTCCTCGGCTCGCCGGACGTCGACCTCGGGGGTGATCTGCACGGTGCTCATGGCGCTCCCTGGCACGCGTAGTTGAGAGTTCATCTACATGATGGCACGGACCTCCCCGTTGCTCAACCGGTTCTGGGCCCGGTTCTGCCCGCGGGGTAGCGTGGACGCTTTCCACCTGCTGCCCCGGGGGCTCGCGCCGAGTCCCGTCCACCACCCGGGGCCGTCCTCGATCTCGGACCGGACGGGAGCGGGGGACCCGACGCACCACGACAGCCCTCGGGTTGTCTCGGGGTGAAGCGCGCACGCCGCGCCGGGCACGCACGACCTCTCTGCCCGAACCCGACAGCTGACCTCGCAGGCGCCGGAGAGGGACACACCCATGCGACACCACGCACCTGCACGCCTCCGCCGGGCTCTCGGGACCCTGGTCGCCTCCGCGGCCGTCGTCGCCGCGCCCGCGCTCGTCGCGTCGCCGGCCGAGGCCGCCTCGGGCGACACCTGGGACCGGCTGGCCCAGTGCGAGTCGAGCGGCAACTGGCGGATCAACACCGGCAACGGCTACTACGGCGGCCTGCAGTTCCACCAGCCCACGTGGGTCGGGTACGGCGGCAAGCAGTACGCGCCGCGCGCCGACCTGGCCACGCGCGCCCAGCAGATCGCCGTCGCCGAGCGCGTGCTCGACGGCCAGGGCTGGGGCGCCTGGCCGGCCTGCTCGGCGAGGCTCGGCCTCGGGCAGTCCGACGCCGCCGGGTCGCCCGGGCAGGCGCGCGAGAGCCGTCCGTCGCGGTCCGGCGCCGAGCGGTCGGCGCCGGCGTCGGCGTCGGGGGGCAGCTACGTCGTCCGCAGCGGCGACACCC
This sequence comes from Nocardioides marmoraquaticus, assembly GCF_054777915.1. NCBI lineage: Bacteria > Bacillati > Actinomycetota > Actinomycetes > Propionibacteriales > Nocardioidaceae > Nocardioides > Nocardioides marmoraquaticus. The sequence continues at coordinate 2,717 of NZ_BAAHAA010000001.1, read as the reverse complement.
TGGCGCGCATCGCCGGCAGCCAGGGGGTCGACGGAGGCTGGCTAGCCCTGTTCGCCGCCAACCGCGGCACCCTGGTCGACCCCGACGTCATCCAGGTGGGTCAGCGCCTGCGGCTGCCCTGAGCACGGGCGTGACCGGACCTCGCAGACCTAGGGAGAGGTCCGGTCACGCCGGCCCGCTCGGGGCGGTGGCGTCGGTGCCCCACTGGCACGATGGGGAGGTGACGAGCCTCCCGTCTGACCTCCTCGACCTGCTGCGCGGTCGCGCGCGCTGCTTCCTCACCACACTGATGCCCGACGGCTCGCCGCAGGTGACGGAGACCTGGTGCGACACCGACGGCGAGCACGTGGTCGTCAACACCGTGACCACGCACCAGAAGGCGCGCAACGTCGCCCGCGACCCGCGCGTGGCCGTCGCGCTCGCCGACCCCGATGCGCCGGGCCGGTACTGGGCCGTGCGCGGCCGTGTGGTCGCGACGACGACCGAGGGGGCCGCCGAGCACATCGACGCGTTGTCGCAGCGCTACCTCGGTCGGCCCTATCCCGGCTTCGGCGGCGGCGCCGGCGAGCGCCTGGTGCTCACCATCGCCGCCGACTCGGTCCACGCGCCCTGGGGCTGAGCGTCAGGTCGGTCCGCGGCCCACGTGACGTTGGTGCAGCGCGGCGTCCCGGGAGACGGCCACCTCGACCTGCTGCTCGATCGGTGCGCGGGCGTCATCTGATGCGGGAGCGGAGCTGAGACGGCTCGACGCGCTGGGTGGGCACCGGGACGCCCGGCTCGTCTGCGCCTGGTCGGCCGGGCTCAGGCCCCGGTCGGGGTGAGGCGCAGCAGGCGGCCGGAGCCGGCGTCCTCGAGCAGCCAGACCGAGCCGTCAGGGCTCTGCTCGACGGCCCGGACGCGCTCGCCCATCGGCCAGGCCTCGATCTCGCCCGCCCGGTCGCCGTCGAGGTCGACGCGCACCAGCGCCTCGCCCGACAGCGCGCCCAGGAAGGCGTCGCCCTGCCACTCGGGGAACGCGTCGCCGTCGTAGATCATGAGGCTGCCGGGGGAGATGCTCGGGTCCCACCAGGCCACGGGGGCGACGAAGCCGTCGCCGTCGGCGTGGTCGGGGATGTCGCTGCCGCCGTAGTTGCTGCCGTTGGAGGCCTCGGGCCAGCCGTAGTTGCTGCCGGCCTCGACGAGGTTGAGCTCGTCGCCGCCCTCGGGCCCCATCTCGGAGACCCAGAGGTTGCCGTCGGGGGCGAGCTCGAGGCCCAGGGCGTTGCGGTGGCCCCAGCTCCACAGCTCGGCCGAGACGCCCCCCTCGTCCTCGAGCGGGTTGCCCGGCGCCGGGTCGCCGTCGAGGGTGAGCCGCACGACGCTGCCGAGGTTGTTGCTCGTGTCCTGGGCGGGCGTGAACTTCTGCCGGTCGCCGGAGCTGACGTACAGGTGCTCGCCCTCCGGGTCGAGCGCGAGCCGGTGCGAGAAGTGCCCGTTGCCCTCGACCTTCGGCGACTGCTCCCAGACCGTCTCGAGCCCCTCGAGGCGGGGCTCGCCGTCGGTGACGAGCCGGGCCCGGCCGACGACCGCACCGGAGGTGCCGTCGTCGCCCGCCTCGACCCAGCTGAGGTAGACGGTGCCGTCGTCGGCGTACGACGGGCCCGGCAGCACGTCGCCGAGCCCGCCCTGCCCCTCGGCCACGACCTCGGGCGTGCCGACCACCTCGACCCGGTCGCCGGTCTCCTGGTCGCGCAGGTGGAGCGTGCCGCTGCGCTCGGTCACGAGCAGGTCGCCCGAGCCGGGCAGGAACGCCATCGCCCACGGCTCCGCGAGCTCGTCGACCTCCTCGACCTCGAAAGGCCGCTCGCCCTCGGACGCCTCGTCCTGGGCTCCGGCCGCGGTGCGGCCGCCGCCGAGCGCGTCGCCGTCACCCCCCGCCTCCGACCCGCACCCGGCGAAGACCACGGCACCCGCAGCGAGCGACGCGAGAAGGGCGGACCGGCGGCGACGTCGTGGCTTCACCCCTCCACCCTCCCCGCCCGCACAACCCGCCGGCCCTCCCTGGGGAGGTCGCACGCGCCGCCTTGCTCCCTGGGAGGTCGCGCAGCGACCGTCTCGAAGGGCCTCGCCAGCCGTCTCGCCGGGTCTCGAGGCTCGTCGCTTGCGCTCCTCGCACCTCGACCACCAGAGGAGTTGCTGGGCGAGGAGCCTCGAGACCCCGGACGCCCTCCTTGCTCCCTGAGGAGGTCGCGCAGCGACCGTCTCGAAGGGCCGCGCCAGTCGTCTCGCCGGGTTTCGAGGCTCGTCGCTGGCGCTCCTCGCACCTCGACCACCAGAGGACTTGCTGGTCGAGGTGCGACGAGCCCCTGGGCGAGGAGCCTCGAGACCCCGCAACCCGCATGCGACCCTGTGCACAACCTGAATTTTGTCGGCGGTGATAGCTAGAATCGAACATATGATCGACACCCTCACCGACGCCGCCACCACCCTGGTGACGCGCCTCGGCACCGAGGACGTCGACCACCTCCCACCCGAGGCACTTGTCGACCTGCTCGCCGCCTGCGAACGCCTCAAGGGCGCAGCCGCAGCCTGCCAGGCCAGGGCGACAATCGCGTTCGCCGACCACGAACGCGCAGCCGGCCGGGGTGACGGGGTCGCCGCGCAGGTGGGGCTCGCCACGAGACAGTCGCCGTTCAAGGCACGCCGGTTCGTGGGGTTCGCCCACGCGCTGGCCGAGC